>NZ_JBIBKS010000088.1:0-1047 GCF_042959345.1 Streptomyces sp. NPDC007905 | reverse complement strand
ATGATCACGGATCCCGTGTCCGCTCTATCGTCCACCCCAACCCGCAGCGTTCTCACGCCAGTTGGGCGATCCCGGGAACTTGCGCAAGCCCTGCTCCGGCCCCGCCCAGGAGTGGTTTGAGCCCCACCGGGCCCAAAGAGGGATGACGTCGGGGGCCGGTGCGTGATGCCAGGCCAGAAAACCAGCACCCCTGTCAGCACGGGAACGCAGAAGGGGTCGGACTCGTCAGAGCCCGACCCCTTCGACCTGCGCATTGACGAAGATTCTAACGCACAGTAAATGGACGACTACACGTTGAAGCGGAACTCCACCGCAAGGGCCTGAGTTGCGTAGATGCAGGCACATCCAGCACCCATCCAGCACGGTGACGCGATGGCAAAGGCACATGCTTAACGAGCCTAACGCGAAGGCGAAGTCGTGTGAGTGACACGGCTGCGTGGGCGTCAGGGTGAATAGATCACCCCGTTGAATACTTACGTCGCTGCGATGCGAGCAACAGCACAGGTTTGCTGATCGAATGCGTGGCTGCCATGCATGCCGACGAGCTCGATGGGGGCAACGGGCTCACAGCTCTCGGCAACGGGTGAAACGAGGGCCACGTACGGCGGATGAAAAGTCAGCCCCCTGCGGTCTTTTGATCCTCCGGGCTTCACCGTCTGTGAGGTCAGGAGGAAGCGAGGGTGATCCACGTGGGGACTGGGCTGAGATCCGCGGGAATGCACCGGGTTGAGGGGTTGTCGGCGAGCCCGATGCGCGCCACGCAGTTCCGCCGAGGCCGGAAGTTCGTCTTCGCCATGGACCACGGCGAGGGCTTCTTCACCACGCTGGAGAAGCTCTGCGCGGAGCATGAGATCCGCTCCGGCTACATTCCGACCTTCATCGGCGGGTTCCGGCGCGCCCGGCTGGTGGGCACCTGCGGTGCCATGGACAACCCGGAGGCCCGTCCGGGACTCGGTCACGTCCGCCGGAGTGGTGTATCGACGGCCACTCGGTGATCTCGTTTTGAGGCTATGCGGTGAGTTCGGTCGGGAGGACGGTGTCGTCGGT
>NZ_JBIBKS010000087.1:0-1237 GCF_042959345.1 Streptomyces sp. NPDC007905 | reverse complement strand
GGCCAAGGGCGACTGCTATCTGCGGGGACTGATGCTGGACGGGCGGCGCAAGTCGATCCAGCCGATGGCGGAGCGGCTGCCGGACGGCAACGAGCAGAACCTGCAGCAGTTCGTGAACCAGTCGACCTGGGATCCGCTGCCGGTGCGGCGGCGGATCGCGGAGCGCATGGTGCCGCAGATCGGCCCGGACGCCTGGGCGGTCGATGACGTGTCCTTCCCGAAGGACGGCCGGATGTCGGTGGCGGTCGCCCACCAGTACTGCGGCGCGTTGGGCAAGCAGGCCAACTGTCAGGTCGCGGTGAGCGTGCACGCGGTCTCCGACACCGCGTCCTGTCCGCTGCAGTGGCGCCTGTTCGTGCCCCAGGAGTGGGCGGACGATCCGGTGCGCCGGCGCAAGACGGGGATCCCTGAGGAGATCGGGCACCGGGAGAAGTGGCGCCTGGCCCTGGACACCCTGGACGAGCTGGCCACATGGGGCCTGGTGCCGCCGGTGCTGGTGGCCGACGCCGGCTACGGGCAGAACGCCGACTTCCGGGCCGGGCTGGCCGACCGGGACATCGCCTACGTGGTGGCGATCCGCTCGGATGTGACCGTCCACCCGCATGATGCGCTGCCCGTTGCCCCGCCCTGGTCCGGCAACGGCCGCAAGCCGCAGCCCCGCTACCGCCACAAGCCGCTCCCGGTGGCCGCGCTGGCGGCCGGCCATGGCCGGCAGGCCTTCACCGAGGTCACCTGGCGGGAAGGCTCCCGCGGACCGATGCGTTCGCACTTTCTGGCACTGCGGGTGCGGCCGGCCGGGGT
This sequence comes from Streptomyces sp. NPDC007905, assembly GCF_042959345.1. Lineage (NCBI taxonomy): Bacteria > Bacillati > Actinomycetota > Actinomycetes > Kitasatosporales > Streptomycetaceae > Streptomyces > Streptomyces sp. NPDC007905. Next base: position 436 of record NZ_JBIBKS010000087.1, on the reverse strand, counting down.
CCGGGCCCGGCGCCTGGCCCAGGCCGCCGCCACCGCGCAAGAGGGCCCCTGGGACGGTGTCCTGCCCGAGGTCACGCTGCTGATCGAATGGCCCGCCGGAGCCGAAGCACCCACCGACTACTGGCTGTCCAACCTGCCCACCGATACCCAGCTGGCCGAGCTGGTCCGCCTGGCCAAGATCCGCTGGCGCATCGAGCACGACTACCGGGAACTCAAGCACGGCCTCGGCCTGGACCACTTCGAAGGCCGCTCCTGGAACGGCTGGCACCACCACGTCACCCTGGTCACCGCCGCCCACGCATTCCTCACCGAACAGCGCCTGGCCCCAAAAGCCGATACAGCGGACTCACCCTCTACCAGACCCTCGACGCCCTCCAGGACCTGCTGAACTGCTGGACCGGCACCTGCACCACCTGCCACCGCCCCCTGCCCAGAA
>NZ_JBIBKS010000086.1:0-1270 GCF_042959345.1 Streptomyces sp. NPDC007905 | reverse complement strand
TGCATGCCCTCGCCGAGGACAACCTCGCCGCGGCGAGTCCCGATCTGCTGCGCGCGATGGTCAAGACGTTCGCCGACGCACTCATGTCCGCCGAGGCAGATGCCGTCTGCAATGCCGAATACGGGCAGGTCAGCGACGAGAGAGTCAACCACCGCAACGGCTACCGCCCACGCGAGTGGGACACCCGGGCCGGTACCGTCGAACTCGCCATCCCCAAGCTCCGCAGCGGCAGTTACTTCCCTCACTGGCTGCTGGAACGCCGCCGACGGGCCGAGCAGGCCCTCATCTCGGTGGTGGCCACCGCCTACCTGCTCGGCGTGTCCACCCGCAGAGTCGAGAAACTCGCCGAATCCCTCGGCGTCACCCAACTGTCGAAGTCCCAGGTCAGCGCGATGGCCAAGCACCTGGACGAGCAAGTCGCAGCCTTCCGCAACCGGCCCCTGGACGCCGGCCCGTACTCGTTCGTCTGGGTCGACGCGCTGACCCAGAAGGTCCGCGAGGGCGGCCGCATCATCAACGTCCACGCGCTGATCGCGGTCGGTGTCAACGCCGACGGGCACCGCGAGATCCTCGGCCTCGATGTCGCCACCGCCGAGGACGGCGCCGGCTGGCTCGCCTTCCTGCGCTCGCTGATCGCCCGCGGCCTGTCCGGCGTCCAGCTGGTCATCTCCGACGCGCATACCGGCCTGGTGAACGCGATCGGCGCCACCCTGCCCGGAGCCTCCTGGCAGCGATGCCGCACGCATTACGCCCGGAATCTGCTGAGCCAGGTGCCAAAGTCCGCCCAGCCGTGGGTGGCCACGCTGCTGCGGACCGTCTTCGAACAACCCGACACCGACGCCGTCCAGGCCCAGATGCGACATGTGCTGGACGCACTGGAGGCCAAGTTCCCCAAGGCAGCAGCCCACTTGGACGCCGCCCAGCACGATCTGCTGGCGTTCACCGCGTTCCCGCGTGAGAGCTGGCGGCAGATCTGGTCGAACAATCCCCAAGAGCGGCTGAACAAGGAGATCCGCCGCCGCACCGACGTGGTCGGCATCTTCCCCGACCGCACCGCCCTGATCCGGCTCGTCGGCGCGGTTCTGGCCGAGCAGAACGACGAGTGGACCGAGGCCCGCCGCTACATGGGCCGCGACCTCCTCGCCAAGGCCCGCCTCCACCCGATCGAGTCAGAAACCGACGACACCGTCCTCCCGACCGAACTCACCGCATAGCCTCAAAACGAGATCACCGAGTGGCCGTCGATACACCACTCCGGCGGACGTGACCG
>NZ_JBIBKS010000085.1:0-1335 GCF_042959345.1 Streptomyces sp. NPDC007905 | reverse complement strand
ACGAACTGTGCGAGAACACCCCGCTGCGGGAGGGCGGCGAGGAGTACCTCGACTCGGAGAAGTACCAGCTCAAACCCCGCGACTGGGAAGCCGCCGCACGCGAGGGCCGCACCATCGCCCCCCTCATCACCCGGCTCAACACCATTCGCCGGCAGCACCCCGCGCTACAGCGCCTGCGGAACCTCCGCTTCCACCGGACCGACAACGACAACGTGCTCGCCTACAGCAAGAGCACGGGCCCGGACACGGTCATCGTGGTCGTCAACCTCGATCCGCACCACACCCAGGAGGCCACGGTCTCGTTGGACATGCCGCAACTCGGCCTGGACTGGAACGCTGCCCTGTCCGTGCACGACGAACTGACAGGGGAGACCTACCACTGGGGCAGGACCAGCTACGTGCGCCTCACGCCCGGCCGGACGCCGGCGCATGTGCTCCGCGTCGGGCGATCGACGCCACAGATCGGAGGGCCCTCAGCGTCATGACTGTCAACGACCCCGTGCCGGACACCTTCGAGGACACTCCCGCCAAGGACCGGGACCCCGAGTGGTTCAAACGCGCCGTCTTCTACGAGGTACTCGTCCGCTCCTTCCAGGACAGCGACGGCGACGGCATCGGCGACCTCAAGGGCCTGACCGCCAAGCTCGACTATCTGCAGTGGCTGGGCGTGGACTGCCTGTGGCTGCCCCCCTTTTTCAAGTCGCCCTTGCGTGACGGCGGTTATGACGTCTCCGACTACACCGCCGTACTCCCCGAATTCGGTGACCTGGCCGACTTCGTGGAGTTCGTGGACGCCGCGCACCAGCGCGGCATGCGCGTGATCATCGACTTCGTCATGAACCACACCAGCGACCAGCACCCGTGGTTCCAGGAGTCCCGGGAGAACCCCGACGGCCCCTACGGCGACTACTACATGTGGGCCGACGACGACAAGCAGTACCAGGACGCGCGGATCATCTTCGTCGACACCGAGGTCTCCAACTGGACCTTCGATCCCATTCGGGGCCAGTACTACTTCCACCGCTTCTTCTCCCACCAGCCGGATCTGAACTACGAGAACCCGGCCGTGCAGGAGGAGATCCTGGCCGCGCTGAAGTTCTGGCTGGACCTCGGCATCGACGGCTACCGTCTCGACGCGGTGCCGTACCTGTACGCGGAAGAGGGCACCAACTGCGAGAACCTGCCCGCCACGCACGCCTTCCTCAAACGCGTCCGCCGCGAGATCGACGCGATGTACCCCGACACGGTGCTGCTGGCGGAGGCCAACCAGTGGCCGGAGGACGTGGTCGACTACTTCGGCGACTACCGGTCGGGCGGCGACGAGTGCCACATGGC
>NZ_JBIBKS010000084.1:0-1338 GCF_042959345.1 Streptomyces sp. NPDC007905 | reverse complement strand
ACGAACTGTGCGAGAACACCCCGCTGCGGGAGGGCGGCGAGGAGTACCTCGACTCGGAGAAGTACCAGCTCAAACCCCGCGACTGGGAAGCCGCCACACGCGAGGGCCGCACCATCGCCCCCCTCATCACCCGGCTCAACGACATCCGGCGCCGCAATCCGGCCCTGCGGCAGCTGCGCGACCTCCACTTCCATCACGTCGACAAGGACGAGGTGATCGCGTACAGCAAGCGGAGCGGATCGAACACGGTTCTGGTCGTCGCCAACCTCGACCCGCACCACACCCAGGAGGCCACGGTCTCGTTGGACATGCCGCAACTCGGCCTGAACTGGCACGAGTCGGTGCCGGTGCGCGACGAGCTCACCGGCGAGACCTATCACTGGGGCAGGGCCAACTATGTGCGACTCGAACCGGGCCATAGGCCCGGGCATGTCTTCTCGGTTCTGCGACCGTCCACCCCGCAGATCGGAGGGTCACCCACAATATGATCGTCAACGAGCCCGTCCCGGACACCTTCGAGGACACTCCCGCCAAGGACCGGGACCCCGAGTGGTTCAAACGCGCCGTCTTCTACGAGGTACTCGTCCGCTCCTTCCAGGACAGCAACGGCGACGGCATCGGCGACCTCAAGGGCCTGACCGCCAAACTCGACTACCTGCAGTGGCTCGGTGTCGACTGCCTCTGGCTGCCGCCGTTCTTCAAGTCACCCCTGCGTGACGGCGGTTACGACGTCTCCGACTACACCGCCGTACTCCCCGAATTCGGTGACCTGGCCGACTTCGTGGAGTTCGTGGACGCCGCGCACCAGCGCGGCATGCGCGTGATCATCGACTTCGTCATGAACCACACCAGCGACCAGCACCCGTGGTTCCAGGAGTCGAGGCGGGATCCGGAGGGTCCGTACGGGGACTACTACGTCTGGGCCGACGACGACAAGCAGTACCAGGACGCGCGGATCATCTTCGTCGACACCGAGGTCTCCAACTGGACGTACGACCCCGTACGCAAGCAGTACTACTGGCACCGCTTCTTCTCGCACCAGCCGGATCTGAACTACGAGAACCCGGCCGTGCAGGAGGAGATGATCTCCGCGCTGAAGTTCTGGCTGGACCTGGGCATCGACGGATTCCGCCTCGACGCGGTGCCGTACCTCTACCAGCAGGAGGGCACCAACTGCGAGAACCTGCCGGCAACCCACGAGTTCCTGAAGCGGGTGCGCAAGGAGATCGACGCCCAGTACCCGGACACGGTGCTGCTGGCGGAGGCCAACCAGTGGCCGGAGGACGTGGTCGACTACTTCGGCGACTACCGGTCGGGCGGCGACGAGTGCCACATGGC
>NZ_JBIBKS010000083.1:0-1347 GCF_042959345.1 Streptomyces sp. NPDC007905 | reverse complement strand
CAGGGCTTGATCAAGTTCCGTTGAGGTCGGGCTTGTAGGTGATGCCCAGGATGGGGAGGGCCCGTTCGGGTTGGTCGCGGATGGCGCGGGTGGTCTTCGCGATGTTGGTCGCTCCGAGGGCTTTCAGGGCTCCGATCGCGAGGTTGCGGAGGGTGGCCATGACGCGGGGTGCGTTGCCGACGTGGACAGTGGAGGCGTCTTCGGCGAAGGTACGGTCGCGGATGTGGTGCTGGGCTTCCACGGTCCAGTGTCCGCGCAGGTGGGAGGCGAGTTCGGCCGGTTTCGCCTGGTGGACGTCGAGGCTGGTGACCGCATAGACGGTCTCGCGGGTCTCCTTCCTGCCGGTCTCTTTGCGGCGGCGGTGAACGCGGAGGGCGAGCTTGGCGTGGGGGAAGGCGATGCCGCCAAGGTTGTCGGCGATGGCGAGAGTCTTGATCGAGCGGGACTCGCGACGGCCGTGTCCCTTGTTCGAGGCGGTGTGCTGGATGGCCACCGCATGCCAGTCCAGACCATCCAGTTGGGCCCAGGCGGTGGGCTGATTGGGCTTGATCACGGCCACGTAGTGCGCCTTCTTGGTCTCGGCCAGCCAGGCGACATTGGCCTTCACGGAGTGCAGCGCGTCGAAGGTGACCACGTCTCCGTCCAGGTCGAGCGGTGCAAGCAGGGGCTGGAAGTGCCGTGTCTCGTTGGTCTTGGACCCGACCTCAGCCTGGGCGAGGGTGACCGGGCAGCCGTGGGTGACGGCGGACAGCAGGTGCCGGCGGGGCTGGTCCAGGCGGGCGGAGCCGCGCAGTGCCTTGCCGTCCACGGCGATCACCCGTCGCCTACCCGGGGCTGCGGCGGTATGGCGGTGAGCCAGCCAGGCTCCCACGGCCGCATCGAGTGCGTCGGTGTCGAGACGCTCGAGGACCCTGCCGATCGCCGACCTGGACGGTGCATGCCGCCAGCGCAGCAGGTGACGGCGCACGCCGAGCGTGACGAGCAGCCCTGCGTCGGCGCGGGCGCCCCACTCGGCGAGTTCGTCGATGGTCCGGGCTCCCGAGACCGCGGCGGCCGCGCAGACCAGCAGGATCGAGGTCAGCGAGTACCAGCGGCCCCGCCGGGAGCGCGGATCGGGCACCGCCTCCAGGAAGAACCGCAGGTCAGACATGTCGTCCGGATTGAGCGGACCCAACTTGGCCAACACGGCAGGGATCGGGGAAGATGAGACAGCGGACACGGGAATCCTTTTGATCACTTGGCTTAGACACCTGAATGATCACGGATCCCGTGTCCGCTCTATCGTCCACCCCAACCCGCAGCGTTCTCACGCCAGTTGGGCGATCCCGGGAACTTGCGCAAGCCCTG
>NZ_JBIBKS010000082.1:0-1379 GCF_042959345.1 Streptomyces sp. NPDC007905 | reverse complement strand
GGGGTGGTTCGGGGTTGCTGAGGTTATGCGGCGAGCTCGACGTCTTTCGGTGTCCGGGATTCGTAGAAGGTGCCGTCGCGGAGCATGGCGAACAGGACGCTGATGCGTTGACGGGCGAGTCGGAGGAGGGCTTGGGTGTGGGTCTTGCCGCGTGCTCGCTGGCGGTCGTAGTAGGTGCGGGATGCGGGGTCGGCGTTCATGCAGGCGAAGGCGGACAGGAACATCGCCCGTTTGAGCTGTCGGTTGCCGCCTCGGGGTGCGTGCTCACCGTGGATCGAGGTGCCGGACGACTTCGTTGTCGGGGCGAGTCCCGCGTAGGAGGCGAGGTGGGCGGCGGTGGGGAAGCTGGTGCCGTCGCCGACGGTGACCAGCAGGACGGCGGCGGTCCTGACGCCGACGCCGGGCATCGACGTCAGGACCGGGGAAAGAGGGTGAGCCTCCAGCAGGGCGTTGATCTGGGCTTCCATCGCCCGGCGCTGGGTGTGAACGGCGGCCAGGGATGCGGCCAGGGAGGGAATGACGATGTCGAGGGTGCCGGTGCCGGGGACGACGACGGTCTGTTCGTCGAGTGCGTCGAAGACGTCGTCGATCAGCCGCTGGGCCATGCGGGGGGCTTTCGGGCGGATCAGCTCCACGAGTCTGCGGCGGCCGGCCTTGCGCAGGGCGGACGGGGAGCCGTAGCGCTCCAGCAGCCAGGTCACGGCCTGGTGGTCGAGGCGGGGACCGAGGACGCGCTCCAGGCTGGGGTGGAACTGGGTGAGCAGGCCGCGTATCCGGTTGGACGTGCGGGTGGCCTCGGCCGCGAGATCCTGGTCGAAGCCCACGAGGACCGTGAGTTCGGCGGTGATCTCGTCGGTCAGTTCCAGGGACCGCAGGGTGTGCGGCATGGTGCGGGCCGCGTCCGCGATCACCGCGGCGTCCTTCGCGTCGGTCTTGGCCTCGCCCGGGTAGAGATCGGCGATCCGGCGCATGGCAAGCCCGGGCAGGTAGGCCACTTGACAGCCCGCGTCGCGGGCGACGGTCAGCGGCAGGGCGCCGATCGAGGCGGGCTGATCGACGATCACCAGGACGGTGCCGAACTTTTCGCGCAGCTTGTCGAAGACGGCCCGCAGCCTGGGCTCGCTGTTGGGCAGCGGCTTGTCGAAGACCTTCTTCCCGGCCGGGGTGAGTCCGTGGCCGTGATGGGCACTCTTGCCGACATCCAGGCCCAGGAACACGCCCACATCTTCGATCTCGAACATCGCGCCCCTTCCCAAGGGGTGTTGGCGGTGCCGGCCTCGGCTCGGGTGTCGTGCTCGCGCATCCACGTTATGCAGACCTGCCGCCCGCGAACTGCCCGGCGTTGCGCCGAACCGGGCGGTGGCCGGACCTCTGATCAG
>NZ_JBIBKS010000081.1:0-1465 GCF_042959345.1 Streptomyces sp. NPDC007905 | reverse complement strand
TCCTCAACCCCGACCGCTCCCTGGCCCGCCACCCCCTCTTCCAGACCATGCTGGTCTTCCAGAACGTCCCCGAGGCCAGCATCGACCTGCCCGGCGTGCGCAGCACGATGGAGGCGGTCGAGTCCGACTCCATCAAGTACGACCTCGCGTGGACCTTCTCCGAAAGGCACGCCGCCGATGACTCCATAGCCCTGGACGGGCACCTCCAGTTCAGCCTGGACCTGTTCGACCGGGCCACGGTCGAGGCACTGGTGGAGCGGCTGCTGCTGGTGCTCGAGGCGATGGTCGCCGACCCGGCGGCCCGGATGAGCACCATCGACGTGCTGGGCGAGGCGGAGCGTCAGCGCGTTCTCGTGGAGTGGAACGAGACGTCGGTGGGGGTCGAGCCGTCGACGCTCCCCGACCTCGTCCAGAACCAGGCGAAGTTGACCCCCGACGCCGTCGCGGTGGTCGCCGATGGCGTGGAGTTGTCGTATGCGGAGCTGAACGAGCGGGCGAATCGCCTGGCCCGGTTCCTGATCGGGCGTGGCGTGGGCCCGGAGCGCTTCGTGGCCGTGCAGATGCCGCGGTCGGTGGAGCTGGTGGTGGCGCTGCTCGCGGTGGTGAAGGCTGGTGGCGCGTACGTGCCGGTCGACCCTGGTTACCCCGCGGAGCGCAGGGCGTACATGATCGCTGACGCGGCGCCGGTGGCGGTGCTGACGCTGGACGGTGTGGACGTGGGCGATGTCGGGGGGACCGACGTGGTGGTCCTGGACGATCCCGCGGTGGTCCGGCAGGTGGCGGAGCTGTCGGCGGCGGACGTCACGGACGGCGAGCGCAGTGAGCCGCTCCGGGACGAGCACCCGGTCTACGTCATCTACACCTCCGGCTCGACCGGCCGCCCCAAGGGTGTCGTCGTCGAGCACCGCAGCGTGGTGGACTACCTTTCCTACACCCGCAAGACCTACCTCGCTGCCCAGGGCGTCGCGCTGGTGCACTCCCCGGTCGCCTTCGACCTGACCGTGACGGCGCTCTACACCCCGCTGGTGTCCGGGGGCCGGATCGTCCTGGCCGGCCTCGAGGGCGAGGACACCGAGACGGCGGCGCTCCTCGGCGAGACGCCCAACACCTTCCTCAAGGCGACGCCGAGCCACCTGCCGTTGCTGGAGAACCTGCCCGCGCCCTACTCACCGTCCGGGCACCTGCTGCTCGGTGGCGAAGCCCTGCACAGCGAGGCACTGCACAAGTGGCGGACGCAGCACCCCGACGCCGTCGTCAGCAACGTCTACGGGCCGACCGAAGCCACGGTCAACTGCACCGAGTTCCGCATCGAACCGGGTCACGAACTCCCCGACGGCCTGGTGCCGATCGGCCGTCCCCAGTCCAATGCACGGGTGTTTGTGCTGGATGGTGGTCTGCGTCCGGTGGCTGTGGGTGTGGTGGGTGAGTTGTATGTGGCGGGTGCTGGTCTGGCCCGGGGGTATTG
>NZ_JBIBKS010000080.1:0-1861 GCF_042959345.1 Streptomyces sp. NPDC007905 | reverse complement strand
GGTAGAGACACCTCAGGCACTCAACGTGTCAAGCAGCTGCGGCGAGAGCGGTTGGAAAGGCCGTGTGTTCCTCGAACAGCGTGTGGTGCTGGAGGCAGTAGTAGAGCTGTCCGAGCATGCGATTGAAAAGGTTGCGCTGTGCGGCGGCGTGCCAGTCTCCGTGGTCGTCGCGGCGACGTCGATAGTGGGCCTTGGCGCCGGGCGAGGCCGTGATGGAGGCGAAGGCCCAGAGGTAGCCGGTGTGGTTGAGCCGGTCGTTCTTCACCCACCGCCGGGTGATGCTCGATTTCTTGCCTGAGGCCCTGGTGATGGGCGAGGCGCCGGCGTATGCCTTCAGACCGCGGGCGTCCGCGAAGCGGGCCTTGTCGTCTCCGATCTCGGCGAGCACCCGGGCGCCGAGCTGGACGCCGAGTCCGGGGAAGCTGAGGATGATGTCAGCGTCTGGGTGCTGAGGGAAGGCCTCTTCAACCGCCTGAGCGAGGTCGTCGGCGGCGGTGCAGGCGGCCTCCAACTGGACCAGGAGCGCGAGCATTTGCTTGCCCAGCGCGTCCTCGACCAGCGGCGGCTGGTGAGCGTAGTCGTCGCGGAAGACGCCACGGAGCCGCTCAGCTTCGGCAGTGATGCCGCGCTTGCGGCCGGCCCGCTTGAGCGCGGCCTCCAGCTGCGTGCGGGTCAGCCGCGCGGCCCGGGTCGGCGTCGGGGCCGCCTTCAGAAGCTCCCGGGCCTCCGGTCGGCACAGCCCGTTGCGCCAGGGATCGATGGCCGCCAGGGCGGCCGGGTAGTACTCCCGCAGCAGTGAGCGGAGCTGATTGGACAGCTGCTGGCGGTTCCAGAGTGAGTCCTGCTGAGCACGGGCGAGGACGGCGATTGCCCGGCCGAGGTCGCTGTCGTTGGGCAGTGGCCGGTGGGCGTGCATGTCGGTGCGCAGGATGTTCGCGAGCATCAGGGCGTCGCCGGGGTCGGACTTCTTGCGCGAGACTGAGTGCCGGTCGCGGTAACGGGCGGCCGCCATCGGATTGATCGCGAACACCTGCCGCTTGCCGGTCCGCAGCACCGCCACGAGCAGGCCCCGCGAGGTCTCGATCGCGACCGGGATCGGGTTCCCCTCGCTGTCGCCGAACTCGACAAGCAGGTCCAGCAGGATCTTGTAACCTGCGGCGTCATCGGTGATGTGCCGCTTGGCGAGTAACTGGCCGCTGTCGTCGACCAGGGCGACGTCGTGTGTCCGCTCGGCCCAGTCGATGCCGCAGTAGATCAAAACGTTCCTCCCTATAGTGCATTTTGTGCACGTCACGAGCTCATGCGGGCCACGCAGCGACCTAATCCCAGGACTCAGCACAAGGGCCGGTCCGCCACCTCAGTAGCCGTTCGTGGCACCAGCTCACCCCACGGGCCTCGGTCTATCCGGGAGCTCAGACAGCTCGGGCTTCTCAAGAGGTCACCATGCGGTGGGCTCGCACAACCAACACCAACGAGTGGTCTAGGTAAGGGTGTTGAGGATCGACGGGCCTGGGCGGCGCCGATCTACCTATAGGCATCGGGGCCAAGCGACCTTGAGGCATCCGTCCAGGACCGACGAACATCAAACAGCCGCTTTGCGGTGGCACTCGAAGGCGCCGGACGACGCACGGTCTACGAATAGGGATCAAGGCCAGGACATCTCCAAGCGTCCGTTCGGCACCCACGAGTCCCACCGCTTACTGGTGCCAGTGGTGACGACCGAGCACGTGCCGAACGCAGCGCGGTCTACAGCGAGGCGTCAAAGCCCGGCGTGATTCAGGCATCCACCCGGCACCCGCCAGGTCGTCACCACAAGCCGCAGGGCTGTCCGCCGCTCTCTACCGAGACATTGCATGTCCGG
>NZ_JBIBKS010000079.1:0-1942 GCF_042959345.1 Streptomyces sp. NPDC007905 | reverse complement strand
ACCGGCACCTGCACCACCTGCCACCGCCCCCTGCCCAGAACATCCACCACCGCCCAAAACCCGAGAGCCAGAGCAACCTAACGGAGTCCTACTAGAGCGGCCCTCCGGATCCGCACACGTACGTAAATCGCTGCCGTTCTCCAGGACTTCCTGCGTTCAGGCTCCGATGCAGCCTTCTATCATCTGTGTGAGCCGACCGGCCAGCATTCCTCAGTGCGTCTGTCCGGCGGTGTCGAGCGGGCGGGGCGGGTGGAGCGGTGCGTTGGAGAGTGCGCAGGAGTGCCCCTCATGAAAAGGCCGGGGACAGACTGCCTGGTACTGGGCCCTCGAACCGGTGGAAGGCTCAGGGCGATCTGTGGCAGGCATGGCTGCGGCATTCGGTGGTGGGCGTCGATCTGCTCATGTGGTGGACGAACGCAAGCAATCTACGCGGCCTGGTGGGGGACGGCCGTTATCGGGAACGTCTCATCGCCCTGCTGTCTCAAGCGTCACCGCGGGACTGCGCGGCGATAGGGCTCGGTTGTGAACGTCGGATCGACCGGCCATGCCGGGAACCGCAGACTTGCAGCCGTCCCCCCGTCGAAGGCCCGGCCGCCGACGCTCCGGAGTTCCGCATAGGCCCGATACCGGGGGCCTGTAGCTCCTTCGTGGACTGCTGGAGGGGAACCGGGCTGCACGTGGAATTCACCTCCGACGACCGTCATCGGGCCGTGCACCTGAAGGACAAGACCGAGAAGGTCGGCGTGTGGGTGGACGGTGTCCCACTACCGGAGGACGCCTGGCTGGACGTGTCCGGGTACTGGGTCGACGACCGGTTCTACGTGGTGCAGGCCGCAGGCCCGGAGGACCACCCTGAACAGGAGCTCGCTATGGGCCATCTGGGCTGCAGGGTTCTCGCTGTGGTCATCCACGACGTCCAACAAGCCACTACCCGGATGATCGTGCCGGACGCCACGGAGACGTGGACCGATCCATGTGTGCGTTTGGACGGCGGCACATGGCGCCTGTACGCGGATGGGGCCACCGCCGAGGCCGGCAGGCCGGCGCGATTGTTTCCTGCCGTACCACCGTCGGTCTGACGTTTCCTGCCCGGGTCCCCGGACGACACCGGGTGCAGATACACCGTCCCGGCGACAAGGGCGAGGACTATATTCGGTCACCGCTAGCGCTCTGACCACATAGGTTCTGCGTGAGCGGGGACGCAGCGCGGTCCGCTTCGCAGTGCGAGCCGGCAGCCACCAGGACGCAGTGGTTGCCGGGTTCCTGGACTTCCTCTGCTCCAGGCGGGACCTCGCCTTCGACGGCCGGTCCCACCACAAGGTGGCATTGCCGAGTCCGGTCGGGTCGTTCGATCCCGCGCTGTTCTGCTCGCCGGCACTGGGCCGGGCATGCGCTGCACATCCAGGAGCAGCGCGGGTGACGACAGCCTTCCCCGTGTTCAACCGCGAGATCGAGGACGGGGACCCGGAGGTGCTGGTCGACGCCCGCATCCATGGTCACGCCTCGCTGCCCTACAGCGACTGTGGACGATCCCCTTATCGCGCCGTTGACATGCGCTTCGACATCCAGCCGTCGTTCTACCGACCGTCACCGAAGTTCAAGGTCTTCCGGCCGGCCGACGTCCAGAAGCTCATGGACGTAGTGTCGACGGCATCGCCGCAGAGCTGGCTGGAGGTGCGGTCCTTCCAAGGCGAAACCACGCGCCTCCGACCCGACACGACCATGTCCTTCGCTGACGTGTTTCCCTTTCTGATCAACTGACGAAACGGCCTGGCTGCCGTCTGCCGAAGTCCCCGAGCTTCCAAACGCCAACAGACCGCAGCCGGTGAACCTTCTCGGTCACGGCACTAGTAGGGCTCCGTTAGGTTGCTCTGGCTCTCGGGTTTTGGGCGGTGGTGGCTGTTCTGGGCAGGGGGCGGTGGCAGGTGGTGCAGGTGCCGGT
>NZ_JBIBKS010000078.1:0-2183 GCF_042959345.1 Streptomyces sp. NPDC007905 | reverse complement strand
GCGCCGAGGTCTTCACCTTCATCGAGACCTTCTACAACCGCCGCCGCCTGCGCAAGCACAAGACCTTCGGCTACCTCACCCCGGCCGAGACCAGGGCAACGGCACCAGCACGCCCTCGAGGGATGGAGCCGTTTCAGGCGGAATCGGGCACTGCCGGACGCATCCGGGCCGTTGTCACGACTCACTCGGCGGGGATGCAGCTCCGGCACCCCAGCGGGAGGCCCGACGGGGCTTCACGTGCGGGAGACCCTCGCCCAGATCGTTCGGGTGCCGTCCCGTTCTATGCGTGTGCCGAGTGCCTGGGCGGAGGTGGCGATGAGGGCCAGACCTCGTCCGTATCCACAGGTGTTGTGCCAGTGGGCGCTGGTGGGTTTCGTCCCTTCGTCCTGTACCTGGATCTGCAGGAAACTTCTGCACTTCTGCAGCTCGGCGGTGATGGTGGCACTGCCGGTGTGGACGATCGCGTTCGTCGCGAGTTCCGTTGTGACGAGCAGTGTGACGTAGTTGAGGTCTTCGTCGGTGAGATGTTGCTTGTCGAGCCATAGGCGAGTCAGGTGTCGACAGACGGGGACGGCGCGGTCCACGGCCGGGAGGCGAAAAACGGTGGTACGTGAGTGGCGCCAGACAGTAGCCAGTTTCCGGGCTGTGGACGTGTCAGGCCATTGTTCGACTTCCTGAGGGGAAAGCGTGATGCTCGCGCTGGACAGTACGGTCGTCAACATGGCTCTTCCCGGTTTTGGTAAGGGACATGGGCGCCGGGGAGGCGCGGGTGTCCCGAGGGAGCGTGCGGGTGTTGTCGCCGACGCGGCGAGGGAGCGCCCGTCGGTCGGCGCGTGGAAAGCGAGGGCGCGGCACGGGGGCGAAGGAGGCACCGGTGTGCGCGAGCCAGTGAACCGTGACCTACGTCGTAAACGAAAGGTCCGCGTCAGCCGGCGTCGGCCGCCGCCGGCTGACGGATCCAAACCCCTTTCACAGGGGCACCATCGCGGCTCCCACCCCCAGCGGTCGGCCGAAACCGACGCGCGCGATGACTGGGCAGCCGCTCCCCCGGAAAGGATGGGCGGCCCACCGGTCGGATACATAGCGTTATCGCCGAGCTGGCATGTGACTGCAACAGCGGGCAAGGCATTGCCACTCGGATGGCGTAGCCCGGCGTGATGGACTGCCTGTTCGATGTTGTTTCTCGGGCCGACGGGGCACGGCGGGCGAGTGGGAAACCAAGGTGCGAGGCTGCCGAGTTGGGCGCTCGCGAGGTCGCGGCTCACCTGGAAGCGTTACGCCGATCGGGTGACCTGCTGGGCGGGGCGTTGTTTGCCGCTTGCTCCGGTGCATTACTGGAGGCCGCTGAAGGAGTCGGTGCGCCGGCCACGCCCACGCGCTGCGCCACCGAAGCCGGACGTCCGCCGGCCGACAGCCATCCAGCACCATGAGCTGAGAAGTGCGGTCACCTTCAGCGGCAGTGCCGCGCCGTCCGGCGTCAGTCCATGACGCCACAACCTCGGTCACACTTCGCCCGGTGCCATAGGCGCGGTGGACGCGGTGGTCACCACCGGTGGCGGGAGCGCGACGGCTCCCGGTACCTCTACACGTCGCAGGGCCCGGCCCCCCTCCGGGCCGCTGAGCCTGGTCTTCGGCCAGGCGCACGGTCGCCCGCCCGGACGGGCCCCGTCCCCCCTGCCGGGCGGGCACCGCGTACTACCCCCAAAAGGCTGCTGATCAAGAGGGCGTGGCCAGACGGTGTGCACCGGCCACCGGTGCCGACACGTTCCACCACCGCGGATGCAACCGTATCCGCACTGACTCTCCTCGGTGTGCGCCGTTCACCATACTCCTCCACAGCCTCCGCGGCTCCATCCCCAACTCTTCTTTCCACCCATTGAATCGAGGCGGAAGCCGGCTGACCCTGCCTTATGCGGCCGGACTGTGTTCACTCCGCCCGCTCAGCGATGTCGTCACCGCGGCCGAGCACCGGCCTCGTAAGGCGTTGTCGGACCCGGCGGCAGCCCACCGACTGGACATCGGATCGGTGGGCTCCTGGCCGACCATGGCTTTTGTGGTGGCGCTGCACGCGGCTGCACGGTGTCAGCGGGGAGTGTCCAATAGACGGCGGATCCGATGATCAAGGAGACGCCTGATGAGCGAGACCATCACCGAGCACGAGGCCGTGGAGGCGGCGGTCGTCG
>NZ_JBIBKS010000077.1:0-2213 GCF_042959345.1 Streptomyces sp. NPDC007905 | reverse complement strand
GACACACACACCGTCGACTCCGTCGGCCCATACGCGTTCACCATCCGCCGACCCACCGACCACCGCACGACCACCTCGGCGCTGGTGGCCTCACCCGCCACGGTGAGGGTGGTCGAAGCCGGTATGCCGTCGGAGGGCATGGTGGCGAGCGCCGCCGGGGTGAGGGTCACATGCGTGACCTTCTGGTCCGCGAGTACGCGGACGAGGCTGGGGCCAGGCAGGAGCTCGTCGGCCGAGGCCAGGACGATGGCCGCGCCGTTGAAGAACGCGGCGCCGATCTCCGCGATCGCGGCGTCGAAACTCGGCGAGGCCATCTGCAGGACGCGGCTGTTCCCCTTGATCGCGAATCCGTCGCCCAGGGCAGCGGCCATGTGGGCGATGCCGTGGTGGGTGACGACGACACCCTTGGGACGACCCGTCGAACCAGAGGTGTAGATGACATACGCCGGGTGCTCCACCCGGAGCGGCTCACTGCGCTCGCCGTCCATGACGTCCGCCGCCGACAGCTCCGCCACCTGCCGGACCACCGCGGGATCGTCCAGGACCACCACGTCGGTCCCCCCGACGTCGCCCACGTCCACACCGTCCAGCGTCAGCACCGCCACCGGCGCCGCGTCAGCGATCATGTACGCCCTGCGCTCCGCAGGGTAACCGGGGTCGACCGGCACGTACGCGCCACCAGCCTTCACCACCGCGAGCAGCGCCACCACCAGCTCCACCGACCGCGGCATCTGCACGGCCACGAAGCGCTCCGGGCCCACGCCACGCCCGATCAGGAACCGGGCCAGGCGATTCGCCCGCTCGTTCAGCTCCGCATACGACAACTCCACCCCACCGCACACCAACGCCACGGCATCCGGAGCCACACCCACCCGATGCTCGAACAACGCCGGCAGCGTCGACGGCTCGACCCCCACCGACGTCTCGTTCCACTCCACGAGCATGCGCTGACGCTCCGCCTCACCCAGCACGTCGATGCTGCTCATCCGGGCCGCTGGGTCGGCGACCATCGCCTCGAGCACCAGCAGCAGCCGCTGCGCGAGCGCCTCGACCGTGGCCCGGTCGAACAGGTCCAGGCTGAACTCGATCGTGCCGAACAGGGTGGTGTCGGTGTCCCCGCCGCCCTCGGCCTCCCGCTCGTCGAACACGAAGGACAGGTCGAACTTCGAGGAGTCGGCGGGAACGTCGAAGTTGGTCGCCTCGATGCCGGGCAGGTCGATGCTGGCCTCGGGGACGTTCTGGAAGACCAGCATGGTCTGGAAGAGGGGGTGGCGGGCCAGGGAGCGGTCGGGGTTGAGGATCTCCACGAGCCGTTCGAAGGGCACATCCTGGTTGGCGTAGGCGGCCAGGTCGTTCTCCCGGACCCGGGCGATCAGCTCGGCCACCTCAGGGTCGCCCGACAGGTCGGTGCGCAGCACCAGGGTGTTGATGAAGAAGCCGATCAGCCGGTCCAGCGCCTCATCGGTTCGGCCGGCCACCGCCGTGCCCAGCACGATGTCCTCACCCGCGCCCAGGCGGCTCAGCAGCAGCGACAGACCGGCCTGCACCACCATGAACACACTCGCCTGCGACTGCCGCGCCAACTCCGTCAGCCCCTGATACAGCCGCGTGTCCACGGTGAACGTCACCGCTTCACCCCGGTAACTGGACATCACCGGACGCGAGCGGTCCACCGGCAACGCCATCTCAGCCGGGATACCGGCCAGTTGCTGCTTCCAGTACGACAGCTGCCCGGCGATGGCGCTCTCGGGGTCCTCCTCGTTGCCGAGGACTTCACGCTGCCAGAGGGTGTAGTCGGCGTACTGCACCGGCAGCGGCTCCCAGCCCGGCGCCTGGCCCTCGGCCCGCGCACGGTACGCCTGGGAGAAATCAGCGGCCAGCGGAGCCACCGACCAGCCATCCCCGGCAATGTGGTGCAGCACGAACAACAGCACGAACTCATCACCCGGCAACTCGAACAACACCGCCCGCAACGGCGCCTGCACCGACAGATCAAAACCACGACCCGCCTCGACCGCCATCGAGGCGTACAGGGCCTCCATGTCGGCCACGGGCACCACCGGTACGACCGGCGCCGCAGCGTCCACGTCGATCAGGATCTGGCAGGGTTCGCCGTCGCCGGCGTCGGCGAAGACCGTCCGCAGGCTCTCGTGGCGCTCCACCACATCCGCCAGCGCCGCCCGCACCACCGCCACGTCCACCGCACCACTCAG
>NZ_JBIBKS010000076.1:0-2889 GCF_042959345.1 Streptomyces sp. NPDC007905 | reverse complement strand
GTACCGCTTCGTGTACTTGCTTCCCACCTGGTGCTACTTCCTCTGGAACCTCAAGATCCCAGTCTCCAGGTGTCCACGATCAAGGGGAAGCTTCATCACGGTGACGAGGATGCGGTCGGCGTTCGAGAGCAGGGGTCTGCCGTGTGCTCCGGGTGCTTTCAGGCGGCGGCCGCCGCGCTGCTGGAACTTGCGTTGTTCGGCCTGGGCAGCTTGCGCGGGGGCCAGTTGGGCGCACAGTGCCTTCAGCTCCGATGAGGTCATGCCGCACAGACGCGGGTCGGCGAGCATCGCCAGCACCTGCGACCTGCCCTGGTCCCGATCGCTCGTGCTGGTCGCGCGATTGCCAGGGGCGCCGGCCGGGGCGATCGTGTAGTTCCAGGGTCCGTGCTGGTCATGGGGCGTGATCGGCAGAGAGCGCAGGTGCTCGCGGCTGACGGAGATTCCCACCGGGTAGGTTCCGGTGTCCAGCTCGGCGTGAACGCGCAGGCCGGTGCGGGTGCGGGTCGCGGCGATGCTATTGACCACGACTTCGTGGCTGGTCAGAGGCCTGCCACGCCAGTTCATGGTGATGTGGGAGAACAGCCGATGCTCGACCTTGTTCCATTTTGAGGTGCCCGGCGGAAAGTGGCAGACGGTCACCGTGAGACCCGTCTGGGCGGCGAAGGCGGCGAGTTCGGCCTTCCATAACCGGTAGCGGTAGCTGTTGGACCCTCCGCAGTCCGCGGTGATCAACAGTCTGTCGGCATCTGGGTAGTCCATCCGCCCGCGGGCCTGCCACCAGCGGCGGATCGACTCGACGGCGAATACGGAGGTGTCGTGATCGGTGCCGACGTTCACCCAGCCGCTGTCGTGGGCCAGATCGTAGATGCCGAAGGGTATCGCCACGTCGACGTCGGGGCCGATGAAGTAGAAGCTGTGATCCTCCACCTGAACCGGATCGCCGGCGGGGCGCCATTGCCGCCCGGGGTTCGGCAGCTGCCCCAGCTGTTCCTTCTTCTTGGCATCGATGCTGATGACCGGCTGATTGCCGGACTGGTGCTGCTTGACCTGCTCGTTGATGTAGTGGAACTGTGCGTCCCGGTTGGGGTGCTGCTTGCCCTCCAGCGTCTTGGCGCTGGCCTGGAGGCTGAAGCCCTGCCCCGTCAAAAGCCGCCCGACGGTCGGAGCGGAGACCGGGTGGCCCTGCCGGGTGAGCTCCTCTGCGAGGTTGCGCAGGGACTTGGTGGTCCAGCGCAGCGGCGACATCGGATCACCCCGCTCGTCCGGCTCCACCAGCTTCAGCAACGCAGGAATCAGGGAAGGATCTTGTTCCTCGGCGGGCTTGCGGCCACCCCCGGGGCGCCGGACGCTGCTGTCCGGTAGCGGATCCCCACCGGCCTCCAGCTCGAACACCCCGTTACGGACCGTGCTCTCGCTCACCCCGGCCACCCGCGCAACGGCCCGTACCCCACCGTGTCCGAGCAGTCGCGCCTCCTGGCCAGCATCAGGCGCCGCTGACGCTCGTTCAGATGCGGCAAGACGACCTGGAACCGCAGCGCAAGCTGATCCAGAACGTCGGCGGCGAAGCTCATACCAGAGCAACGAACTTGTCCTATGAAAGCAACGGGTTGATTCTTTACGGCTTCAGTGAACCCGGCACCTTTGCCGCGCACAGTCGGGCGACGTTTGCGGGTCGAGCGCAGCACGAAACGGGCCCCGGTGTCCTGCACGGCCTGAAGGAAGTCGAACGCGTCGTAGTAGGCGTCGGCCAGCAGGAGCATCGATGCGTCCAGATGTCCCAGCAGACGGCGAGCGTAGGCGAGTTCGCCGATGTCGTCGGGTCCGAAGACCGCGTCCACCAGAGCCCGTGTGCCGCACTCCACGAGGGCGACCAGGCGCACCAGCGGGTTGCCGAACGCGCGGACCCTGCCGATGTGCTTGCGAAAACGCCACGTCACCGCTTCCTCGTCGGGAGCGGACAGGGTGGTGCCGTCAACGGCGACCAGGCGCAGGCCCTGGTAGAAGGCGCAGGACTGGCGGTGGTCGGCCACTGGTCCGGCCAGGATCGAGAATAGGTGGCGCAGCGGTCCGCTTCCCAGCCGGCGCCGGGCACGTGCCAGCGACGAGGGGCACGGGCGGGCCACGGGCACGCTGCCCAGTCCCGCCGTGAGCCTGGCCCATACCGCCTGGTAGGAGGATCGCTCGAAGAAGGCGAGGGCCAGCACGAAGTACACCACGCGCCGGGAGCAGGCGTACCCCCTGCGTGCGGACGCCGGTGTCCTCCAGGACCGCGTCGACTACCGGTAGTTCGTTAAATCCGGCGGTGGAGTGGGTTGACGGCAATTCGGGTTGGTCGTAGGCCGGTGGGAGGAGTCAACTGCCTTGCTAGGGGCTGCATATGACCGCTCGCCGTCCGTGTCCGCCCGCGCCGGGGCCGTTGGAGGACTACGCGGCCCGGTTCGACGACCTCTTCTTCAGCCTGGCTCAGCGGCGAGGGTTTCGCGAGTACTTGACGGGGCTGCTGGCGCCACGGGAGCGGAACAAGACGATCACCTGCCTGGCAGGGTCGGAACCGGTTGCAGGCGCGGGGATGCCTGGCGTGCAGCGGCTGCAGTTTTTCCTGTCCGAGTCACCCTGGGAAGTCGAGCAGGTCAACGACCGGCGGCTTGAACTGCTGCGTGAGGAGCCGGCGACGGCTCCGCACGACGGCGGGGTCATCGTGATCGACGACTCCGGAGACCGCAAGGACGGCACGAAGACCGCACATGTCGGCCGGCAGTGGCTGGGCCGGCTGGGCAAGACGGACAACGGCATCGTCACGGTGACCACCGTGTGGACCGACGGCCGCGTGTACTACCCGCTGCACGCGACTCCCTACACCCCCGCCCACCACTTCACCCGCGGCCGGAC
>NZ_JBIBKS010000075.1:0-3357 GCF_042959345.1 Streptomyces sp. NPDC007905 | reverse complement strand
AGTGCGGTCACGAGGGTGTCCAGGTTCGTCGTCACAAACGATCATGGACACCCTCTCCTCGCGCCCGCAGGCATTTGGAAAGACTCGTCTAGGAGGTATGAGCGACCACGAGCAGCAGCAGTCGGCCCCGAGCCGCGGCAAGGTCCTGGAGGCCCTCACGCGGGCGGAGCGGAAGGTCTTCACCCGGCCCGCGCCGAAGTCCGCAAATACACAGGTGAAATTCCTCCTCACGCGGCTGAAGGAGTCAGCGCGGAGCCTGGCGGAGCGTGTAGGCACCTCGACTCGAACGATCGAGCGCTACCGCGCCGGGAAGCTGAAGAAGCCACAGAAGCGGCTCCAGGCCGCTCTGATGGAGGCGACCGAGTCAGAGTGGCAACCGCAGGTCAGGGCCCGTGCACGCGAACAGGCTTCCACGTCCAGCGGGATGATGGTGGAGGTGACGGCGTACTTCGGATTCACGTGCTCGGGCAGCTCGGACGACGGCCGCATCCGCACCATCACCACCCCGCTCTCTCCCACCTACGTGAAGCAGATCCTCAAGATGCAGGAGGCCGGAGCGACGGAGGAGGAGCTGCATCCGATCGTCGCGGCGGCCATCACCGAGTCGTATTTCACGGAATGGGGCACCCGGGCCGATGGCCTGCGCGCGGATTTCACGCACGTCCAGTCCATAGATTTCCGGTTCTGACACGGTTGAATTCAGGTCCTGCTATAAACCATATTCGGCGGGCCGTCGTATAGCGCTCTGGCGGCGGCCCGCTCCGAATCCGCACCACGAATACGAGGCCGATGATGACCACGCCCTGGCCGCCCCGGCGCACTGCGCGCCGTCCGCTCGCCCCGCGCGTCACCGCGCCCCGGGAGCCGGTCGACCCCGCCCGCATCGGCCGCCGCGTCGTCCGGCGGCGGGCGAAGGGCATGGACGCCGGCGCCGTCGCGGCGGCCCTCGAGGACGCCCGGTTCGACGCCCGGCAGGACTCGCGGCACGAGGACCTGGCGGACGACGTCCGCGGCCCCGCGGAACTCGCGGAGTGGGAGCGCATCGCGCAGCTGCTCGCCGACGCGGCGCCGGGCACCGTCTACGTCCCGGACACCGACGACGTCGTCCAGGCCGAGCTCGCCGCCGACGCCGCGGCCGCCGCCGCCCGGGAAGCCGAGCTCCGTGAGGCAGCGCGGATCGCGGCCCGCGCCGATGAGCTCCAGGCGCTGCGCGAGATGGGCACGCTGGAGCAGACCGAGCCCCGTGACGGGGACGAAGCCGTCCGCGACGAACTCACCCGCCGAGCGGGCGGGTACGTGCAGGCCGACGTCGACGCCTGGCTCGCCCACGCGCTCGCCG
Organism: Streptomyces sp. NPDC007905; assembly: GCF_042959345.1. Lineage (NCBI taxonomy): Bacteria > Bacillati > Actinomycetota > Actinomycetes > Kitasatosporales > Streptomycetaceae > Streptomyces > Streptomyces sp. NPDC007905. Next base: position 2,018 of record NZ_JBIBKS010000075.1, on the reverse strand, counting down.
CGCACCTCGGGCACCACCGCGACCCGGCCGCCTGCGAGGCCGCCGCCGGCCTTCTCACCCGTCGGTCCTCGCGCACGCCGCGCTGCTCGCCGAACTCGCCCGCCTGGTCCCGGGCGCCGACGTCGACCAGCTGGCGTTCGCGGCCCGGCTCGCCACCACCGAACCCGAAGCTGCCGGTGCCCTCGCCGTGTTCCTCGCTCGCGTCCGGTCGTAGCGCAGTATTCGCACGGCCCGCTCCGGCCTCACGCTCCGCTGTCTCCCAGACCCCAGCGTCTGGGAGACAGACCTGTGAGGGACCTGGGAGGCTGGGACCGGAAATACCCCGGAACGCCTGTGATGTCTGGGAGGTTGGAGGGCTGTTTCCCCAGGCAGCGCGTTCCTGGGAGATGACCTGAGAGCCTGTGAGGGAGCCGTGGGAGCAGACATGCCTGTCCTCTGACACGCGATCTTGACCGATTGACAAGTGATCTTGATTGGTGCCGGGTTTCTGTCACTTGATCTTGAGCCGTGGCTCGCCGTGGCCTGGCTGGTCTTGGGTCCGCGGCGGGGATTCTCGGCTGCGGCGGTGGGCGCGGTGGGGCTAGCGTGGCGGTTTTGCGGAGCGTGGGAGAGAATCGCGATGCTGGTCATGCCGGGGCGGCGGACGTCGACGATGGAACTGCTGGCCGTCGAGGCTGCGGGGCGGGGGATGCCGGTCAGGGCGGCAGAGGAGCCCGGCCTGGCGGGCCCCGCCTGGTACGGAGGGCCGGTCGCGGGTACGCGACTGGCAGGCCAGCTCGGGTTCGCGTTGCTGGAGCCGACGGACGGCTGGCTCGCCGAGCTGCCGGAGGAGTTCACCGGCCGCGAGGTGCGGGCGGGGACCGTCGCGGACGCATGGGCGATCGACCGGCCGACGTTCGTCAAGCCGCCCCGTGACAAGTCCTTCCCGGCCGACGTCTACGCCGACGGCTCCCGGCTGTCCTCCGCCTTGGACCCGGCGACGCCGGTGCTGCTGTCCGAGGTGGTGACCTTCGCGGCCGAGTACCGGCTGTTCCTTTTGGACGGCCGGATCGCCGCGGCGAGCCGGTACGCGGTGTTCGGCAGCCTTGATCCCCGCCCGCTCGGCGGGGACCGCGCGGACCGGGCCATCGCCGCGCAGATCACGGAGTTCGCCGACCGGCTGGCCGCCGCGGCCGGGCACACGCTGCCGAGCGCCGTGGTCGTGGACATCGGTCAACTTCTTGACCCGTACAGCCCTGGCCACCGCTGGGCCGTGGTGGAGGCCAACATGGCGTGGTTGTCGCACGCCTACGCGGCCGACCCGGCACGGGTGCTGGACGTGGTCCTGCGGGCAGCCGGCCCACGCGAGCACACGCGGCCGCGAGATCTGGCATTCGAACGGCTCTGATCCGCGCCGCACCAACTGGGCCCTTCTGCGGCCGACCAGGTCGGCCGCACTCCGGGAACCGACGCTCCCAGTTCGGTCAAAGTCACCTGTCAATCGGCCAAGATCTCCTGTCAGAGGACAGTGCCCGTGATCACCGTGGGTGACTGTCACGCTGTCACGCTCACCAGTGTCACGCTCACCGATCCGGCTGTCACGTTGGAGTGTCACGCTGGCGATTCGGCCCGGAATCACGGGCCCGACCCCCGGATTTTGGGCCACCTCGCCGATCAGCGTGACACCCCTCCCAGAGCGATGACCTGTCTCACTGAAGTTGCACAGATGCTGGTCCGTCTCATCGAAGGTGGGCAGCAGGCGTGTGACCAGTTCGAAAGTGGAAGGGCAAAGTGTCTTCGACCGGGGGGAAGCGCCGTCCGTGCGGTACGCGTCGCACTACTGTCCCCACCTTGAAGCACTGACATGTTGGGAGATACTGACATCAGCTCGTCAGGGTGAACTTCGGTGAAGTCCCTGATGAGTCTGGAGTCGTGGTCGTATCGCGTGGTGTGTGAGATATGCGGATGGGGGCGGGCTGACTGCTGCGGGACGCCGGCGCCGGGAGACCGTTCGGATGCAGGCGGCCGAGCTGTTCGAG
>NZ_JBIBKS010000074.1:0-3450 GCF_042959345.1 Streptomyces sp. NPDC007905 | reverse complement strand
AGGCCGAGGATGCGCCGGCCGTTGCGGCGGGCGTCCGACAGGCGCTCCAGGACGAGCACACCGGCGCCGTCGGAGAAGCCGGTGCCGTCCGCCGAGGCCGAGTAGGCCTTGCAGCGGCCGTCCGGCGAGACCGCGCGCTGGCGGCTGAACTCGGTCAGGAGGTAGGGGCCGGCCAGCAGGGTCACGCCGCCCACCAGCGCCAGCGAGCACTCGCCGGCCCGCAGGGCCTGCCCGGCGAGGTGCAGGGCGACGGCAGAGGAGGAACAGGCCGTGTCCACGGACACCGCCGGACCCTCCAGGCCGAGCGTGTAGGCGATACGGCCGGACACCACGCTGGTGGTGGTGCCGGTCAGGCGATAACCCTCCAGCTCGGCGGAGGCCATGCCGCCGTAGTCGGTGGTCACGACACCGGCGAACACGCCGGTGTCGCTGCCCCGCAGGGAGGTCGGGTCGATGCCCGCGTGCTCGAAGGCCTCCCAGGACGCCTCCAGTAGCACACGCTGCTGCGGGTCCATCGCGGTCGCCTCGCGCGGACTGATGCCGAAGAACTCCGCGTCGAACTCCCCGATGCGCTCGAGGAAGGCACCGCCCCTGGTGTTGATCTTCCCGGGCCGGTCGGGGTCGGGGTCGTAGATGTCCGGGTCCCAGCCACGGTCGGTGGGCAGCCCGCCGACCGCGTCACGACCGGCGGCCACCAGCTCCCACAGCTCTTCCGGTGAGGTCACCCCGCCGGGGTACCGGCAGCTCATGCCGACGATCGCCAGGGGCTCGTCGGACGGCGTGACCCGCTTGGTCCGGCTGACAGGCCTCGGCGCCTCGGCGACGACGCCGCCGGTCTCGGCGAGGAGTAGCCGCGCGACAGCGGCCGGGGTGGGGTGGTCGAACACGAGCGTGGCGGGCAGGCGCACACCGGTGGCCTGCGTGAGCCGGTTGCGCAGCTCGACCGCGCTGAGCGAGTCGAAACCGAGTTCCTTGAAGGAGCGGTCGGTGTCGATCGCGGCGGCCGAGGCGTGGCCGAGCACCGCCGCGGCCTGCTCGCGCACCGCGTCCAGGACGATCCGCTCCCGGTCGCCCTCCGCGACGCCGGCCAGGCGCTGTGCGAGGGAGCCTCCGGTCTCGGCGCGCCGGGCAGGGACAGGGGCCAGACCGCGCAGCAGCGCGGGCAGCTGACCGGCTCGGGCCTGGGCCCGCAGCGCGGCCGGGTCGAGGAGGACGGGCGCCAGGAGCGCCGCGCCGCTGTCGAGCGCCAGGTCGAACAGTTCGAGACCGAGCTCGTGGGACAGCGCACCCATGCCGGTGCGTTCCAGGCGGGCCAGGCCGGCCTCGCCGAGCTCGCCGCCCATTCCGCCGTCCCCGCCCCACAGGCCCCAGGCCAGCGACACCGCCGGAAGACCCCCGGCCCGTCGCCAGGCGGCGAGGGCGTCGAGCGCGGCATTGGCCGCCGCGTAGTTGCCCTGCCCCGGACTGCCGATCAGCGCAGCCACCGACGAGAACAGCACGAACGCCGACAGGTCCATCCCGGCGGTCAGCTCATGCAGATGCCAGGCAGCATCGACCTTCGGCCGCATCACCCGGTCGACCTGCTCGGCCGACATCGACTCGATCACACCGTCGTCGAGCACACCCGCCGCGTGCACCACCGCCGTCAGCGGACGCTCCACGGCACCCAGCACGGAGGCGAGCTGCTCACGGTCGGACACATCACAGGCCACCACCCGTGCCGCACAGCCCAGCTCCGCCAGCTCCGCCACCAACTCACCAGCACCGTCGGCCTCCAGGCCCCCCCGGCTGAGCAACAGCAGATGACGCACACCGTGCTCGACGGCCAGGTGACGGGCGAACACCGCACCCAGACCACCCGTACCACCCGTGACGAGCACGGTCCCGTCCGGCTCGAAAGCCGGGGCCTGCTCGACGGTCGCACCAGCGCGAGCGAGCCTCGGCGCCAGCAACCGGCCGCCACGCACTGCCACTTGCCCCTCGTCCGCGCCCAGCACCGCGCCCCAGTCCGGCTCCTCGCCGTCCAGGTCGACCAGTACGAACCGGCCCGGATGCTCCGACTGCGCACTGCGCACCAAGCCCCACACCGCCGCCTGGGCGACGTCGGGAGCCTCACCGTCGACAGCGACCGCTCCCCGGGTCACCAGCACCAGCCGGGCCTCGCCCAGCCACTCACTGGCCAGCCACCGCTGCACCAACTGCAGCGCCTCGACCGCAGCCGCCGTGGCCTCCTCGGCGCCGACGGTCGCGAGCACGGCCTGCGGCGTCGGGGCCCCCTCGGTGAGCGCCCGCTCCAGGGCGTTCAGATCTGTGTGGGCCTCCCCCGCGCCGACCCGGACGATGTCCTCGGTCCCGGTGGCCGGCTGTCCGGCCTCGAGCGGAGTCCACTCCACCACATACAGCGACTGCCGCGCGTCCGCGCCGCCCGCGCCGTTGATGCGCTGCTCCTCCACAGGACGTACGACGAGCGAGCGCACGGACACCACAGGCGCGCCGCTCTCGTCCACGGCGTCCAGCCGCAGCGAGGTACCGCCGGTCATGACGGAACGAACCCGCAGGCGCTTCACGCCCGGCCGGTCGAGCCGCACACCGCTCCAGCTGAACGGCATGAGGTGCGCCGCAGCGCCCTCTCCAGTCAGCAGGACGACACCGCTCTGCAGCGCGGAGTCGAAGAGCGCGGGGTGGATGCCGAAGCCCTCGTGGCCCTCGGGCAGAGTCACCTCGGCATACGTCTCGTCGCCGACGCGCCAGACGGCCTCTACGCCGGTGAAGAGGGGGCCGTAGTCGTATCCCAGGTCGGCGAGACGGCCGTAGAGCTCCTCGACGGACATCGGCTCGGCGCCCTGCGGCGGCCACTGGTCCGGCCAGGCCGGAGCGGGCACACTGTCGGTTCCGAGCGTGCCGCGGGCGTGACAGGTGGGCTCGGCCGCGTCGGTGCCATTCTCGGGCCGCGAGTAGATCGCCACGTCGCGGCGGCCGTCCGCACCGGCCGCACCGACGCTGATCTGCAAGTGCCGCGTGACGCCGTCCTGGATGAGCAGGGGCGACTCCAGCACCAGCTCGTCGAGCACGGGGCTGCCGGTGTGGCGTCCGGCGGCGAGGGCCAGCTCCACCAGCCCCGTGCCGGGCACCACCATGGTGCCGAGCAGCAGATGCTCCGCGACCCAGGGCTGAGTCTCCGTAGAGATACGACCCGTGAGAACCCACTCGTCGCGCTCACCGACCTGCACGACCGCCGCCAGCATGGGGTGGTCGACGGCGATGAGTCCGGCCGCCGAGACATCACCCGCAGCGGTACCCGGCGTCAGCCAGAACCGCTCCCGCTGGAAGGCGTACGTCGGCAGCTCGACACGCCGGGCGCCGGTACCGGCGTAGAACGCCTCCCAGTCGACGCCGACACCGGCGGTGTGCACGTGTCCGAGGAACCGGGCGAAGGTCTCCCGCTCGTCG
>NZ_JBIBKS010000073.1:0-3623 GCF_042959345.1 Streptomyces sp. NPDC007905 | reverse complement strand
TGGCAGGTCGCCGACCACATGCGTACCGAACTCCCGCTGGACGCCCTGGAGATGGCACTGTGGAGACGCCGGATCAAGAAGGACTCCGGCCTCATCCACCATTCGGATCGCGGCAGTCAATATGTGTCTATCCGCTACACCGAGCGGCTGGCAGATGTCGGCGCTTCCGCCTCGGTTGGCTCCGTCGCGGACTCGTATGACAACGCCATGGCCGAGGCCCTCAACGGCACCTTCAAGGCCGAGCTGATCGAGATGCAGGGCCCTTGGCGAGACTTCGAGCAGGTCGAGCGGGCGATCTTCCAGTGGGTGACGTGGTACAACGAGGAACGTCTCCACTCCGCGCTCGGCTATGTACCGCCCGCCGAGTACGAACGCGACTTCCGGCGAAGCCTGGAAGAAGAACCGCAGGCCGCCTGAAACATGACCAGCGGACTCTACGAAACCCGGTTCAGCTCACCGTCCGGTCCTCGGGGCGCCCTGGTCGCTGATTGAAATACGCGGAACGCGTCGCTGTTTACGGAGCTGACGACGGGGTGTCCTACGGGCCGACGTCAAGGAACTCGGCTGCGGGAGGGACGCGTGAGCAAACAGCGGCCCGGATATGGGTCGGTATCGACGCGGGCAAGGGCCATCACTGGGCCGCGGTGGTCGACGAGACCGGCGCGACTCTGTGGTCGAAGAAGATCGAAAATGACGAGTCGGCGATCCTGACCGCACTCGGCGAGATCCTGGACCTGGCCGATGAGGTGCACTGGGCGGTGGACATCTCCAGCAGGTCCTCCGCACTGCTGCTGGCGCTGCTGACAGCCCACGGGCAGCAGCCTGTCTACGTGCCCGGGCGGACGGTCAACCGCATGGCCGGCGCCTACCGGGGCGAGGCCAAGACGGATGCCCGCGACGCCTATGTCATCGCCGAAACCGCCCGCCATCGACGGGACTTCGCCACCCTGGACGTTCCCGCGCAGCTGGCCGCCGACCTCGCGCTCCTGACCGCTCACCGCACCGACCTGGTCACCGACCGGGTGCGGACGGTCAACCGGCTCCGCGACGTGCTCACCGGCATGTTCCCCGCCCTGGAACGAGCCTTCGACTACTCGGCCCGCAAGGGCGCACTGGTGCTGCTCACCGGCTACCAGACCCCGGCCGCTCTCCGCCGACGCGTCGCGGCCCGCCTGACAGCCTGGGTGATCAATCAAGGTGTCCGCGACGCGGACAGTGTGGCCGCCGCGGCTGTGGAAGCGGCCCAGGCCCAGCAGACCGCGCTGCCCGGCGAGGACACCGCTGCACAGATCGTCGCCGATCTGGCTACTCAGATTCTGGCCCTGGACGACCGGCTGAGGCGCATCGACCGGCAGATCCGCGACACATTCCGCACCCACCCCCAGGCCGAGATCATCGAGTCGCTGCCCGGCATGGGCCCCATCCTCGGAGCCGAGTTCGTCGTCGCCGCGGGCGACATGACCGCCTACGCCGACGCCGGCCACCTCGCCTCGGCCGCTGGACTGGTCCCCGTCCCCCGCGATTCCGGCCGCCGCACCGGCACCGCCCCAAGCGCTACAGCCGCCGCCTCCTCAGAGTCTTCTACCTCTCCGCACAGACCAGCATCATCCGCGACGGCCCCAACCGGGACTACTACCTCAAGAAACGCGGCGAGGGCTGCAAACACGTCCAGGCCGTCATCGCCCTCGCACGACGCCGCACCAGCGTGCTGTGGGCCCTCCTACGCGACGACCGGCCATTCACCCCCACCCCACCCATCCCGCAGGCAGCCTGACTCAACCCGCGGCCACAAAGCCAGCAACGTGGCTGAGGCCGGCGGGGCTGCGGCGAGACACACGCGCACCTGATCGGCCGGCGCGCCCGCCGTCGTGGCTGGCTTTCGTCGGCTGAGGCACAGACGACCTCCGCGACGAGCTGCCGCCCTCACGAGTGGAGGGCGGCCACAGCCTTGACTCGGTCATTGAAACTCCCGGCCAAAGTCGCTACGCCGACCTCGTTCACTGCCATCCCCAAGCTAGGGGTATGGGCGTTTTCTGGCCTTTAGTCGGTTCACGCCCTTTCTTTTACAACCCCTTTCAAAAATTCACTCCAGCATTCTTCTGTGAATTTCAGGTTAGCGCCCTTTCTGTGCTTTGAATCACGGACCAACGCTCGTTCGGGCAGACGTGCGACCTCGACACAGGAATCGGTAGGCCCCGACCTTGAGCTCTTCTTGTAGACGGGATCACTCACTTCGCAACCTCGATTTCCAAGAAATGGATGAATTCTCGAACAGGTAACCGCCCCGGCGGACCATGGGCGCAAAAGTCGCGCCGTATGGTTAGCGCCTAATGGCAGCCATTACCCGATTCAACGGCTTCCTGGAGTTGCAGACCGATAGCAGCTCTCGGCGATCGAGGAAAAGTCTCTCTTCCTCTTGGTTTCTGCGGAGTCTATCAATTCCAGCCACCCCGACCTGCTCAAACTCCAATACTGTCTCCCCACCTCCCCCTGGAAGAAGGCGCCTAGGTTGACCCTCAGCTGGGCATCGTTTGCATCTTTGAGGAGGTAGGACGAGAAGTACCAAGAGAAAATAAGATTGGCAAAAAGTAGCTGCCTACGCCTTTCTGCTGAGACTCCAGGAAATGGCATGCCACCCCAGGATTCCTGCAGTGTGGGATCATCCATTGACATAATCACTAGATCTCGGTGGCGCGACCTCATGGCCTCGTCTTGAGTAATCTTGATCTGTCGAGATTGATAGGCAAGTGAAACTGCAATAATGGCGAGGGCGGCAGCCGAGATAATGACGGATATTAACGAGATGATCTGGTTCATGTCGTCCGACCCCCCTTGACGGCCTCTGCCAGGGTTGGCTGCCCGCCCGTTCGGCTCGTTCAAACAATCGCATTTCTGTTCGAAGGCGCTGTTCTCCCCGGGTAGCAAGTACAGCAACGGAGTTACAGAGAATCGACCTGCCTGAACCGACCATGGACCCCCTGGCTCTCATGACCAGCCCGGCAGACCTCAGCAGCCGCTTTGCTCGGAGTTCGCATCGAGGGGCACGCCGCGGCACCCCCGCTCGGGGCCGTCTCTGGGCCGTGCGGGGGTGCTCAACGACGACCAACGCTGACAACCACCGACAGCTAAGTCGCAGGTCGCAGCGTTGATCGATTACGTGGCCGCAGGTCAGAGACCCGGCCCTTCACTTCTTCGGCTACTGGTCGCACAGCCCGCCGCTTGACTCGCCCATTGAAACTCCAGCCCAAAGCCGCTCCACCGACCGCGTACCCAAGGTGCAGGTTGCGGCGAGCACTCCTCGGGTTAGGAAATCGCGGCCGAGATCACAGATTTCACCTCGTGCCGTACGAGTGCAGATGGGTGATGAAGCAATGGAGTCAGCACCTCAATCGATCTTTCAGCCGCCATATTTGAATACCGAAGACCCCTCACTGCCGCCAGCGGGATCCGAACCCCGTCGGATCCGATGGCTCGCGTCAATGCGTGCTCGATCCCGGGCGGAATCGCATCCTCGCAGTCGCCAACCCACAGGGCTTGCGCAAGTTCCCGGGATCGCCCAACTGGCGTGAGAACGCTGCGGGTTGGGGTGGACGATAGAGCGGACACGGGATCCGTGATCATTC
>NZ_JBIBKS010000072.1:0-4007 GCF_042959345.1 Streptomyces sp. NPDC007905 | reverse complement strand
TCACCGACATGCAGGGTCGGCGGCAGCACACCGTGCCGCATCGCCATCACCATCTTGATCACACCAGCCACACCCGCCGCAGCCGACGTATGACCAATGTTCGACTTCACCGACCCCAGCCACAGCGGCTCACCGTCCCGCTCACGGCCGTACGTCGCCAGCAGCGCCTGCGCCTCGATCGGGTCACCCAGCGTGGTGCCCGTCCCGTGACCCTCCACCGCGTCGACGTCGGAGAGGCGCAGCCCGGCGTTGGCGAGAGCCTGCCGGATCACCCGCTCCTGCGAAGGACCGTTCGGGGCCGTGAGGCCGTTGCTCGCGCCGTCCTGGTTCACCGCGGTCCCACGGACCAGGCCGAGGATGCGCCGGCCGTTGCGGCGGGCGTCCGACAGGCGCTCCAGGACGAGCACACCGGCGCCGTCGGAGAAGCCGGTGCCGTCCGCCGACGCCGAGTAGGCCTTGCAGCGGCCGTCCTGGGCCAGGCCGCGCTGGCGGCTGAAGCCGATGAGCAGGTCCGGCGTGGCCATGAGGGAGATGCCGCCGACCAGGGCCATGTCGCACTCGCCGGCCCGCAGGGCCTGCCCGGCGAGGTGCAGGGCGACGGCGGAGGAGGAGCAGGCTGTGTCCACGGACACCGCCGGACCTTCGAAGCCGAGCGTGTAGGCGATACGGCCGGACACCACGCTCATCGTGGTGCCGGTGAGGTGGTAGCCCTCCAGTTCGGGAACCATCGTCGCGTGGTAGCCGGACGAGACGGTGCCGGCGAACACGCCGGTGTTGCTGCCGCGCAGCGTCGTCGGGTCGATGCCCGCGTCCTCGAACGCCTCCCACGACGCCTCCAGCAGCAGACGCTGCTGCGGGTCCATGGCCAGCGCCTCACGCGGGCTGATCCCGAAGAAGTCCGCGTCGAACTCGCCGATGCGGTCGACGAATCCGCCGGCCTTCGTGTACACCGACCCGACCTGGTCGGGGTCGGGGTCGTAGAGCCGCTCCAGGTCCCAGCCGCGGTCGGCGGGGAACGGGCCCATGGCGTCGCGGCCGGACACCACCAGCTCCCACAGCTCCTCCGGCGACGTCACACCGCCCGGGAACCGGCAGCTCATGCCGACGATCGCCAGGGGCTCGCCGGAGTCCACGCGGCGCGGCCTCGTCGGAGGCCGGCGACCGGCCACGGCGTCCACCGAGACCTCGGACACCAGCAGCCGTGCCACCGCCGCCGGGGTGGGGTGGTCGAACACGAGCGTGGCTGGCAGGCGCACACCGGAGGCCTGCGTGAGCCGGTTGCGCAGCTCGACCGCGCTCAGTGAGTCGAAGCCGAGGTCGTTGAACGCGCGGCCGGGATCGATGGCGGCGGCCGAGGCGTGGCCGAGCACGCTCGCGACCTGGTCCAGCACCAGGTCGAGGGCGACCTGTTCGCGGTCCGCCTCGGGCACGCCCGCCAGGCGCTGGGCGAGGGATCCACCGGCCTCGGCGCGTCGCGCCCGGAAGGGTGCCAGCCCGCGCAGTACGGCCGGGATCGTGCCGGCCCTGGCCTGGGCGCGCAGCACCGCCATGTCCAGCCGGACCGGCGCCAGCAGAGCGGCGTCCGTCGCCAGGGCCTGGTCGAACAGGCCGAGACCCAGCTCCGGCGTCAGCGGCTTGGACCCCATGCGTTCGAGGCGGGCCAGCTCCGCCGGGCCCAGTTGCGCCGCGATACCCGCGGTGTCCGACCACAGGCCCCAGGCCAGCGACACCGCCGGAAGACCCCCGGCCCGTCGCCAGGCGGCGAGGGCGTCGAGCGCGGCATTGGCCGCCGCGTAGTTGCCCTGCCCCGGACTGCCGATCAGCGCAGCCACCGACGAGAACAGCACGAACGCCGACAGGTCCATCCCGGCGGTCAGCTCATGCAGATGCCAGGCACCATCGACCTTCGGCCGCATCACCCGGTCGACCTGCTCGGCCGACATCGACTCGATCACACCGTCGTCAAGCACACCCGCCGCGTGCACCACCGCCGTCAGCGGACGCTCCACGGCACCCAGCACGGAGGCGAGCTGCTCACGGTCGGACACATCACAGGCCACCACCCGTGCCACACAGCCCAGATCCGCCAACTCCGCCACCAACTCACCAGCACCGTCGGCCTCCAGGCCCCCCCGGCTGAGCAGCAGCAGATGACGCACACCGTGCTCGACGGCCAGGTGACGGGCGAACACCGCACCCAGACCACCCGTACCACCCGTGATCACGACCGTGCCCTCGCTGTCGAACACGGTCCCCGTCTCACCGACGGAGGCGCGGGCCAGCCTCGGGGTCAGCAACTGACCATCCCGGGACGCCAGTTGCGGCTCGTCCAGGTCGAGCAGCGCGCCCCACTCCGGTTCGCCGCCGTCCAGGTCCACCAGCAGGAACCGGCCCGGGTGCTCCGACTGGGCACTGCGCACCAGACCCCACACCGCCGCCTGGGCGACGTCGGGAACTTCGCCGCCGACGGACACCGCACCCCGCGTCACCACGGTCAGCGTGGCCCCGCCGAGGCGCTCGCTGGCGAGCCACCGCTGCACCAGGTCCAGGACCTCGACGGCGGCCGCCGTGGCCTCCTCGGCGCCGACGGCCGCGAGCACCAGCTCGGGTACCGGGGCGCCGTCCGCCACGGCCTGTTCCAGCGCGGACAGGTCCTCGAACGACTCGCCCTCGGCGGCAACACCTGCGCCCAGCACCGCGACCCGCGCCGACCGGCCGGAGCCGGCCATGACCGGCGTCCAGTCGAGCTCGTACAGACCCCGTGTCTTGGCCGTCTGCTTCAGCTGGGCCCGGTCGACAGGGCGGAACACGAGCTTGTCCATGCTGAGCACCGGCTCGTCGTGCTCGTCGACGAGGTCGATGCGGAACGCGGCCTCACCCGCGGGGACGAGCCGGGCGCGGGCGCGCGAGACGCCGGTTCGGCTGAGCTGGACGCCGTTCCAGGAGAAGGGCATCACCAGGGTGTCGTCCGGCTTCTCACCGAACAGTGAACTCTGTACCGCGGAGTCGAAGAGTCCGGGATGGATGCCGAACCCCTGCGTGTCGGCGTCGTCCGGCAACGCCAGCTCGACGTAGACGACGTCGCCGTCCTGCCACGCGTCGACCACACCCTGGAACAGCGCGCCGTAGTCGTAGCCGATGTCGGCCATGCGGGCGTAGAGCGCCTCCGGGGAGAGACGCTCGGCGTCCTCCGGCGGCCATTCGACGTCCCAGGCGGGTACGGCCTCGGGGTCCGGCCCCAGCCAGCCGCGCCCGTGGCAGGTGGCGTCGCCGTGCTCGTCGGTGTCGTCGCCCTCGGGGCGCGAGAAGATGACGAACTCGCGGCGGCCGTGGTCGTCCGCCTGACCCACGACGATCTGGAGCCGGCGCCCCACCGTCTCGTCCAGAGCCAGCGGAGCCTCGATGACCAGCTCGTCGAGCACGGGGCAGCCGACCTCGCGCCCTGCGGCCAGGGACATCTCGACCAGCGCCACACCAGGCACGATGACCGCGCCCATGACGACATGGTCGCGCGTCCACGGCTGCGCCTCGGTGGAGATGCGGCCTGTGAACAGCCACTCGTCGCGCTCACCGACCTGCACGACCGCCGCCAGCATGGGGTGGTCGACGGCGATGAGTCCGGCCGCGGAGACATCACCCGCAGCGGTACCCGGCGTCAGCCAGAACCGCTCCCGCTGGAAGGCGTACGTCGGCAGCTCGACACGCCGGGCACCGGTACCGGCGTAGAACGCCTCCCAGTCCACTCCGACACCAGCCGTATGGGCCCGACCGAGGAACCCGGCGAACGACTCGGCCTCGGAGCGCTTGGCCCGAAGGGCGGGCACGAACGCCGCCTCGGTGTCGTCTTCCACGCACTGGCGGGCCATCGCCGTCAGCACCGCGTCGGGGCCCAGCTCCAGGAATCGCCGAACACCCAGGTCCCACAGCGTGCGCACCCCGTCGGCGAAGCGGACGGCCCGGCGGACGTGGCGCACCCAGTACTCGGCGTCGAACGCCGACACCAGCTC
>NZ_JBIBKS010000071.1:1765-4260 GCF_042959345.1 Streptomyces sp. NPDC007905 | reverse complement strand
ACACAGTGAACGCGAGCATCAATGGACAAGCCCTCGGCCTATTAGTACCAGTCAACTCCACCCGTTACCGGGCTTCCATATCTGGCCTATCAACCCAGTCGTCTACTGGGAGCCTTACCCCATCAAGTGGGTGGGAGTCCTCATCTCGAAGCAGGCTTCCCGCTTAGATGCTTTCAGCGGTTATCCCTCCCGAACGTAGCCAACCAGCCATGCCCTTGGCAGGACAACTGGCACACCAGAGGTTCGTCCGTCCCGGTCCTCTCGTACTAGGGACAGCCCTTCTCAAGACTCCTACGCGCACAGCGGATAGGGACCGAACTGTCTCACGACGTTCTAAACCCAGCTCGCGTACCGCTTTAATGGGCGAACAGCCCAACCCTTGGGACCGACTCCAGCCCCAGGATGCGACGAGCCGACATCGAGGTGCCAAACCATCCCGTCGATATGGACTCTTGGGGAAGATCAGCCTGTTATCCCCGGGGTACCTTTTATCCGTTGAGCGACGGCGCTTCCACAAGCCACCGCCGGATCACTAGTCCCGACTTTCGTCCCTGCTCGACCCGTCGGTCTCACAGTCAAGCTCCCTTGTGCACTTACACTCAACACCTGATTGCCAACCAGGCTGAGGGAACCTTTGGGCGCCTCCGTTACTCTTTAGGAGGCAACCGCCCCAGTTAAACTACCCATCAGACACTGTCCCTGATCCGGATCACGGACCCAGGTTAGACATCCAGCACGACCAGACTGGTATTTCAACGACGACTCCACCCACACTGGCGTGTGAGCTTCACAGTCTCCCAGCTATCCTACACAAGCCGAACCGAACACCAATATCAAACTGTAGTAAAGGTCCCGGGGTCTTTCCGTCCTGCTGCGCGAAACGAGCATCTTTACTCGTAGTGCAATTTCACCGGGCCTATGGTTGAGACAGTCGAGAAGTCGTTACGCCATTCGTGCAGGTCGGAACTTACCCGACAAGGAATTTCGCTACCTTAGGATGGTTATAGTTACCACCGCCGTTTACTGGCGCTTAAGTTCTCAGCTTCGCCTGGACGAATCCAAGCTAACCGGTCCCCTTAACGTTCCAGCACCGGGCAGGCGTCAGTCCGTATACATCGCCTTACGGCTTCGCACGGACCTGTGTTTTTAGTAAACAGTCGCTTCTCGCTGGTCTCTGCGGCCACCCCCAGCTCGAGGAGCAAGTCCTCTCACCAGAGCTGGCCCCCCTTCTCCCGAAGTTACGGGGGCATTTTGCCGAGTTCCTTAACCATAGTTCACCCGAACGCCTCGGTATTCTCTACCTGACCACCTGAGTCGGTTTAGGGTACGGGCCGCCATGAAACTCGCTAGAGGCTTTTCTCGACAGCATAGGATCATCCACTTCGCCACAATCGGCTCGGCATCAGGTCTCAGACTCCTGCCAGGCGGATTTACCTACCTGACGTCCTACACCCTTACCCCGGGACAACCACCGCCCGGGATGGACTACCTTCCTGCGTCACCCCATCACTCACCTACTAACCGCTTGGTCCGGCGGCTCCACCACTTTCCTTTCCCCGAAGGGTCCGGAACGGCTTCACGGCCTTAGCATCACGATGCTCGATGTTTGACGCTTCACAGCGGGTACCGGAATATCAACCGGTTATCCATCGACTACGCCTGTCGGCCTCGCCTTAGGTCCCGACTTACCCTGGGCAGATCAGCTTGACCCAGGAACCCTTAGTCAATCGGCGCAAACGTTTCTCACGTTTGTATCGCTACTCATGCCTGCATTCTCACTCGTCAACCGTCCACAACTACCTTCCGGTGCTGCTTCACCCGGCAGACGACGCTCCCCTACCCATCACAGCACCCGTTGGGGCTATATGCTGCAATGACACGACTTCGGCGGTACGCTTGAGCCCCGCTACATTGTCGGCGCGGAATCACTAGACCAGTGAGCTATTACGCACTCTTTCAAGGGTGGCTGCTTCTAAGCCAACCTCCTGGTTGTCTGTGCGACTCCACATCCTTTCCCACTTAGCGTACGCTTAGGGGCCTTAGTCGATGCTCTGGGCTGTTTCCCTCTCGACCATGGAGCTTATCCCCCACAGTCTCACTGCCGCGCTCTCACTTACCGGCATTCGGAGTTTGGCTAAGGTCAGTAACCCGGTAGGGCCCATCGCCTATCCAGTGCTCTACCTCCGGCAAGAAACACACGACGCTGCACCTAAATGCATTTCGGGGAGAACCAGCTATCACGGAGTTTGATTGGCCTTTCACCCCTAACCACAGGTCATCCCCCAGGTTTTCAACCCTGGTGGGTTCGGTCCTCCACGAAGTCTTACCTCCGCTTCAACCTGCCCATGGCTAGATCACTCCGCTTCGGGTCTTGAGCGTGCTACTGAAACGCCCTATTCGGACTCGCTTTCGCTACGGCTTCCCCACCCGGGTTAACCTCGCAACACACCGCAAACTCGCAGGCTCATTCTTCAAAAGGCACGCAGTCACGAGAT
>NZ_JBIBKS010000070.1:0-4608 GCF_042959345.1 Streptomyces sp. NPDC007905 | reverse complement strand
CCGGTGGCCGTTCTCATATCCGGACACTCACTCCGACGCCGGGCCAAACGCCCGGATCAGGTGGGAGCCCGTACACCACTTCCCAGGACGCAACCGCACGTCCGGTTCTGAGGGGGCCGGGGATCAGCAATGGTCTCCGGCTACCCGACCACACTTCTGGTTCGGGCCTTTGCTGCTGCTCTTGGCTTTGCTGAGCCTGTGAGACAGGGAGTGTCAGACTCCGCTCCTAGGATGCGGCCCGTGGATCGAGACTGGATGCGACGGCGGCTTGAGGCGTTCGACGACCTGGCCCTGCGCTACGAACGAAGTACACGGCCAGGTGACTACATAGGTGATCCGGCGTTGTATGAGCAGCTGCGCCGCGCGGAGCCCACGGTCAAGCAGATCCTGCGGCTCCTGGATCCTCAGCTTGCCGAGAAGATCAACCTGGATCAGATGGCGGGCGAAGACATGGCCCGCGATCAGGTTCACCGGGGCCTGGGCATTCTGGCCGACATGGACGAATGGGCCGCCCGTCTCGTACCGGATGCACCCGCCCTGCCCGCCGACCAGTTCCACCCCTGGGTGTGGGAGCCGGCCGCCCCACTGTGGGGCGCAGAAGCCCGGCAGGACGCCGTCCTGGCCGCTGCCCGCACCGTCAACCGCCGACTCCAGCAGAAGCTGGGACGCCACGACATCGGCGAGACGGACTTGTGCATGCAGGCCTTCGACATGAAGGACCCCGTCGCAGGCAAACCGCGCCTGCGATTCGACGGCGACCGCAACACACCGACCTGGCGCGCCCGCCAGGACGGCGCCAAGTACCTCGCGGCCGGTGCCTTCCTCGCCCTGCGGAACGTTGCCGCTCACGAGGATGCGGTGCCCTGGACCGAACAGGAGGCGCTGGAGCACCTGGCGACCCTGAGC
Organism: Streptomyces sp. NPDC007905; assembly: GCF_042959345.1. Lineage (NCBI taxonomy): Bacteria > Bacillati > Actinomycetota > Actinomycetes > Kitasatosporales > Streptomycetaceae > Streptomyces > Streptomyces sp. NPDC007905. The sequence goes on along the minus strand of NZ_JBIBKS010000070.1, from coordinate 3,702 downwards.
GTCCTGGCCCGCTGGATCGAGCAGTGCACTGTGGAGCGCGCTGCCTAGACCCAGATCTCGTGCTCGTTGCGGTAGTGCGGCCACGGCTGTCCGGCCTGACGGGCGGCGAGGACGTGTTTGATGCCCGCGGCCCACGTGCCTGGTTGCAGGAGCTCCATCAGGTAGCGGTCCAGCTCGGAGCGGCGCATCTGCAGTGTCCATCCCGGTGTCATCGTCAGACCGCCCGGCAGTGTCACGGACCGCAGGCGTTCCTGCTGGTGGATCTCCATGATGACCTCGCCCTGCTCGAGGTGGTCCGTTTTGCCTGGCGGGCGGACCCAGCGGGCGTCCAGGCCGGTGGCCTGGAGCAGGCGGGTCAGTACGGGACCGGAGGTCTCCACGGTCGCCACGGCGTAGTCGCCGATCAGCCGGGCGCAGGCCACCGGGTGCAGCGGGTAGTTCGCCCAGGGCACCCGCAGCGGGTCTCGGGCGGTGCTGTCCAGGCTGGTGACATAGATGTTGTGGTCCTCCCGGCCGGCCGCGATCCCTGCCCGTTGCAGAGCGCCGTCGACGGCGTGCTGATGACGTTCGTGGAACTGCTCGGAGGACATGCCGTGCTGGGCGCATGCGTACTGGTCGACGACGTACAGGGCTCGGCTGCCGGGCACCGGTGCGGCGTAGATGCCGTCGGTTGCGGCCCGTTCGAGGGCGTCGCGCAGCACGTCCAGGTGGGTGCGCAGCGGCAGGTCCAGGTCGTAGAGGAGTTCCGAGGCGTTGTCCCCGGGCAGCGGGCCGCCGTCAAGCACCGCCGCGCGGGCCTGGTTGATCCGTCGTAGCTGCGCGCTCCTGCTGTTCTTCGGGTTGGTCTTGATCTCTTCCGTGCGGGGCGGGTTCACGCCGTCCCACACCGTGATGTCGCCGATGCGCAGGCAGTTGGTCAGGTCGTGCAGGAGTGCGAAAGCGCCGTCCTCTTTGCAGGCCCTCTCGAAGTGTTCGAGTTCTGCCGGCAGGCCCGCTTTGCCGTACATCGGGCCGGGCGACTGGTTGCGGCACAGAGCGAGGATGAACGGGCGGTGGAAGCCGAAGACGCGCCAGGCCAGCGCGTCACCGACCGAGCGCAGCTGGCGGGCCAGCCGCTCGCACACGTCGTGCTCGAATCGCCAGGTCGCGATGTCGGAGAGGTCGCGACCGGACTGGGGCTCCGGGGCCTCCGCGGGCGGCTGCTTGCCTTTGCGCATCCGGGTGGCGGCACGCTTGAACTCCCAGCGATCCTTCTCCACCTCCAGCAGGCTTGCGAGCAGGGCACGCTGCAATTCGACCCCGGCCTCCACCGTCTCGCAGTCGCGGAGCTGCTGGATGAGCTGGACTAGCACCGGCTGCATCGCCTGATGGCGTGGGTGCACCACCATGTCGTCGGGGCTGTACGAGTCGGCGTGGAACAAGCTCATCCTGCAAGTGTGGCGATCACTTCGTTCCCCTGCTGCCGTTTTCCGAGCCGCCGAAGCCATGCTCGAAACCCTTGAGTACCGGGTCGAGCTCCGCTGCCGCGCTGCATTGGGCGCACAGCCTGGTGCCGGGATGCTCGGCTGCGTCCAGCGCCTGGTCCAGGGTCAGCAGCGGTGTCCCGGCGGGTGCCTCCTCGCAGTCGACGGCGTGGATGACGCCCCGGCCGGGACCGCGGCCGCCGTGCAGCTTTTGCAGGACCCAGCCCGAGGGCCGGCGCTCCCCGAGGATCTGCTGCTCCGTCGACGGCGGCGGCAGCCGGGTCGTAGGGACGTCGTCGTACGAGACGCCGGGCACGGGCTTCACGTGGTCGGGGGCTTGCACCCACACCACGTACCGGGCGGGCTCCACGGCTCCGGAAGGCGTGTTCTGCCAGGCCGGGACGGCCACCTTGTACAGCCAGGCGCCCGGGACCTGCTGGCGCTCCTGGAGGCGGCCGGTGACCTCCTGGCCGTCGGGGAGGACCACCGTAATCGGCGGCGGCTCAGGCTTGGGTGGCGTATCCGCCACGGCTACGCCGCCTCCTGGCCCTCGCCGTCCTCACGTTCGAGGGCGTGCTTGAGCTGGGAACGGGCATCGAGCCGTTCGGGCCCGGCGACCTCGCCCCAGAAGGCGTGCGTGAGGATCACCCCCGTGAGGCCGCGTTCCTTCTCCCGCAGCATGGCGACCTCCTGCTGCTCCTGCTCCGACCAGCCCGGCGAGTCCGGGTAGGCACGGGAGGTGGCAAGCCAGTAGCCCTCGGGACGCTGCCAGGCCTCCATCGGTTCGACGGAGTACGGCAGCCGCTTGTACAGGGCAGTGAGGCCGCCCGCTGAGAAGGTGTGGATCCTCCGCGGACAGGCAGTTCGGTGGCCGCTATGCCGAGAGGGGCCGCAGGTGGATGGCACGTCAGGTCTTCGGCGTCCACTGGCCCTGCGACCGCGCATAAGTGCCTTACATAGCTGGACCGTTGGGGGTACCGTCGTAGTGCCGCACTTCGTGAGTGGCCTCCGGGTGACAGCCCGGGGGTTCATGGGGGCCCGGCCGCACCAGGCGGCGGGGCGCGCTCACGGAGGTGGACTAATGGCCGACAAGCAAGAGTCGACCACACGAGGGAAGTGGTGGCGCGAGTTCAGCACACGATTCGCCGCTGCCCTGAGCGTGAAAGCGCTCTGGGTGGTGATCGTGGAGTTCGTTCACTACGACTCTTAGCAGTCTTTGACTGCCTGGCGAGGCTAGGCCCCGGGGCGGCGCCCCCATCGCCCTAGGTCCAGCCTCGCCACCGCTCATGTCGTGGTGCCCTACGCCGCAGCGGCGATGTCTACGCCGAGCGCGGTAACCAGGGCGAGAAGGTCACCCCACGTCCACACGCCGCCCCTGCTCGTCGACCGGTACGGGCGCGGTGCACTCGGGGCCGGTCGAGCAGGTCACGCTGGCCTTCGGAAGCCAACTGCGGTAGAGCGCTGGCAGATCACTCGGTTGCCATCAGCGACACTCCAGCCAGCGATAGCACCACAGATGTTGCACCAGTTAGAGTTCGACTACCAGTGGCTGAGCTGCACAAACCCGATGTGCACACCACTACTACAGCCTCACTCCCCCAGAGAAGTCGGGGAAGTCGTACGTTCGCCACGGCCCCAACAGTAGTTCGACCCGGCGGCCGCGCTGCCTGTACGACGCGGCGGCACTACGCGCCCGGCAGCTTCCGCCGATGACCGCTCAGGGCTGGTCGGGCGGGGTGTCCTGCAAGTACCAGCCGTGGGCGGCCATGCACTCCTTCGTCCACTCCATCAGCAGGTGTGAGCCCTCCTTGACGCGACTCAGGTCATGACCGCCGTCGTTGGCGAACCACTGGACGAGAAGGCCGGCCGCCGGCGGTCCACGTCGCCGGTGTCACACACCGGGCACAACTCCAGGTGGATCGGCCGCCCGTGTTCGTCGTCCTGCGGCGCCACCCCGCTCATGATGAGGTCGCCTCGGCAACGTGAACACTGCGGCAGCCGGTCAGAGAACTCCAGCAACGCCATGGCCAGCCCCCTTGCTCTGGACGTGGCCCTCCACCCAAGACCCGCTGATCTACGCCGTCAACCCCTCCCGCAACGGTGGGACACCCGACCAAGGAATCTGTCCACAGGCGATCCGTGATCCCTAGACGAGTCTTTCCGAATACGGTCAGTGGTCATAGGCGGTCAGTGATCGGCTGACCGCCTGCCCGGTCTGGAAGTTGTGCCAGATCGCGGC
>NZ_JBIBKS010000069.1:0-4797 GCF_042959345.1 Streptomyces sp. NPDC007905 | reverse complement strand
GTGTCGGCGTCGACTGGGAGGCGTTCTACGCCGGTACCGGCGCCCAGCGCGTCGAGCTGCCCACCTACGCCTTCCAGCGCCAGAACTACTGGCTGTCCCGCAAGGCAGGCACCGGCGACGCCGCGGTCGCGGGGATGGACCGGATGCGGCACCCGATCCTGTCCGCCGCCGTACAGGTCGGTGACCGGGACGAGTGGGTCTTCACCGGCAGCATGTCCCAGGAGACGCAGCCCTGGACCCGCGACCACATGGTGTTCGGCATCGTGCTGGTGCCCGGCGCCGCGATGGTCGAGATGGCGCTGACCGTGGGCAGCCGGCTGGGGTGCGGGGTCGTGGACGAACTGGTCGTTGCCGCCCCCCTGGTCCTGGAGGACGACGTCACCCGGCAGATCCGGGTCACGGTCGGTCCGGCCGGTGAGGACGACCGCAGGGAGTTCGCCTTCTTCTCCCGGCCTGAGGCGGGCGAGGACGAGATCACGGAGCTGACCTGCCACGCCCGTGGCTGGCTCTCCGCAAAGGCCGAGCCCCTGGAGGCGCTGCCCGTGCCGTGGCCGCCCGCGGACGCCGAGTCGCTGCCCGTGGCCGAGCTGTACACGCTCCTCAACCGGAACGCTCACCTCACCGATGTGGGCTTCGACTACGGCCCGGCCTTCCGCGCCGTACAGTCTGCCTGGCGCAGGGGTGACGAGGTCCTCGTCGAGCTGGCGCTGCCCGAAGTGGCCGGGCCGGCCGCCGGGTTCGCCATCCACCCCGCGATGTTCGACTCCGCCCTGCACGGCGGGCTCGGCATGCTCGACATGGGGGAGGAGAACCCCAGCGGGCTGCCGTTCTCCTGGTCCGGGGTGCAGCTGGAGCGCTTCGGTCTCACCCGGGTGCGGGTCAGGATCACGCTGCCGGACCCGACCTCCCTGCGGCTCGACATCGCGGGCGAGGACGGTGTGCCGCTGGCCTGTCTGCGACGGCTCGACGTCCGCCCGGTGGAACAGGGGCACCTGGAAGCCGCCCGGCGGGACGGTGACCGCCATCTCCACGAGATGGGCTGGGTCCCGGTGCAGGCCGTCACGGCGCGGACCGCGCGTCTCGTTGCGCTCGGCGAGTCGATCGGCGGTCCGGTGGACCGGTTCGCCGATCTGGCCGCGCTGGAGAAGGCCCTGGCCGACGGTGCGACCGCGCCCGACACCGTAGTCGCCGAGGTCATTGCCCCGCAGGACGACTTGGCGAGGGCGGCCCGCACGGCTGCGGTCGAGGCGCTGCAGTTGGTGCAGCGGTGGCTGGCCAGTGAGTGGCTGGGCGAGGCCCGGCTGGTGCTGGTGACCCGGGGAGCGGTCGCTGTCGACGGTGAGGCTCCCGACGTCGCCCAGGCGGCGGTGTGGGGCTTGGTGCGCAGTGCGCAGTCGGAGCATCCGGGCCGGTTCGTGCTGGTCGACCTGGACGGCGAGGAGCCGGACTGGGGCGCTGTGCTGGGTGCTGAGGAGCCCCAACTGGCCATCCGTGAAGGCCGGCTGCTGACATCCAGGCTCTCTCGTGGCATCGCACCGGTCGCCGACCGGTCCCCGGTCGTCGACACGGACGGGACCGTGGTGATCACGGGTGGTACGGGTGGTCTGGGTGCGGTGTTCGCCCGTCACCTGGCCGTCGAGCACGGTGTGCGTCATCTGCTGTTGCTCAGCCGGGGGGGCTTGGAGGCCGACGGTGCTGGTGAGTTGGTGGCGGAGTTGGCGGAGCTGGGTTGTGTGGCACGGGTGGTGGCCTGTGATGTGTCCGATCGTGAGCAGCTCGCCTCCGTGCTGGGTGCCGTGGAGCGTCCGCTGACGGCGGTGGTGCACGCGGCGGGTGTGCTTGACGACGGTGTGATCGAGTCGATGTCGGCCGAGCAGGTCGACCGGGTGATGCGGCCGAAGGTCGATGGTGCCTGGCATCTGCATGAGCTGACCGCCGGGATGGATCTGTCGGCGTTCGTGCTGTTCTCGTCGGTGGCTGCGCTGATCGGCAGTCCGGGGCAGGGCAACTACGCGGCGGCCAATGCCGCGCTCGACGCCCTCGCCGCCTGGCGACGGGCCGGGGGTCTTCCGGCGGTGTCGCTGGCCTGGGGCCTGTGGTCGGACACCGCGGGTATCGCGGCGCAACTGGGCCCGGCGGAGCTGGCCCGCCTCGAACGCATGGGGTCCAAGCCGCTGACGCCGGAGCTGGGTCTCGGCCTGTTCGACCAGGCCCTGGCGACGGACGCCGCTCTGCTGGCGCCGGTCCGGCTGGACATGGCGGTGCTGCGCGCCCAGGCCAGGGCCGGCACGATCCCGGCCGTACTGCGCGGGCTGGCACCCCTCCCGGCGCGACGCACGGAGACCACGACGGTGTCGCTGCGGGACCGTCTGGCGGGAGTCGCGGAGGGCGACCGCCAGCACGTCGTCCTCGACCTGGTCCGCACGCAGGTGGCTGCCGTACTCGGACACGCCTCCGCCGCGGCCGTCGAGCCCGAACGCGCCTTCCAGGACATGGGCTTCGACTCGCTCGGCGCCGTCGAACTGCGCAACCGGCTGACCCAGGCCGCCGGCATGCGCCTGCCCGCGACGCTGGTGTTCGACTACCCGACGCCCGCGGAGATCGTCCGCCTGCTGCTCACCGAGTTCGGCGGCGTCGCCGCCGAACCACCCATCGAGAAGGAACTGAACAAGCTGGAAGACATGCTTGCCGCGGTCACCGACAACGAGCGACGCCACGTTGCCGAACGCCTGCGCCGCCTGCTCTCCGTCGTCGCCGACGACGGGGAGGCGGAGAGCACGGCCGAGCGGATCGAAGCGGCCACAACCATGGACGAGGTCTTCCAGATGATCGACGCCGAGTTCGGCGAAGCGTGACAGGGGGCGGGGAAATGGCAGAGAACCCGGATCAGCAGGAGAAGATAGCTCGCTATCTCAAGAAGATGGCGAGCGACCTCAACCAGGCCCGCGCGCGCCTTCGCGAGTACGAGTCCCGTGACGGGGAGCCCCTGGCGATCGTCGGCATGAGCTGCCGCTACCCCGGCGGCGTGACGTCGCCGGAGGAGCTGTGGGAGCTGGTGGCGTCCGGCGGTGACGCCATCGGCCCGTTCCCGGCCGACCGCGGCTGGGACCTGGAGCGGCTCTACGACCCCGACCCTGACCGGCTCGGCACCGTATACGCCCGCGAAGGCGGATTCATCGACGGCGCCGCCGAGTTCGACGCCGACTTCTTCGGCATCAGTCCGCGCGAGGCGACCGCGATGGACCCGCAGCAGCGCCTGCTGCTGGAGGCGGCCTGGGAGGCGCTGGAGGACGCCGGCATCGACCCGAACGGCCTGCGCGGCACCGACACCGGCGTCTTCTGCGGCGTCGGCCCGTCCGACTATGCCGCCATGCCCGCCGGAGCCCTCCCACAGATCGAGGGCTTCCGCCTGACCGGCTCCACCACCAGCGTGGTGTCCGGCCGCGTCGCCTACAGCCTCGGCCTGGAAGGCCCGGCCGTGTCCGTGGACACCGCCTGCTCGGCCTCCGCCGTGGCCCTCCACCTCGCGGTGACCGCCCTGCGGGCCGGCGAGTGCTCGCTCGCCCTCGCCGGCGGCGTCACCGTGCTGTCCGGTCCCTTCCTGCACATGGAGTTCAGCCGCCAGCGCGGTCTGGCCCGCGACGGCCGCTGCAAGGCCTACTCGGCGTCGGCGGACGGCACCGGCTTCTCCGACGGCCTCGGCCTCGTTGTCCTGGAACGGCTCTCCGACGCGCGGCGCAACGGGCGGCGCATCCTCGGCCTCATCAGGGGCAGCGCGGTGAACCAGGACGGCGCCAGCAACGGCCTCACCGCCCCCAACGGCCCCTCCCAGGAACGCGTCATCCGCCAGGCCCTCGCCAACGCCGGACTCAGCCCCGCCGACGTCGACGCCGTCGAGGGCCACGGCACCGGCACCAGGCTGGGTGACCCGATCGAGGCGCAGGCGCTGCTGGCGACGTACGGCCGTGAGCGCGACGGTGACCCCCTCTGGCTCGGCTCCATCAAGTCCAACATCGGCCACACCTCGACCGCGGCGGGTGTGGCTGGTGTGATCAAGATGGTGATGGCGATGCGGCACGGTGTGCTGCCGCCGACCCTGCATGTCGGTGAGCCGTCGCCGCATGTGGACTGGGAGTCGGGCGAGGTTCGGCTGCTGACCGAGGGCCGCGAATGGCGGACCGAGGGACGTCCACGGCGTGCCGGTGTGTCGTCCTTCGGCGTGAGCGGCACGAACGCCCACATCATCGTCGAGGAGGCCCCGGCCGAAGCGCCCTCCGAGGACGCGCTGGGCGAGGTGACACGGCCCGCCGGTGCGGTGCCGGTGGTGCTGTCCGCGCGCAACGATGTGGCGTTGCGGGCGCAGGCGGAGCGGCTGCGGGCGCACGTGGCTTCGCAGCCGGAGGTGTCCGTGGTGGACACGGCGTACTCGCTGGTGACTTCGCGGGCGCTGCTGGATCGCCGGGCTGTGGTTGTGGCCGGTGATCGGGATGAGCTGTTGGCGCGTCTGGGTGAGGTGTCGGCGGGTGATGCCGCTGTGGCGGGTAAGTCGGCGTTTCTGTTCACCGGTCAGGGGTCTCAGCGGCGGGGTATGGGGCTGGAGTTGGCCGCCGCATACCCGGTGTTCGACCGTGCGTTGGACGAGGTGTGTGCGGAGGTCGACCCGCGGCTTGGCCGTGCGCTGCGCGAGCTTCTCGCCGCTGATGGTGAGGTGCTGAACTCGACGGAGTTCACGCAGGTGGCGCTGTTCGCCATCGAGGTCGCCCTGTTCCGGCTGGCCGAGTCGCTGGGGATTCGCCC
>NZ_JBIBKS010000068.1:0-5177 GCF_042959345.1 Streptomyces sp. NPDC007905 | reverse complement strand
CCTCACGCTGGGTGCCTTCTCGTCTACCAGCGGTACCAGCGGCCCTTGCGGCCGCCGCTGTCCGCCGTACGGACGACGAAGCCCAGCAGCCACACGACGAGCACGATCACCGCGATCCACCACAGCGCCTTCAGCGCAAAACCCGCACCGAAGAGGATCAGAGCCAGCAGAAGAACCAGAAGCAGGGGAACCATCGTTATCAACCTCCTGGCCACCACATGCCCTTACCTTCCGCCGACAAGCCCACAAAGCGGGAGTTACTTCCACGAAGTACGGGGCATATGCGCGCCGCGCGCCATGCCTGGTTCCCCCAGTTCCGCCCCTCACGCACCGCAGGTCCGCCTCGTCAACTGGTGTGGGCGGGCCTGTGGTCAGGGTGTGTCGCCGCAATAATGGAAGGGGCAGGCGATCCCCGGGCCTGGTGTGCGCGGCTCGCCGACGCTGGGGTCGTACAGGGCGCGGTCGCCGGGCCACCGCGACAGCTCGGTGGCCAGGGCGACACCGCCGTCGAGTTCCTCCGCCGTCCAGCCGGTGATGTCCAGCAGCAGACCGTCCAGGGGCCCGCCGACGAGCGTCGCGTACGTCCGAGCAGGGAGTGGGCCGGGGTTGGGGTCGTCGTGGTCGCAGCCGTAGATGCGGCCCCGCAGCAACTGCTCATCGCCGTCCATACGACCAGCCTCCCCGGTAATGCCGAGCTCCTTCTTGTAGTCGGCGATGGCGAGAACGGACGCCGAGGTGGTCTCCCCCTCGGCACACGACACCAGCGCTGAGCCGGAAGTGGCCGACGCCGACGGCTGGGTCGCCTCAGGCTCGGCGCAGCGGGTGGTGGTGCTCCAGGATTCGCTGGACCTCGGCGGAGAATGTGTCGGAGCGGGTGGCATCTGCAAAGACCGCCTGCGGCTGCTTCGACGGAGGTGGTTGGGGGAAACCTATCCGCGAAGTCCCTTGCCATCGAAGGTGGGGGGAGCGGTGGGGGCTACTGGAAAGCCGTACCAGCTGTGGTTGCGTTTGGTGGCCGTGGCGGCTGTCAGCGCGTTGATCGGACTGCTCGCTGCGCTGTGGGGGACAGAGGCATGGGCGGGAGTGCTCGGGGCTGCGGTCGCCGCCGTGGTCAGCGTCGTTGCGGTTGGAGTGCAGACGGAGTGGCAGCGGCAGGCCGAGGCGGCTCGCCGTCGGCCACGTGCTTTAGCGATCGCCGCGCCAGGAGGTCGCTTTCCACTGGTGCGGGATGTCTCTGATCCCGTCACGGTGGGAGTGCACCCGGCCGAGACAGTCGAGCAGGACGGCGCGATCGACCGGGTTCCGACCTACGTCACCCGCGACATGGAGCCTCACCTGCACGCTGCCCTGCGGCGCGGTGGCTTCGTCCTACTGGTGGGCGAATCGACTGCGGGTAAGACGCGCGCCGCCTTTGAGGCCATCCGGCTCCTGCACCCTGATCACTACTTCGTGGCTCCTGCTGCACGGGAGGCCGTTGAAGTGCTGCTCGATGGCTGGGAAGCGGTCGACCGTTGCGTGGTGTGGCTGGATGACCTCGAGCGCTTTCTGGGGCTGGGAGGGCTGACCATCTCCACCTTGCAGCGTCTGCTTCTTGCCGACCGGCACGTGCTGGTCTTGGCCACTATGCGCAGCCACGAATACGACCGTTTCCGGGACCGGGCGGAAAACGAGGCATCAGGGGCCGCGCAGGAAGTCTGGCGGCAGGGACGGGCCGTACTGAGACAAGCCCAGGTGGTCCACGTCGAAAGACGCTGGACGCATACCGAGCGCGAACGGGCCCGTGTGGCAGGCGACCCCCGGCTGGTCCGCGCATTGGCCGGCGATGAGCGCTTCGGGGTGGCCGAACTTCTTGCGGCCGGCCCGGAACTGGTCGAAGTCTGGCAGCACGCCTGGACCCCTGGGCACCACCCACGAGGAGCAGCCCTCGTAGCAGCGGGCGTCGACGCACGACGCGCCGGCTACCACCGCCCTTTGCCCGTGGACGTGCTCCGGCACCTGCACGAGGACTTCCTTTCTCGCCGCGGCGGTGTTGAACTGCGTCCCGAGCCATTCGCCGAGGCACTGAGGTGGGCTGTGACCCCCACCGTCCCCGCAGGCGCGAACAGCCTGCTGCTCGGGGACGCCGAACACGGATGCCTGGCTTTCGACTACTTGATCGACCTCCCTACGCAAGAGGCCATACCAGAATTGGTCTGGGCGGCAGTCACGGAGCTCGCTCCGCTCCACGAGGCCTACACGATCGCATGCAACGCGTGGCTGGCAGGCCACTTCACACTGGTCCTTCCAACACTGCGGCGTGCAGCGCAGGCCGGCATCGGAGAAGCAGAGAGGATCCTGTGGGAATCAGACCTGCCGATGCGTCCGGCAGAGGAAGCCCTGGCGGACGCTCAACTCAGGATGCAAGCCCTGCAAGACCAGCTTGGCGCCGACCATGAAGAATCACTGCTGGCGGAAAGCATGGTCGCGTCGTTCACCATGCACTGCGGCAGATATGCCGAAGCCCTCCGGCTCTACGAGTCACTCGCGGACAGAGCAGCCTCCAGACTGGGAGACGATGACCGTCTCGTCCTGGGCGTGAGATTCGGCCTTGCCAACAGCACATTCGCCTCAGGAGCCCATGATGAAGGCCTGGCCCTACTTGACGCTGCACTCCGGCAGAGCGCCCAAAAACTGGGCCCAGCGGACTTGGCAGTGCTCTACCGACGCAAACGTGTGGTTGAAGCGTTGGCAGAGGCAGGCCGCATCAGCGACGCACGAGACCAAGTCACCACCCTCGATGCAGACTGCACCCGCCTACCGGGCACACACCCCATCGTCGACGAGGTGAGGCAACTGGCTAATCGCCTGCACGAGCCGCAGTAGACAGTCGCGCACAGGTCGTTGGCGGCTTCGTCGGCCCACAGGCTAAGGAGGAAACGTGAACCAGGGCTTGCAATGGCGGAAGAGCTCATACTCCGCTACGGCGACGACCTGCGTGGAGATCGCCCAGACGTCAGCCGTCGTATGGATCCGCGACAGCAAGGACGTGACGAAGTCCCCTCTCCGCATATCCACACAGAGCTGGAAGCACTTCCAAGCAACCGTCCGCAGTTGCGAACAAAACCAGTGAACAATCACGCACGCCATCTGACCGACATGACCGCATTTGGAACGTCCGCTGCAGAGCAGTAGGACGGACCCGGAAACGAGAGTGAGCTGCTCTGAGTTTGGTGGAGTCCCTGATGCCAGGGTTACGATCCTGGCGAAGGAGATTCACCAGCACCATGCCAGCACCCCGTAAATACCCCAAGACCACGGAGTTAGGGCGGATCCGCGGTTGTCAACGGGATCGAGGTTTTTCGGGGAAGTCCAGGTCATGGCAACGGGGCTCCTGATAGAGCGAAGAAGCCGACCAAGGTCTTCCCGCTCGAAGGAGCCCCGTTGTCCGCTCAGTGTTCCACGTTCCACCGTCACGCTCACGTCGTCCATCACCGTCGCCGACGGCGTCTTCGCTCCGGGACATCTCGGCGAGCTGACCCGGCAGTTACCCTTCGAACTTGTCGATGACGTCCTGGAACGCGTTGGCGGCGGCCAGCGCAGGGTGCGGCTGCTGCCATCGAGGGTGGGCGTGTACTTCGTGCTGGCGCTGGCACTCTTCCCGCAACTGGGGTACGTGCGCGTATGGGACAAGCTCACCGCCGGGCTGCACGGGCTTCTTCACCGGCGCCCTTCGGAGAAGGCACTGCGCGAGGTTCGCCGGCGGCTGGGCGTCGCACCGCTTCGGTCGCTGTTCGAAACACTGGCCGGTTCCACGGCACAGCCGATCACACCCGGGGTGCGATACCGGTGCTGGCGCACAGTCGCCTTCGACGGGTGCAGCTCCACCAAGGCCCCCGACCGACCGCGAGTCTGTGCCTGGCTGGGCAAGCACAAACACCGCTACGGCACCGACGGATATCCGATGCTGAAGATCATGGTGCTGTGCGAGACCGGGACCCGCGCGTTGCTCGGCGCGGTCTTCGGACCGACGCCGGAGAAGGAGACCGGCTATGCCGAGCAACTACTGCCCCTGCTGGACGACAGCATGCTGCTGCTCAACGACCGGGGCTTCGACTCAGACGACTTCCTCGCGAAGGCCGCGGCCACCGGGGCACAGCTGTTGGTACGCCTCAAGGGAACCCGGACACCCGCCCGCTGGGCCCTTTTGCCGGACGGGTCGTTTCTGACCAGGATCAACGGGACCCGGCTGAGGATCATCGACGCGTACATCACGGTGACGACTGCCAAAGGGCTGCGGCTGGAAGGCCACTACCGACTGGCCACCACGCTGACCGATCAGCGACGCCACCCCGCTGCTGAACTGGTGGAGCTCTACCACGAACGATGGGAGATCGAGTCGGCGTTCTACTCGCTCCGGCACACCCTGCAACGCGGTATGGTACTGCGCTCTCAGGACGCGACCGGGATCCAGCAGGAACTTTGGGCTCACTTGACCGTCTACCAGGCGCTGCGCCGGGCGATGGTTGAGGCCGTCGAGACGCTCCCCGGCACAGATCCAGACCGCGCATCTTTCACCATCGCCCTGGAGACCGCCAAGGATCAGCTCATCGCCGCGGCCAATGTGCTGCCCGATACCGGCCCGGGGCACATCGCATCGGCCCTCCTGCACAATCTGCTTCCGCCCCGCCGGGCCCGCGTCAACCCACGTCGCGTCAAGTGCCCGATCTCCCGCTATGCCGCACCGCCTGAGCAGGTACAAGTCCTGGGTGCCTCCAGGATCACCAGCATCAAAGTCACCCTGCACTCGTCCGCCGACCCTCGCCCTGACGGGCGTCGCGACCGCACGCTGCAACTTTTGCGCACCGCCCCTCTCCGCACCTGGCGCGCATGTGAAATCGCTCGCGGCATCGGACTGGACGACGCCCAAGGACTACGTGCGGAACTGGGGCGCTGGGTGCGCGAGGGCATCCTTCGCCGCACCGGGCGAGGCATCTACATCCTCGAACCCGAGTGGCTCACACCCGACCTCCAGGACCCCGTCGACCCACCCTTGACAACGCCGGATCGCCCTTAACTCCGTGGTCTTGGGGGTTGCCTCGCCCCCAGGGCGTTCTGTGGCCGCCTGTGCGGGCAGCGGCACGGTGGCCGCCTGATCGCGGATCTGAGCGGCGACGGCTTCGGGGTCGAACTCGAAGAGG
>NZ_JBIBKS010000067.1:0-5261 GCF_042959345.1 Streptomyces sp. NPDC007905 | reverse complement strand
ACTGCGCCCGAGCACGGTTCACTTCATGTGCATCCACACCCCCAACATGCCCCCAAACAGGACCGCGAGACAGACCTAACGGAGTCCTACTAGCGCTGTGGACGTTCCAGGTGAACAAAGCGGCGCAGCGCTTCTACGAAGGGCACGGCTTCGTCGAGGTCGAGCGAACGGACGGGCTGCGCAACGATGAGCGAGAGCCGGACGTCCGCTACGCCTGGCAGCCCCCGGCCCATCTGCCGTCGTGGCCCGGGCTGGATGGGACACGCTGCCGTGAAGGCGGTCATCCGAACTCCGGCTGACCGCCTTCACGGCGAGCCATGACGCGCAATGGGCTGGGCCGTGCACCAGCTCGGATGACGTGGTGCACCGCCGAGCACTGCTGTACCAGAAAGGGCAAGTCTCCAGGCGGGCGCCATTCGGCCCTGCGGCATGCGTTACCGCTGGTCAGCCGGGTATGGCGTTAGCGCAGAGCCAGCCGCTCGGCTTGGTGAGCGGCGAGGGAACAGAACGGAGAGATCACGGTGAAGCTGATGGCGGAGCGGGAGAGCATCGGCCTCCACCACGCGATGTACGTCCGGGTCTGCCTCTGGTACGACGAGGAGGACAGCACCGAGGAGCCGGACTTCATCGTGGAGGTACGGCCCCGTTCGGACTTCGACGCAGCGTGACGAATCCGAGCCGGATCCGCGTTCCGGATACAGGCCCGGGGACACCAGATAGGTGGATCAACGGAACCCGGCCTATGCCGGTGCCCCCTATTGCCGGTCTACCGTGTCGCGCATGACCACTTTGATCATCGGCGGCAGCGGCTTCCTGGGGGCCGAGCTGATCCGCCAGGCGAGAGTGGCCGGGCACCCCACGGCCGCCACGTACCACGCGACCAAGCCTGACGACGCCTCCCAGGCCCTGTGGCATCGCCTTGATCTGCGGGACGCGGGACGCCTGGACGCCGTCATGGCGGAAGTGAGTCCCCATCTCGTCGTCAACGCATCCAGCCACAAGGCCGACTGGGTAGTTACGGCGGAGGGCCCCATCCGGCTCGCGATGGCCGCGGCGAAGCACGGAAGCCGCCTGGTCCACGTCTCCAGCGATGCAGTGTTCTCCGGCGCCCAAGTCCACTACGACGAGACCTGCCTCCCTGACCCCGTCACCCCGTACGGGGCAGCGAAAGCGGCTGCGGAGACCGGAGTTCTCACCGTGCACCCAGAGGCCGTTGTCGCCCGCACGTCGCTGATCATCGGCCACGGGCGTTCCGTACATGAGCGCGCCGTGCACGAACTCGCCGCCGGCACCCGTGACGGCGTCCTGTTCACCGACGACATCCGCTGCCCAGTGCACGTCGAAGACCTGGCCGCCGCCCTTCTGGAGCTGGCCTCGTGCGATGCGTCCGGCATCCATCATCTTGCAGGGCCCCACGCCCTCAGTCGTCACGAGCTCGGCGTTCTCATCGCCAGGCGCGACGGTCTCGACGCCTCACGGCTGCCCACGGGCCTGCGGGCCCACAGCACACTCCTCGGCGCCCTCGACGTGCGCCTCGACAGCCAGGCAACCCAACCGAAACTGACCACCACACTGAGCGGTGCACGCCAGTTTTGCATCGCACCGGTGACCGCCCAGCCCGTCGTCCCATGAGCCAGCGGCCCCCCAGCAGAATGCGGCCGCTGTGCCCTTCATCGCCCAGCGGAGCAGGCATCGCAGCAGATGCTGGTTGTGGTGGGCATGCGAGGGAAAAGCCCTGGAAGTAGCGGCCGACCGTCCGCAAGGCTGCCGCCATGGGTTCCCCGAACTTCACCGCGCCGCCGCCCGACCGCGAACCCCCCGCCGTCGATGCGTTCCTCTCTGCCGTCGACCATGCGATGAACAGCAACACTCTGCTGCTCACAGCGGAGTGCGACGTACCCGTCGTATCCGGGAACCGCCAGGACGTCCTGCACGCTTTTCTGCACAGTGACCTGTTCGAGCCGCTGATGCGTGCCGCCGACGCGCGCCGGAACTGGCACAACCTGTCGAACGAGTATGAAGGTGAGCCCTTGGAGTATCCGCTCCTGCGGGAGGGCTTCCGCGCCACGGTCAGTCCCCTCGACCACGCAGGCTTCCTGGCACGGCTGCGCTGGATGCTCTGCGAGGCGTTCAGCCCCTACGGCCACCACTACCCGGCGGCGGACGCCGAGCAACTGGTGCACGGTTTCGCCCGGGAACTGCTCGGCGCAGACGGCCCGTCGTGGTCCTTCGCCGCTGTCAGCCCCGATTTCCTGGGCTCCAGCGGCTACTACAGTGGTGAGGAGCCGCAGCGGCCGGCGTACTTCGATGGCAGCGGCTCCGACACCGCCACGTTTGTCCACCGAGGCCGCAACTTCCACCTGCTGCTGACGAACGGCTCCCCTTGAGAGGGCGGAGCGGACACCCGCGGCCGCCTCGACGCCTGCCTCGCCCAGAGCGCACAGGACGCCGGAAGGCCCCTTCCCCTGACCGCCCGGGCCGCACGTGCCTATCTCGACGTCTGCTTCTTCCACCCCTTCGACGACGGCAACGCCCGCTCCCGTCTTCCTCACCCTCGTCTTCGTCCTCGCCCGCGAGGGCGTCACGCTCGACGACGTCAGCCTGCTGCGCCGCGTCTCCTTCCAGGCCGACGACCCCCAGGACGCGCTGACCCTCACCCGGCACATCGACATCCATCTCAGTGCGTGTTTCTGCTCTGTGGTGCTTCGTCAGTAGCTGATCGTCAATTAGGGTTGCTCGTGAGTCGAGAGCCTGTTCGGGGGGATGGATGCGGCGGGAACGTTCATTGCGCATGGCGGTCTGCGCTGGCCTGGTTGGAGTAGCGGTCGCCGCGACGGGGTGCACGAGCCGTTCGCACGATCCAGCGGCTACCGACATGTCGCCCAGTGCGCGGACCTACCTGTCGCAGGCGCTGAACATCATGGAGAAGCACTCTCTTCTTCGTCACAAGGTTGACTGGTCAGACTTGCGGAGCAGGGCGTTCTCGCAGGCGCGTGGTGCGCAGAAGACGGCGGGCACGTACGGGGCGATCGACTCGGCTCTGTATGCGCTGGGCGACGGGCACAGTTTGTTCTGGCAGCCGGATGAGGCGAAGGAGCGTTTCGGAGCCTCCGCGGTCAACTTCGATGGCTTAGCAGGCCGTTCTCTGAAAAGCGGTGTGGGCTACATTTCCCTGCCTGGTGTGGTGGGGTCTCAAGAGGCGTACGACCAGTACGTGCGGCAGGGCCGGAGTGCCGTGGCGAAGGCCGGCGCAGGCGAAGCCTGCGGCTGGGTGGTAGATCTGCGCTCGGACACCGGGGGCAACATGTGGCCGATGCTTGCGGTGGTAGGTCCGATCCTGGGCGATGGCACGGTCGGTGCGTTCGTGGATGTCGATGGCAGCAAGTCCGTTTGGTCGATCAAGCACGGCAGTCCATACGAAGACGGCAAGTTGGTCGGTTGGGGCGATGGCCGACCGTTCGCCAAGAGCGCCCCGCCGGTCGCGGTCCTGACCGGTAAGCGAACAGGCAGTTCGGGTGAAGCGGTCGTGGTGGCCTTCCGGGGACGTCCTGGCACCCGGTTCTTCGGCGAGCCGACCTACGGCGTCCCCACGGGAAACAAGCTGTACCACCTAGCCGACGGAGCTGTGCTGGCCCTCACGGAAGTCAAGGACGCGGACCGAACGGGCCGTGCATATGACGCGCCGATTCCTCCTGACGTGGAGATTGTCAATGACCCACGCCCGGTGGCACGTAACCGGGACGAGGTCCTGCAGGCAGCACAGAGCTGGCTCCTCAAACAGGCTGTCTGTCGTCGACCGTGAAATGCTCCGGAGGTTTCCTCGGCCAGCTGGGGGTCGAGCCTTTCCGTGCGAGACGCCTGGTCATGAGGGTGATGGCGGCCCAGGTGATCAGCGTCTCGGAGTGCTGGCTGAGCCGTTCGTAGTCCCTCGCATGGCGGCGGGCGTGCATCATCCACGCGAGCGACCTCTCGACGGCCCAGCGGCGGGGCAGCACGACGAAGCCGGAGGCGTCCTTGGGGCGGCTGACCGGCTTGATGGTGAGGTTGAGGTGCTGTTTCGCCCAGTCGACGAGCTTTCCGGCGTAGGCGGAGTCGGCCCACACGATCGTGATCTCGGGGTGCATCGACCCACCCCGGCCTGCGAGACCAGTAAGGGCGGCCGACCTGCAGGCGCAGGCGGAAGAGGACTTCCTTGGCCGCGGCGGCGTCGTGCAAGTCGGCGGGGGTGACCATGACCATGAGGGGCAGGCCGCAGGTGTCGACGACCATGTGGCGCTTGCGGCCGTTGATTTTCTTGCCTGCGTCGTAGCCGCGGGTGGCCTTGGAGGCGGTTTCAGCGGCTTTCACGCTCTGGGAGTCGATGACGGTGGCGACCGCTCTGGGGCCTTTCCCCATGTCGCGGCGGATCCGCCCGGCGAGGTGGTCGCGGATCTGGCCGACGATCCCGGCGGCTGCCCAGCGGGCCATGAACCCCCAGACGGTGCGCCAGGGCGGGAAGTCGGCGGGCAGGGCCCGCCACTTGCATCCTGTGTCCACGACGTAGCGGATCGCGTCGATGATCTCGCGGCGGGGATGTTTCGGCATCTGCGGCCCGTACCCCCAGGGCTGGGTGACGACGCAACCGCCCGGTACGGTCGTCACCCCGACGATGCGCAGGCTGTCGTCCGTGTCGACGCCGTACGGGTCGTCCAGCAGCTCGGCGAGCAGCCCGGCGTCCGGCGGCACCGCTGCCAGGCGCCGTACGGCCTCCTGCGCGTCGATGCCGGCCACGCAGACCAGTCCCGTGCCGTCGTAGTAGCCGACGTCGGCCAGGGCCGCGATGCGCCGCCGGCCTTCCCGCGCCGCCGCGGACTCCGCCTCGCTGAGCTCCCGTTCGCCCTCGGGCAGCGGGAACAGGTCCGGTGTGGGCCCGGCCAGGCTCAGCCGCCCCGGTGACCAGCCGGCCAACACCGGCCGCCACGGGTCGGCTCCCGCGGCGACGAGGACGCATGCGATCTCCGGCCGGTGCCCGACCACCGCCTCCCACAGCGCGGTCGTACCGTCCTCCAGGGCGTCGACGTCGGCGACGCGCCCGGCCAGCTCCGCGACGACCTCGGGCGAGCCGAACGCCACGGCCCGGTGCAGGGGCCGTTCCCCGCACGGCAGCGCGTCCGGTGAACCGCCCCATGTCAGGTAGAGACTCGATTCCGTGAAAGGATTGAGTCATGGCACGACCCTCCCGTTACCCGCTTGAGCTGCGCCGTCGCGCGGTGCGCATGGTC
>NZ_JBIBKS010000066.1:0-6765 GCF_042959345.1 Streptomyces sp. NPDC007905 | reverse complement strand
ACCGGCACCTGCACCACCTGCCACCGCCCCCTGCCCAGAACAGCCACCACCGCCCAAAACCCGAGAGCCAGAGCAACCTAACGGAGCCCTACTAGAGGAACGCCGAGAGGTGAGTGGCCGCCCCTGACGGGGGTGACAGGGGCGGCCACGTCTCCAGCGCCATACTGGCCCCCGATCGCCGTCAGGGAGCCTGCTGGAGTCCTACCCCCCGGCGCAATCGGCGCACGCCGGAGACGGGAGCATTGCGGCGCGTCGGCGCCGTCTGCTGGGGAGCGCGCTGGCAGAGCCGCGCGTGTACGACGTCGGATCCGCCGGCAGCGCTCGCGCCGTGGTTCTGGATTTCCTCGGTCTTCTCGCCAGGGCGGATCGGCTCGGTGCAGCGTGCGCAGATCATCGGCGGAGCTCCAGGGCGAGGGCACGCAGAGCGCGGCGGGTCTCGCAGAGCGTCGGCTGCTCCTGACACTGCTCACAGTCCCGCGGGTGCCTGCTGGCCTCGGCCAGCACAGCCTTGAGGCTGCACCGCTGGCAGCCGCGGGGATACCAGCGGCCGACGACGCCGAGGACGGAGTCGTAGCGCTGCTGGAGATCGACGGCGCTGTCGCCGTGCAGCTCGGTCATGCACCACACGCAGCCGGCGCCGCGCAGCTGCTCGGGCGACAAGGTCCCGGTGCCGGGCAGCGTGATGGAAAGCAGCGCCTTGGCGGTGGGGTCAGCGGATGTGGTGGTGGTCATGCTGCCGCCTCTCGCGGGTGGATGGCTTCGGCCAGGCGCAGGGCCACGTCGGCGCGTACACGGCCGAGGTCCACCAGAGCGAGGGAGGGCGTTGCCGAGTCGACTGCGAGGGACGGCAGGACGATCCCGGCCCGGTCCAGGGCCATGCGGAGGGACTCCACAGCGGCGAACGGATCCACTGGGTGGTCGGTGGGTGTGGCCATGTGCAGGACGGTACGAGCGCAGGGTTGCTCGGCGCATCACCGGTTTCTCGGAGTTTCTTGACGGCCTGCCAGAGTTGCGCGATGTTTCGCCCGCGGGCCAACCGAGGCCGGTGTTTGCTGGGTTGACGTCGGGGAGGCTGGACCGCATCTGCAGGACCGACCAGAGGGGAACATCATGCGACGGCTTCGCTTCAATGGCACCGGCTCAGGCGGTGGAGGATGCCCGAGCGTCCACGAGGACCTCGACACCGGTGAGGTCGTGGTCCACGGGCCGCAGCTCACTGACCCCGCCGACCTGGCCCGACTGCAGCACCTCGACGAGGGAGAGGTCGCCGTCGTCGTACCGCGCAATACGCTGGTGGACTTCGGGCCGCGCGACGAGACACCCCGGCTCATCAACGCCGACGATGAGTTCGGCCGGCTCTTCACCACCTTCGAGCACACGGCCTGGCGGCTGGAGACCAGGCGCCGCTACGCCAGCGACGAGCAGACGGACGAGTGGGCCCAGTTCACGAAGGGCCAGCGGATCGACTGGGACTACGACGACGAGTGGTGCCGCAACGTCCGCGCCCAGACCGAGCAGGGCAAGCGGTTCGAACGGGTGCGCCTGGTCGACGACCCCGCCACCCCGGGCCAGCTGTACCTGCGCAGCAACGCCGCCCGGAACTGTGCTGTCGGGGAGGACATCCGCAACCTCTCCCGTGCCGACGCCGACCGGCTTCACCTGCCCGCCGAGGACTTCTGGCTCTTCGACTCCGCCTCGTCGCCCGGCTGCTCTTCGACGAGGACGACAACCTGACCGGCGCCGAGCTCATCACGGAGCCGGCCGCGGTGAACCGCTACTGCCAGGTCCGAGACGCGGCCTGGCACTATGCCGTTTCGTACGGCAAGTTCGAGATCAACGGCACGTGACGTGAGGTCCGGTGAGCACTGACTACCAGCAGGCCCGTGAGGCCTTGGGATTCTCCCTGCGGGAGCTGAGGCTCACGGCTGCTGACGGTCGCCTCACCGGAGCGCAGCTAGCCGAGCGGCTCGGCGGCAGCTGGACGAAGTCGAAGGTCTCCAAGCTGGAGAACGGCCGGCAGACCGCCACCGCCGAGGAGCTTCACGCGTGGGCCACAGCGACCGGCCACCCCGAGGACTACGACGGCCTGCTCGCCCAGCTGCGCGGATTCGAGTCGCACATCCGGTCATGGCGCCGGCAGCTCGCCTCCGGGCACCGGCCCGTGCAGGAGGCGATCACGGCCGAGCACGACCGCACCCAGGTGCTGACCATCTGGGAGAACGTCCTCGTACCCGGCATGCTCCAGACCACGGAGTACGCCCGTCACGTCCTGACCCGGCACGCCAACCTCATGCAGTCCCCGCGGGACATCGAGGACGCTGTGAGAGCCCGTATGCGCCGGCAGGCGGGCTTGTACGAGCCGGGCCGGACGTACCGGATTCTGTTGTGGGAGGGCGCGATGCACGCGCTGGTGTGCCCGCCCTCGGTCCTCGCTGCGCAGCTCGATCGCCTGGCTTCGGTCGTGGGCCTGGACACGCTGGAGTTGGGTGTCATCCCGTTCACGGCCTCGCTGAGGATCTACCCGGGCAACGGGTTCTGGGTGTACGACGAGCGCCGGGTTGTCGTCGAGGACTGGCACGCCGAGCTGTGGCTGGACGATGCCGACTCGATCGCCACCTACCTGCGGGTGTGGAACATGCTCCGGGAGTCGGCGGTGTACGGGGGGGACGCGCAGAACGTCATCCAACGGGCTCGACGGGCGCTGAACACGCGCTGACGCTGGACGCACGAGCGCGGCCTGGCTTCGTTCATCTCCAGGAACAGCGATTGTCGACCGGTTCTGGAGTCAGTTGTCGATCAGCCGGCTCGCGAGTGTCGAAGAGAAATGACGGCACTGCCGAGTGAGTGAGGGAACCGCGGGACGGCCAGCCGCCCGTCAGGGCGGCTGGCCGTCGAGGCATGTAGCGGCAGAAGCGATGCGTATGTGGCGGACGCGGTGCTATGAGACCAACAGAGCCAGCGCTTCCTTCGCGTTGTGCTCGGCGATTTCCTGCATCACCGTGCGGTGCGGGAAGTCGCCATCGAGCAGGCGAAGGGGGCCAGCCACCAGTGAGAGACGCATCGCAAGCATGTAGAGGTGGAGCCGTGCCGGATCGAGTCCAGGGCAGGACAAGGCTGGGTACTGGTCACCGAAACGAAGCTGCAGGAACACGTGCTCCCACTCGACATCGAAGAACATCAGACCCTCGATGTCGATGAGGACGGGGTGGCCGGACGCATCGACCAGGACATGGTCGGGCCCAAGTTCTCCGTGAATCAGCCCGTGCTGCGTGCGCGGAGCCACTCGTGTGGCCAGCTCCTCCAGGCGGTCGTGCAAGGGGGCCGCGGCTGATCCGATGCTGGGGTCGCGTTCAGCCGCCTCAGCGAGATCCTCGATGGCACGTTCGAGTACCAGTTGCTCGCATGAATCGCCACTCGCTTTGTCGCCCCGTTCGAGCACGTCCACCCTGCCGTAGTGCTGACTGTGCTGCTGGTGCATCACGTCGAGCATCGCGGCCAGCTCGCTCAAGGCATGTGATGCGCGTGTGGGATCCGTCTCCAGGAGCGCTTCCAGAGTGCCGCCGGCAACGTCCTCGACGACTGCCACGTCCGCCGGGCAGCGGCGTCGGCTGTCATCAGCGAGAAGCACCCCTGGAACCCGGACTCCAAGGCCGTCCAGTCTCCGCTGGGCCGCTAGGAAGGGGGCCAGCCCGGAGGCGGGAGCGAAGGGGTGGGCCGGGTCGATGGCTTCCGCAGCCGGCCAGAAGTTCTCGTCCTCGGCCCAGCTGTAGACGATCACACTTGCTGCACGTGATCCGCTCGTGTGAACCCGGTAGACCCCCTTCTTGCTCCCACCACGCAACCGGTCCACCCCGACAACGCGGGCCTCCGCCCCCAGTGCCTCATGCACAATCTCTGACAAAGCTTCACTATCCGTGAACTGGCGCATCCGCCGACCCTATCCCCGGGCCGTTGGCCGAGGCGGCTTTCAGTGAATCAGCTGGCCTTGGCAGGTTCTTCGGCTCGGGCTCGGGTGCTGGCGAGGCGGTAGGAGTCGGTGCCGGTTTCGATGATGGTGCCGTTGAAGGTGAGGCGGGGTCGCCCGCACCTACCTGGTCATCGACCCCAGCGCCCTTGGCGCGCCCGGCCGCCGCATCACCTTCCGCCACACCGCGCCCGCCGGCGCGACCGTCCTCGTCAACGACCGCCCGACCCGCATCCTGCTCACCGACACCCCGCTGGCCGCCCACGGCCACGTATACGCCGCGGAGCTGGACGCGTTCCTGTAGCCAGGCCGCCCGGGCGGGACACCCTCGTGCCCCGCCCGGCCGCGCTCACCGCTTCCGGCGGCGCACACAGCCCTTCACGAACGCCCCGGACGCCACCACAGCAAGCGCCACCGCCGCACCCGGCTGGGTCTGGGCGAGCTGCAAGGCCTTCACCAGGGCGAGCCCGAACAGGCTCACCCGGTCGCTGGTGGGCCGCCGGACCCGGAACCATTCCGGTTCCTCCGGCTCCTCGGGGCTGTTGATCTTCAGATGTCCTGCCACTATGGGGTCCCTCCCCGTACTCGACTGAGAACTCGGTGACGTGGAGACAGCAGGGGCCGTCCCGGGCGTGGGACGGCCCCGTCTCCGTTGCTGCGCCCTGACGAACGCGGCAGACAGATCCTGCCGCAGGTCACCGCCCCCCCCTGGAGCACCTCCGGTGTCTCCAACGGTGTCCAAGAGCGCCTTGCAAAGGGCAGTGCGCGAACACCCCCTACCGCCCACCCGGCAGGGCTGTGACCTGCGGAAACGGGCGGGTGAGGATGCGCGGGAGCGTAGCTCGCCGCGAAACGACGTCGAGCGACGACACCTCGAGCCGGTGGCCTGCAGCAACACCCATCCTCGAATTCACGCGACAGACCATTGGCGAGTTCGATGTCAAAGGCCGTCAAGCCGCGCGGCTACGACCCTCGAACGTTCACTCGTTCGGGTGACGGGATGGCCTGGAGTGCGGGCCGCTCGAGCGGGGAGGCGTGCGCGGCATCTCGCCCTGGTGCTCCTCGCCGACCCCCGACGACGGCTCGAACCGGCTGTGGTGCGCGACCCGGAGCCCCGGCTGCGGCCACTGGTACAGGCGGGTGCGGACGGTCGTGTCGTCCTGTTCGTCGATCGTCCGCTGGGCAAGCCCTTGCGGTTCACGCACCTTGAAGTCGATGCTGACGCCTGACCGCCCGCGTCCCGTTCGCTGCAGGAAGGTCCGCACTGACTCCGCCTTGCTGCGTACGGGCACCGGCCGCGGGAACAATCCCCTTGCCCGTGGGGCAGACGGGTGGCACATAGTGGACCTCGAATTTGGACCTCTTCCTCTACGAACGGACGGCCCTGCGTGACGACCGCGCACCCTGCGACCCCTATCGAACGCGTCCCGGGGCGGGCCTGGACGGTCCGCCTGACCGGCTACGCCGACCGCTCCGCGACCATCTCCTGCAGCAACACGGCCTGCACGATGCCCGGCAGGTCCAAGGCCCTGGCGGCTCTGCGCAGGTTCGCCGCCCAGCACGCCGCCGCCCACGCGAAGGCGGCCACCGTCCGCCCCAACGCCAGGTGCCACTGCGGCTCCACCGGCTGCGAGGCCCACCCGGACACCCGGACCCAGTGCGCCGGCGCCGTGACGCTCATCCTGCGCCACGACCCCACCGTGGGCCGCGTCTGGAACATCGAAGAAGTCTGCGCGGCCTGCGCCCCGCTGCTCACGCACACCACCGTCGTCGCCCGTGCGGCCAGGCCCCAGCGCACAAGCACACAGCCTCCCCGCCGGTACCGGCCGCACGGCCGGGCGTTCCAGGCGGCTTCTCCTCACCCGCCGCAGGCCCCGAAGACCGCCCGGCCGCGCCCGCCCGGCGCCCTCGACGGGCCGCGCAGCCACCCCAGCGCCGAAGCTCCGGCCGGCAACGCTGAACCCGCTCGGCGAGCGCAGGGCCGCTGCCGCCGCCGCGCCAAGGCGTCCTGAAGGGCGCCGGAGGTATCGCGGAAACCGCCTGGTCGCCGGGCTGGGACGTGCGCTTGGATGACCCACATGGACGACTTCACGTGGACTCCCACCCACCGCGCGGTGGAACTCAAGGACGCTCAGACGCCTGTCCGTCTGCCCGCGGACGGAGCCGATCTCAACGAGGTCTTCGGCGCGGCGGTGCTCCTCACCCACGCGCTCGACGCATGAAGCGAGGTGTCCTTGACGACGTCCCCTTGACCACGCTGATCCCCGGCCTACCGCCTGCTGGTGTGGAAGCCGTGTTGGACGCGGCCCGTGCCGTTGATGCGGCTCGCGCCAACGAAGCCGGGTCGACATGGGAATGGGCTCTGGAGCACGTGGTCTTCCCTGGACCTCAGCCGGGGACGCCGATCATCCTCGGCCTGGACGTCATTGAGCATGCCGACGGCAGCGACCAGCTGGAGTTCCTGCTTCAGGTGGTGTGGACAGAGCTGGGGCAGCTCGCGGTCGACGCGGCGGTGAACGTGGCTTGCTGGTGCGATAGCGATCACGCCAGTCACGACGTTGATGCCTTGAGGCTTACCGTCGCTGATCTGACCTTGCTGCCTCGGGCTTTCCGTGAAGGGGCTGAGCGTTTGATCGGATGGCTGGCCGACCCGCGCGATGCGGACTACTGGCGTGCCAAGGCGGGGCTGCCCGCCCGCCAACCCTGCTAGTAGACTGTCGCGACTAAGTGTCGTTCTGGTTGGTGGAGTTGGGGTCGGGGAGGCTTCGCTTGATGCTTCCGTTCGGCCGGGCAGGGGTGCC
>NZ_JBIBKS010000065.1:0-6786 GCF_042959345.1 Streptomyces sp. NPDC007905 | reverse complement strand
ACGGCCACGATGTCGTCCAGCCGGTCCCGGATCGAGGTGAAGTCCGGCAGGATCACGTCCACGCCGGGCTGGGTCTCCTCGGGGAACAGCACGCCGCAGTCGACGATGAGCAGCTTGCCCGCGTGCTCGAAGACGGTCATGTTGCGGCCGATCTCACCCAGACCGCCCAGGGCGATGACCCGCAGCCCCCCTTCGGGAAGGGGCGGGGCGGCTTTCAGCTCTGGATGCGGATGACTCATACCCTGACGGTACCCGGAGAGCGGGATGGGATGATCCATTGCCTGTGTGATCTCTCAGCCCGACGGAGCGGGGCACCTGCAGCGGCTGCCGAAACCATCTGTGAATTGCTTTTCGCGATGTCGGCGTCATGTCCGCTGGCCCGGGAGTCGGCGGAAGCCCGGCGTGCATGACAGACCCCCCACCGCAGCCGTTGCGGCCGAATAGGATTCTGAGACTGCTGCATGCGCTGGAGAGGACATCCCGGGCGGACTCGGTGATCGACGCTGCGGGCAGGGTCTGGACCGTACGCGCTCTGCCGTTGGGGTGCGGCCGCGACGCGCTGCACGGCAGGTGCTTGAGGCAACGGGGCATCCGCTGATGGTGCGGTTGCCGATCGGCACCTGGCTGTCGGCGGCGCTCTTGGACATGCGGCTACCGGGCTCCATCGCACCGGACAGATTCGTTGAGAGCCTGCCGCACGCGAGCCGGAAGATTCACAGCCCACATGCTACGCACCGCGCGCGGTCTACGAACGTGGAAAGCCCCTCCAGCCAGGACAGCGCATCGTGCTGTGCCGGTGCCGCTCAGGCCGACATCGTCCTGGCCGCAGTCCCCGCCCACACCCTGCGCGTTCTGCACATCGTCGGCCTCGACCAGATCTTCTCCTTCCACCCCGACAGCGAGGCCGCTACCCGGTCCCGAGCCGTGTGACGGTGTGGTGAGCGTCCGCGGTGTGTGTGGTGGGCACCCGGGTACGCGAGAGAACAGACAACCGAAAAGCACCGAATGGCGGTGAATCCAACGAAAGGGCATCGTGTGGTCCTCCCGCTGAGTAATCAGACAGCCGACAAGCATGGTCGGGATGAGGGCACCCCGCTGCGCTACGGCGCGACCTGGGGGGAAGGCGCGGCCTGTGCCGCAGACGCCCGTCGGGCCTTGCGCGCCTTGCTCAGCCGCGCCCCCCGAACCGGCAGCACGGCAGTGCCGACCGCCTTGGCCGTCGACGCCGAACTCGCCGCCAGTGAGCTGGTAACCAACGCCGTCCGGCATGCTCCGGGCCCCTGCGGGATGACCCTGCAGCTGTCCAGCGACGAGTTGACGATCACCGTGTGGGACAGTTCCGCCGAGAAGCCGGCGGCGAAGAAGGCCGACCCGCGCCGCATCGGCGGTCATGGGCTGCACCTGGTGCACACGGTCAGCGACAGGGTCGTCGTCGCACTCCGTGAAACGGGAAAACGGATCACCGCCCATCTGTCCCTGACACCGAACCAGAGCACCACTGGTCTCGGCGAAATGGCACTACCGGGCTGAACGCCAGCGTTACCGGTCCGTAGCTGACAGCGAAGGCAGCATGCTCTGCGGACGACAAGCGCACCGCACCCGCTCGGCCGCCGGCTCGTCGCGGCACCGAGGTGTTCTCGACCGGCGCCCGCCACGGGCGCAGCGATGAGATCTGGTCAGCGGGATGACCGGTGTCCCGGCCTGTGAGGTTGCGGGTCTTCACATGCTCTCGTGATGGGCATTCGCCCTCTGCGGGCCTGTGTCTGCTCGGGTGACCGAGGCTGGCGGGAAGGAATCGTCACAACTGCGGCCCGCGCGGTGACGTCATCGGTGGATGGCCATGGACATAACCGGCGCCGACACGGGCAGATGGCTGTCGTTGTCGTCGACGATGACGGACACGTCGCCTGTGCCAACGGCCGCGGCCCGAAGCGGGCTGGGTCACTGCTTCGGGGAGCTCCGCGGGCAGGATTTTCACGACCTGCTGCACCGCGACCGTCACGGGCACGCCACGCCCCGCCCGCGCTGTCGGCTGACAAACGCTTTTCTCGGCCTTGTTCTCGTATAGCTACAGCGAACGTACATGTAGGACTACGTGATGTTCGGAGCTGGCCTCTCTCCCAGGGCCTGGGTTGATCATCCTGGCGTCGATCGAATGACGGCGGGGGCTGAATCGATGTCGATGGCCCAACGGAATGCGGGGTGTCCCCACGGTGGAGGGGCTGGTGACGGAGTCGTTACCTGTATGCGGAGGTGGGCGGGCTGTCGGTCACGTCGGTGGCTGTGGCGTGGACGGGCAGGAGTGAGTCGACGCCGGTCATGCTGAGCATGCGCATCAGGCGGTCGGGGACGGCGGCGAGGCTGAGCGAGCCGCCCGCTTCCTGGGCCGCGTGCCAGATGCCGATGATCGCGCTGAGACCGGCGGAGTCGCAGAAGCCGACCTGTGCCAGGTCCAGGACCAGGCGCGGGTGTCCTTGGTCGATGATTTCCAGGGCCCCGGTGCGCAGGGAGGGCGCGGTCTGCACGTCCATATCTCCGACGATCGTGGCGATGGCGAGGCCGGGGTGGGGGTAGTGAACAGTCAGGTGAAGTGTGTGGGTCACGTCGGTCATCACTCCTGACCGAAGTGTTCGGGTGCGGCGGTGGTGTGGGCGGTGGCGGCGACGCCGGTGCCGAGTGCGGATTCGGCGTCAGGTACGGACAGGGCCAGCAGGGCCACGTCGTCGCCGACTCCGTCGGGCATCGAGGCCAGCAACGTGACTGTTTCTTCGACCAGGGCGGTGGCGGTCACGGGCCCTGTGCGCCGGTGGAGGAAGCCGGTCAGGCCGTCCTCGCCGAGCATGGCGCCTTGCGGAGTGTGGGCTTCGGTCAGCCCGTCGGTGTAGAGGAACAGTCCCTCCCCGGAGGCCAGCGAGAAGGTGCTCTGGGCGAAGTGTGCCTGGGGGAAGGCTCCGATGAGCATGCCGCCCTTGGGGCGTACCGACTTGACCCATACCGCGCCGCTGTCGTCGGGGCGCACGTGGTAGGCCGGCGGGTGGCCGCCGGTGGCCACTGTGACGCTGAAGCCACCGTCCTCCAGAGGTGCCAGGAGGCCGAAGAGGGCGGTGCAAAATCGGCTTCCGGCGGTGACGTCGGTGAGCAGGACGGTGTTGAGTGTGCTCAGGACGGTGACCGGGTCCGGGTCGATCTGGGCCGCGACGCGCAGGGTGTGGCGGGCGAGGGCGGTGACGGTCGCCGCCTCGGGGCCCTTGCCGCACACGTCACCGAGGAAGAACGCCCACCGGCTGCCGTCGACGGGGAAGACGTCGTAGAAGTCGCCGCCCACGTCGTGGACGGAGGCGGTGTGATAGTGGCAGGCCAGCTCAAGGCCGGGCACCACGGGAAGGGCCGGGGGCAGCAGGGTGCGCTGGAGGGTGGAGGCGAACGCGGCGATGGCGCTCTTGTCCTTCTCCGCCTGTTCCCGCGCCGCCTGTTCCGCCTCCCGCCGCTCCTGCTCGTTGCGTAGTGCGCGCAGCGCCGACAGCCGCAGCTCCATCTCGTCCAGCACGATCGCGGCGAGGTCGGCCAGGGTGGCGGTGTCGTCCTCGGTGATGGAGCGCGGCTTGGTGTCGAGGACGTTGACCGTGCCCAGCCGGTGGCCGTCGGGGGTGATGATCGGGGCGGCGGCGTAGAAGCGCACACCCATCTCTCCGGCGACCAGCGGATTGTCTGCCGCCACGGGATCGCGAAGGGTGTCGGGGATGACCAGGGCGTCATCGCGCAGAATCGCCGAGCCGCACAGGCCCGGATCGCGGCCGATTTCCTTGACGCCCTCCAGGCCGTGTGCGGCCTTGAACCAGATGCGGTCGGTGTCCACGATCGTGACCGTGGCCACGGGGACATCGAAGAGGCGGGCGGCCATCGCCGCCACCCGGTCGAACGCGCCGTCGGGCGGAGTGTCGAGAATGTCGTAGCGGCGTACCGCAGTCATACGGGCCGCTTCCACCCCTGGGTCCGGGACCAGCTCGGGGCGCCGCCCGGGCACCGGGGCTGCCGCCGCAGCGTGCTGGGGCATCGGCTTTCCTCTCCGTCGATGGGCCGCGGCGAGCGGCACGGACCGACGCAGCGTAGGTCGAGTACTCGTCCGAACGCCAATGCCGCGGCAAATGCCGGATTTACTGCGGCGGAGCCGCTGCGGTGATCACCGCGGCCTGGGGCGGGTGATTCCGGCCGCCGGGGTGAGGTGTACGCATTCACTGCGGCGGTGCCGGGAGGGCGGAGCGCCGTGACCATCGGACCAGTGACCGAACTCGGGAGCTGGGGCGCGCTTCGGCTGCCCCGTGCCCGGGTGGTGCCCCTGTCCGCCCCTCCTTCGTCGTACGCCGCGGCGGTCGAGCGGTACCTCACCAGCGCGGGCATCGCGAAGTCCTCCGCGCGGATCTACCGGATCTCGCCGACGACGTGGGGATGGATGCTCGCCGGCGAACCCGCCCCGACCGCCCCGCCCGCAGGGGCACGAGGCCGCCCGTCTTCCCTGTCGCCGCGAACATGCCAGTAGATCATCACGCCGGGGCCCCGGTAGCGCTGGTGTCACTCGGTCATCAGGTTCGACGGCCAACGCAGTGAAGCACATAGCCGAGGTCCCCTGGCGACCATGATCATTGCCTCGCTCGCTCGCGGCGACGACGAGCTGTGGCGACTGTGCCGGACGAACGCCGGTCACCCTCCTCCGCTGTTGGTCAGCCACGACGGTCGTGCCCGCTACCTCACCGACGCACGGCATCCTGCTCGGGACCGGACCGACCCGGTCTCGCCCCGATGCCTGCACCGTCCTGCCACCCCGCACCACGGTCTGCTCCACACCGACGGCCTGGTGGAGTCACCACACCGCTCCATCGACCACGGACTGGACCGGCTGCGTCGACACGTGGCCTCTCTTGCCCGCTGCCCTGTGGATTCCTTCTGCTACTGGAGCAGGTCCGCCCCGGCTACGACGACGACGACGTCGCCATGCTGGCGCTGCGCACACCCGCCTTCCGCCTTCGTATAGACAGTCAGCTCGTGGTGCCCCGCGCGGCTCCTCCTTCTCGAGCCAAGCCCGGCAGGCGACGACCAGCACCAGACCACGGCTGTTGCCATCGTGAGTCCGCAGGCGGCTTTCAGGCGTCTGGGAGGCCGGAATACCGACGGGTAGAGTTAATCCGAATTCGGTGGCTTCATGGCCCCGGTTGCCGGAGTGGCACCGGCGAGCCAGAGATCGCGCGGTGGGAAGGGGTGAGGTTCCCCCGCTGTGCGGGGCGGCTGACTAGCTGCTCAGGGCGGTTTGACGTGGTTTCAGGTTCGTTGACGCCGCCGACATCCTTGCAAGCCGCAGGGCAGGGCCACTCGGGGCGCGCCGGGCGTGCGTCGAGTGGAAGCGAGAAGATTTCGGGAATGCCGAGCGGATGCCGGGGTAGACGCGTGCAGGCTGGCCGAGGAGTCGGGAAGACGAGTTCACATCGACTGGGAGGGGCGCATGATGCCGACGACGACCGCGCAGTCTGCGGAGCGGGCGACGGACGTACCGGAGATCGCGGACCCTTCCAAGGTGGCTCCGAAGGACGCGCGGGAGTTGTCGAAGCTGTTCTTCGAGCAGCTGGCGGTGCTGGAGGAGGGCACGCCCGAGTACCAGTACGCGCGTCACACGCTGATCGAGATGAACATGTCCCTGGTCCGCTACGCGGCCGGCCGGTTCCGCAGCCGTGGGCCGGAGGAGATGGAGGACATCGTCCAGGTCGGCATGATCGGACTGATCAAGGCCATCGACCGGTTCGAGCTGTCCCGCGAGGTCGAGTTCACCTCCTTCGCGATCCCCTACGTCGTCGGTGAGATCAAGCGGTTCTTCCGCGACACTTCTTGGGCGGTGCACGTTCCGCGCCGGCTGCAGGAGGCGCGCGTCCAGCTGGCCCGTGCCACCGAGGAGCTGCGCAGCCGGCTGGGCCGGACACCGACGACCAAGGAGCTTTCCGAGCTGATGAGCCTTCCGGAGGACGAGGTCGTCGAGGCGCGGCTGGCCTCCAACGGCTACAAGTCGGCTTCTCTGGACGCGGCGATCAGTGGCAGCGAGGACGGCGAGGCAGCGCTCGCTGACTTCATCGGCAACGAGGACGTGGCCCTCGGCCTGGTCGAGGACTTCCACGCCTTGGCCCCGATGATCGCCGAGCTGGACGAGCGCGACCGGAAGATCATTCACTGGCGGTTCGTCGAGGAACTCACCCAGGCAGAGATCGGCGAACGTCTCGGCGTCTCCCAGATGCACGTCTCCCGGCTGATCTCCCGTCTCCTGGCCCGCTTGCGCGAAGGCATGCTCAGCACCTCCTGAGGGTTGTCAGTCCGGCAGCCGAGGGTTGACCCGGCGCCCCGCCGGTGGAGCGACGCAGGTGGCGGGCTTGGTGCCTCACTTCGCCACCTTCGGTCAACGCGCGGGTGTAACGGCTGATCCCAAAAGGGGGCTGTCACGGCATAACGCCGGGCAGGCCCCTTTTCGGATTACCGGTGGGAGGCGTGGTCAGTGCTTGAATGCCTCCTTAGCCTCGCGGGCATCATCCGTGACCATCCGGGCTTCCATTGGCCCTTCCCAGGGCTTCCTTGACCTTGCCCGCGGTGGTTTCTGAGCCGTGGACCGAGCTGCCGCACGGTCCGCGCGGCAGCGACGGGCCTCCGCTGCTGGTCCGCCAGGGCTTGATCAAGTTCCGTTGAGGTCGGGCTTGTAGGTGATGCCCAGGATGGGGAGGGCCCGTTCGGGTTGGTCGCGGATGGCGCGGGTGG
>NZ_JBIBKS010000064.1:0-7224 GCF_042959345.1 Streptomyces sp. NPDC007905 | reverse complement strand
CCTGGTCGACCGTGACTTCACCGCTTCGGGCCCGGACCAGCTCTGGGTCGCGGACATGACCTACGTCAGAACCTGGTCGGGCTGGGCGTATGTGGTGTTTGTCCTGGACGTGTACTCACGAATGATTGTCGGCTGGCAGGTCGCCGACCACATGCGTACCGAACTCCCGCTGGACGCCCTGGAGATGGCACTGTGGAGACGCCGGATCAAGAAGGACTCCGGCCTCATTCACCATTCGGATCGCGGCAGTCAAACCAGGTTCAACCGGTGGGTGCAACACCGGCTTATTTGATCGATAGTAGATGGTCGTTGAGGGCTTCGGCGGGTGTCTTCCAGCCTAGGCTCTTGCGGGGGCGGCTGTTGAGCGTGGCTGCGACCGCCTCGATGTCCTCCGCCGCCCATCGAGCGACGGCGGCGAGCCGACCCGGCAGCAATGGATGCTAGCCCGGCGCAGCATCAGCAAGCCCGACGAGATCGCCTACTACCTCGCCTGCGCTCCGCTGGAGGCCACCGTCGCCGACCTGGTCCGCGTCGCCGCATGCCGCTGGAAGATTGCGGAGTGCTTCCAGAGCGCGAAGAACGAGTGCGGCATGGATCAGTACGAGGTCCGCCGCTATGTGGGCTGGTACCGGCACATCACGCTCGCCATGCTCGCCCACGCGTTCCTCGCGGTGATGGCCGTGCAGGAGCGCGAAAAGGGGGTGACCCGGCCGACACACCCGACCCCGTGGACCTCACACCAGCCGAGATCCGTCGTCTGCTGGCAGCTCAACCCCGCCGCCATCCTTCACGCCGCAACCATGCGGTGAACTGGTCCCGCTGGAGGCGTCGCCACCAGGCACGAGCACGACGCTGTCATTACATGCGGCGCGGGCGCACGTTGGTGGGACAGCCGGCCCAAGACCGCCCCACCCATGCCAAACCCTCGCTACACTCCCCACCTCCAAGCCGTTGACCAGGAGAAATACAGAAGTCCGGCTGGAGTACTAGGGCTCGCGGCTCACGCGCCGGGTCAACGGCGCCGGGGCCTTGGGTGCCTGGGCCGCGCAGACCGCGAGCCCGGCGACGGTGGGGGCGGCGAAGACATCCGAGACGGAGATCTTCACACCGAGGCGGGTGCGGACTTTGGCGGCCAGGCGTATGGCGAGCTGGGAGTGCCCGCCGAGATGGAAGAAGTCGTCGTCCGCGCCGATGTCCTGCGGCGGCAACTCCAGGATCTCGGCGAAGAGCTCACGCAGCGCGGCCTCCGGGTCGACGGTGAAGGGTTCGGTGGTCATGGCGATTCACTGCCCTGAGGTCGGAGTCGGGTGGGACGGGGTGCCGGGCTTCTTGGTTTCGGGGGCGAGCGCGGTAGGTGTCATGTGCCGCCATACGACGGGCGTCAGGACGCACATCGCGGCGAAGGCCACCCAGAACGGACCCGTGATGCCGAGGGTGCGGGCGACGAAACCGCCGAGCAGCGCGCCGACGGCGTAGCCGCCCATACTGAAGAGCAGACAGACGCTGTTGACCCGGCCGAGCATCTCGGCCGGTGTGACCCGCTGGCGCAGCGTGACGCCGATGACGCCCCAGATCGATGCGTGCGCGCCGAAGACGACCAGCGTGATCGCGGCCACCCAGGGCAGCCGCGTCGCCGCCAGGACGAGATGCGTCAGGGTCTCCGTGATCAGGCCGAACCTGAGGAGTGCGGCCGAGCCGAACCGGGCCTCGAGGCGGGCGACCGCGAGGGTGCCCACCACGCCGCCCACGGCCGTGGCGGCGAGCAGGAAGCCATAGCCGACCTCGGTGAGGCCCAGACGTTCCCGCGAGTACAGCACGTACGTCGCGTAGGTGCCGCCGTACGTGACGTTCATGAGCCCCATGGTCACCGCGAGCGTGCGCAGCGCGTTGTGATTCCACAGCCAGCGCAGCCCCTCGGCCATCTCCTTGCGGATGGATCCACGGCGGGCGGGCTCGGCCGGTGCCGTGTCGCTGCCGCCGGTCCCTCGGCGCGGCAGGCTGAACATGAGCAGCGCGCCAAGGGCGAAACAGGCCGCGTCCATGCCGAACGGAACGGCGGCCGCGACGGCGAACAGCCAGCCGCCCAGGGGCGGTCCCGCGAACTGGTTGCAGACCATGCGGATGCCGGAGAGCCCGGCGTTGGCCTTGGGTAGATCGCCGTCGGCGACCACGCTCGGCAACAGCGCCTGGCCCGCGTTGTCCGACAGAGTGGCGCCGACGCCGAGCAGGAACACCGCCGCGTAGACGATGGGGACGTTCGCCCATCCCTGCCACACCAAAAGGGCGAGTCCACCCATCACCACCGCACGCATGACGCCCACGGCGCCCACGACCATGCGGCGGTCGACGCGGTCCACCAGCACACCGCTGACGAGGGAGAAGAGCAGCCACGGCAGCTGTTGGGCGAACGCCGCCCCCGCGACGACCGCCGGGTCGCTGCTGATGCTCGCCATGAGCAGCGGGCCGGCCGCGATCGTGACGCCGTCTCCGAGGGTGGACATTCCGGAGGCGAGCCAGAGTCTGGCGAAGTCACCCTTGAGAAGGACAGTCATGAAGGCGAGATCCCAGTGAGCACGGTCGGAGCCGACGGGCGACTTTGGGCGGTGGAGGATCAAGGGATCCGCAAGCTGTGAGCCAGCGGTCCCGGCGGAGGTGAGCGGTGCAGACGAGTACCGTTTGATCGCACACGTCTCCCTGTCGAGGCTAGGTCCCGGGCTCGGCACGCACCGGCACTTTCGGCAGCACTTTCGGCGGCACCGAAGAGGCGGAGGAGCGGCAGAACCGGGGCGTTTGTGCGGCAACTGCCCGGCAGTTCGGGCGGGGTGTGCCCGCACGCTTCCCGCACCGCGTTGCTCTCGTGCACCCTTGGACACGATCCGCGCGGACCTGCGCGGCCGGCAGCGGACCTGCGTGACCGACGAGGGAGAACGGGCAATGGCCGACGGGGTTTTGGTGCTGGGTCGTGAGCAGGTGGCCGCCTGTCTGGCCGACCGTCATCAGGAGATCGTGGCGGCGGTGCGGTCGGCCTATGAGGCGCACGCGGCCGGAACGGCAACCGTGCCGTTCTCCATCTTCCTGACCGATTCCTCGCGCCCCCGGGACCGCATCGTCGGCATGCCCGCATACCTGCGCGCAGACGAACGCGCCGGAATGAAGTGGATTTCGTCCTTTCCCGGCAACGTCGATGTCGGAAAGGACCGGGCCTCCTCCGTCATCGCCGTCAACTCCCTCGCCGACGGCCGTGTGACATCGTTGATGGAAGGCTCCGAGATCAACTTCGCCCGCACGGGGGCAAGCGCGGCCCTCGCGGCGCGGACGCTGCACACCGAGGAGCGGCTCAGCACGCTCGGTGTCATCGGCTGCGGCCCGATCAATCTCGCCATCGTGCGGAATCTCCTCGCCGCGTACGGCGGAGAGTGCCGCATCCTGCTGTTCGACGTCGTCGAGGACCGCGCCCGCGACTTCGCGACCCGGGTGCGCGGGTTCGCGCCCGGCGCCGAAGTCGAGACGGCAGGGTCGACCGACGCCGTGCTCGGCGCCGCGCCGTTGGTGTCGATCGCCACGAACGTCCGCGAGCCGCACATCGCGAGCCTGACGGACTGCCCCGACGGCGCCACGATCCTGCACATGTCGGTGCGCGACATCGCCCCCGAGGAACTGGAGCGGCGCGACAACGTCGTGGACGACCCCGACCACATCTGCCGGGTCGGCACCTCGCTGCACCGGCTCGAACAGCGGCGGGGCCACCGGGACTTCATCCGCTGCACGCTGGGCGATGTGCTCCTCGGCCGCTCCGCGCCCCGCCGTGACCGGGACGAGGTGCTCGTCTACTCGCAATTCGGCCTCGCGATGCTCGACATCGCGGTGGCGGCCCATGTCCAGGAGACGGCGGAAAAGGCCGGCATCGGTACCAGGGTCCCCGACTTCCACGGAGGGTGACCCCGAGGCGACTGGATCGCTCGGGGGCGAGGCGAGATCGACACGGGAGGCACAGCATGGCAGGCGACGAGTCGAACACCGGTGGTAAGGGCGACGAAGGGGCATCCGTCACCGCGACCGGTAGTCCTCCGTCCACCGAGGATGCCGCGGTGACCGGGCAAGCAGAGGCCGAGGCGCCACCCGCGAAGCGTCTGCCCGAGGACAAGCTGCTGGCCCAGATGGCCCTTTTCTACCTGAAGCAGTCCTGCTGACAGCTGTCGCGAGTTGGGCCTTGTCGTGGCGCTCTTCGCCTGCACATGGGTCTGGCGGACGAGGCGCTGACAGCCGGCTGAGGTCTGCACCCCTACGCCGCCCTGCCCGGCGAGGGGGGCCGCCCCCAGAGACGCCGAGCGGTCGCCGTGCGCATCGTCACCGCGACAGTGCACCGCAGCGTGTGGCTGCGGTGCACTGCGAAGGAGTCTTCTCGGCGGAAGGCCACGCGCGACTTCGCTGACGCTCTGGGGGCTACATGGTTGGCCTGCTGGGCCGAGAAACATCGCCTGACCTGCTCTTTCCTCCACTTCCGGAGAGTGTGACATGTTTCCGATGACGCATCACGTGGTGGCGGCGCTAGGGGCGGTCGCGAGGGGGATATGGCTGCCAGGCAGCGACTCGGTAGTCTGCTGCCTGGTCGACGCGACCGGAGCCGAGCTCAGACTCCCCAGATTCTCCCCAGAGCGGTCTGGGGTACTGATGGGGCTGGCTGACGCACGCGAACACCGAGGTGAGGATGCAGTTCACCACTCGGCCCACCCTCCAGGGCACCTTCGGCATGGTCTCCTCCACGCACTGGCTCGCCTCCCAGTCGGCGATGGCGGTCCTGGAGGACGGCGGCAACGCGTTCGACGCGGCCGTGGCCGGCGCCTTCGTGCTGCACGTGGTGGAACCGCACCTGAACCGGCCCGCCGGTGAGGTGCCGATCCTGCTCGCCCCGGCCGGCGGCGAGGTGCGCGTGCTGTGCGGGCAGGGCGTGGCCCCGGCGGGCGCCACGATCGAGCACTACAGGGGACTCGGTCTGGATCTCGTACCCGGTACGGGACCGCTCGCGGCCGCCGTGCCCGGCGCCTTCGACGCCTGGCTGCTGCTCCTGCGCGACCACGGCACCAAGTCCCTCGAGGATGTCCTGAAGTACGCCATCGGATACGCGGAGCACGGGCACGCGCCCGTGGAGAACGTCGGCGCGACCGTGGAGGCCGTCCGGGAGCTGTTCGAGACCGAGTGGACCTCCTCGGCCCCGGTGTACCTGCCAGGCGGCAGCGCTCCCCGGCCCGGTGAGCTGCTGCGCGATCTTTGGGCCGTCCGAGGGCGGCCAACGACGACCAGCGCTGACAGGACACTGCTCCCGGCTGCCGCCACTGCACCGTGCAGGCCGTCCTGGCCGCACACAAGCACCACCGCTACCGGTGCGAGCAATGCGTGGACGACCCCACCCTCTGCGACACCCTGCGCGGCCTGCGCCGACTCGCCCTGGAGCTGCGCCGGTGACACAGACAAGGAGACGGGCCCCATCCGGCGGGGCGACCGACCGTGCCCGTCACCGGCCCACGTCCGCGCTGCCACGGTCACACCGAGCCACTTCGTCGGGTGGGCCGCCTCCGCATCCGCCGCCGAGCGCCGTCACCCTCCACTCAGATGCACCGATACCTATGAGGCATGACAGACGAATTGGTCCACGCAGACTTCCGCTGCTGCCTCCTGGACGCCATGAAGCGGCACTTGGGCAACCGAGAGGCGCAACCGCTCAAACTGCACGTCGCTTACGGGCAGCTCGACCAACTCCGGACCGCCGCCATGCCACTCGATCAACGGACCCGCGACCAAGTTGGTCCATGACTGACAAAGGTTGACAATTCCCGGACGCCGAGCGTGAGCGGCCCGTACGCTGCCGAAAGCCATCATCTCTGGGGGGACGATGCCTTCCGTAGCTGAACAAAAACTGCTCGCCGAGTCACGCCAATTCCGAATCAGCCACATGTTCGCTGGCCGCGGCGACCTCGCGCTCCTCCCCATGAGGCAGCTGCGGGACATCGGGAAGCACCGGAGCCTGCGCGGAGTCGCGCTCACGGATATTGCGGAGATCCTGCGGGCTCGCGGTCTCCAGCATCTGCCCCTCAGGCTGCCACCCGACCAGAATCGGCACATTGTCGTCTGGAAGCCGGGCACGCCAGGAACGGAGCTACTGGAGCGGATCCGCTGGCTCAGCACTGAGGCTGGGCCTTACAAGGCCGCCGCCCAGCCGACGGAGACCGAGGTGTGCCAGCTGTACCGCGCGGCACTAGTACTCCAGCCGTAGTTCGGTATCTGGGCTGGTCAGCGGCCTGGTGGCGTGGAGTGTAGCGGGGCGCCAGGTGGGCGGGACGGACTTCCCCACCGCGCCCCACGAACGAGTGCTCTGCTGCATGCCCGTGAGCTGGTGCGAGCAGTCCCTCGGCATGCTCATTGATGCGTCGGTGAATGTGTGGGATCGAGAACTCGAAGAACTCTTCCTGCGGATCGGGAGCCGCTTCACCCGGATCGAGCCCCGCAGGCGGATGCGAGACTACGTACGCGGCCTGCTCGCTCCGGTCGGCCGCAAGAACGGGTGGCAGCTCGCCGAGTGGGCCGGCCACGCCACCCCGGACGGACTGCAGTACCTGCTCTCCCGCAGCCGCTGGGACGCCGACAGTGTCCGCGACGACCTGCAGCAGTACGTGGCCGACCAACTCGGCGATGACGACGGCGTGTTGATTGTCGACGACACCGGCTTCATCAAGAAGGGGACCACCTCCGCCGGAGTACAGCGCCAATACTCCGGCACCGCCGGGCGCACCGAAAATTGTCAGATCGGCGTGTTCGCCGCCTATGCCACGAGCCGGGGACACGCCCTCGTCGACCGTGACCTCTATCTGCCCAGGTCCTGGACCGACGACCGCGACCGCTGCCAGGCCGCCCACATCCCCGACGCCCGTACTATCGCGGCGAGCACCTCCCGTTCGCCGATCTTGGGATCGGCCAGCGCCCACAGCATCGGCATCCCCGACGGGGTGCACACCAGATACAGCCGCAGTCCCCAGAAGAACCGTGAATGCGACGCGCAGTATCCGTAGTTCGCCCAGCCCGCCAGCTCGGACCGCTTCACCGTGGGCCGGGACATCCCGCACGGCACCGGGGTCGAGTCGCTGATCCAGACAGTGTCGTGCCAGAAGTCGGTGTCCTTGGCCAGGACCCGGATGATCCGCTTGATCTGCGGCAATGCGGCGCGCAGCC
>NZ_JBIBKS010000063.1:0-7814 GCF_042959345.1 Streptomyces sp. NPDC007905 | reverse complement strand
AATCTCACCGGCCGGCCGGCCGAGTCGTACACGCCCGAGTACTGGGTGCGGCACGTCCGTGAGGCGGTGCGCTTCGCCGACGGTATCCAGACCCTCGGTGATCTGGGCGTGACCACGTTCGTCGAGATCGGACCCGGTGGCGTGCTGAGCGCCCTCGCGCAGGGCTGCTTCGACGACGGCACAGACATCGTCACGGTTCCCGTCCTGCGCGCCGACCGCCCCGAGCCGTACGCGCTCGTCACCGCGATCGGGCGGCTGCACACCCACGGCATCTCCCCCGACTGGCAGGCGCTCTTCCCGGGCGCCCGCCGTGTCGACCTGCCCACGTACGCCTTCCAGCGCGAGCGCTACTGGCTCGACGCGCCTCGGGCGGCGACCGCCGGCGCCCCGGACGCGATGGACGCCGAGTTCTGGGACTCCGTCGAGAGCGAGGACCGGGCACCTCTCGGTGCGCTCCTGGGACTGGAGCCCGCCGAACTGGACGTGGTCGCGTCCAAGCTGTCGGCCTGGCGCCGGAAGCGGCGCGAGCAGTCCACCACCGACGGCTGGCGCTACCGGATCACCTGGCAGCCGCTCGGTGACATGGTCCGGGCCGCTCCGTCGGGGACCTGGCTCCACGTGGTCTCCGAGGAGACCGCGTGGACCGAGGCGATCCGCGCCGGGCTCACGGAACTCGGCGTCGCGCTCGTACCGTTCGCCGTGGGCGAGGACACCGACCGTGACGCGCTCGCCCGGGCCTTCGCCGACGCCGGGCACGAGCAGGCCGATGGCATCCTGTTCGCCGCAGCACAGGGAGAAGCGGGGGCGAACGCCCTCCAGCGGCTCGTCCTGCTCGTCCAGGCCCTCGGCGACGCCGGGATCGAGGCCCCGCTGTGGTGCCTGACCAGCGGCGCAGTGTCGACCGGCACGGCGGATCTGCTGACCGACCCCGTCTCCGCCCAGCTCTGGGGCCTGGGCAGGATCGTCGCCCTGGAACAGCCGCAGCGCTGGGGCGGGCTCGTCGACCTGCCCGCCGAGCTCGACTCCCGCGCGCTGGAACGACTGGCCGGCCTGCTGGCCCAGGCCGACGAGGACCAGCTCGCCGTACGCGCCTCCGGAGTGTACGGCCGCCGCCTCGTGCGCGCGCCGCAGAGCGCGGCACCGGCGGATGCACCCTGGTCGCCGCGCGGCACCGTGCTCGTGACCGGTGGTACGGGTGCGCTGGGCGGGCACGTGGCCCGCTGGCTCGCCGGTGCCGGTGCCGAGCACCTGGTGCTCACCAGCCGCCGGGGCCCCGACGCCCCGGGCGCCGCCGAACTCAAGGCGGAGCTGGCGGAACTGGGCGCTCAGGTCACCGTCGTCGCGTGCGACGCGGCCGACCGCGACGCGCTCGCCGAGTTGTTCGGCCGGCACACCGTGAACGCCGTGGTGCACACCGCAGGCGTACTCGACGACGGCCTGGTCGAATCGCTCACGCCCGAGCGCCTCAACAACGTGCTGCGCCCCAAAGTGGACGCAGCGCTCCATCTGCATG
The DNA here is from genome assembly GCF_042959345.1 of Streptomyces sp. NPDC007905. NCBI lineage: Bacteria > Bacillati > Actinomycetota > Actinomycetes > Kitasatosporales > Streptomycetaceae > Streptomyces > Streptomyces sp. NPDC007905. The sequence continues at coordinate 6,301 of NZ_JBIBKS010000063.1, read as the reverse complement.
AGCTCACCCGGGACCGTCAGGACCTCGACGCCTTCGTGCTCTTCTCCTCGATGACCGGTGTCTGGGGCAACGGCGGCCAAGGCGCCTACGGTGCCGCGAACGCCTTCCTCGACGCCCTCGCCGAGCACCGCCGGGCGCAGGGCGTGCCCGCGCTGGCCGTCGCGTGGGGATCCTGGGCGGACGGAGGCATGGCCGACGGCGCCGCCGGTGACCATCTGCGGCGGCGCGGCGTACGGGCGATCGCGGCCCTTCCCGCGATCTCCGTGCTGCACGGTGCGCTGACCCACGGCGAGACCTCCATGACCGTCGCGGACGTGGACTGGGAGCGCTTCGTCCCGGCCTTCGCCGGCACGCGGCCCTGCCCGCTGCTGCACGGCGTGCCCGAGGCCCGCGAGGCCCTCGAAGCACGCGCCCGGGCCGCGCAGAGCCCCGAAGTACCCGCGTCCGCGCTGGTCGAGCGCCTCCTCGGCGCCACGCCGGGGGAGCAGGGCCGCATCCTGCTGGACCTGGTCCGCGAGCAGGCCGCCACGGTGCTCGGCCACACGGGCAAGGGTGCCTTCGAAGCCGACCGGACGTTCCGCGAGACCGGCTTCGACTCGCTCACCGCCGTCGAACTGCGCCACAGGCTCAACACGGCCACTGGCCTCAAGCTGCCCACCACCCTGGTCTTCGACCACCCGACCCCCACCGCCCTCGCCCGTCACCTGGGCGAGGAACTCCTCGGTCGGCACGGGCTGGAGAAGGCCGCCGCGCAGGCGACGGCCGCCGCCGCGGCCGACGAGCCCCTCGCGATCGTCGGCATGAGCTGCCGCTTCCCCGGCGGCGTCCAGTCGCCGGAGGACCTGTGGGAGCTGCTGAGCTCCGGCCGGGACGCGATGTCCGGCTTCCCCACCGACCGCGGCTGGGACATCGACGCGCTCTACGACCCCGACCCCGACCGGCCCGGCAAGACGTACTCGCGCGAGGGCGGCTTCATCCAGGGCGCCGACCGCTTCGACGCCGGTCTCTTCGGGATCTCGCCGCGTGAGGCGCTGGCGATGGACCCGCAGCAGCGGCTGCTGCTGGAGACCGCGTGGGAGGCCTTCGAACGCGCCGGCATCGCCCCCGCGTCCGTCCGCGCCAGCCGCACCGGTGTCTTCATCGGCACCAACGGCCAGGACTACGCCAACGGGCTACGCAACGCGCCCGAGGAGATCGAGGGGTACGCGCTCACCGGCAAGGCGGCCTCGGTCGTCTCCGGACGCATCTCCTACACGTTCGGCCTCGAGGGTCCCGCGGTCACGGTCGACACGGCCTGCTCGTCTTCACTCGTGGCCCTGCACCTGGCCGCCCAGGCACTGCGGAGCGGCGAGTGCTCGATGGCCCTGGTCGGGGGCGTCACCGTCATGACCACGCCGGACCTGTTCGTGGAGTTCAGCCGGCAGCGCGGGCTGTCGCCCGACGGCCGGTGCAAGGCGTTCGCGGCCGGTGCCGACGGCACGGGCTGGGGCGAGGGTGTCGGTCTGCTGCTGGTGGAACGGTTGTCCGACGCGCGTCGGAACGGGCACCAGGTGCTGGCGTTGGTCCGCGGCAGTGCGGTGAACCAGGACGGTGCGTCCAACGGTCTGACCGCGCCCAACGGCCCCTCGCAGCAGCGGGTGATCCGGCAGGCGCTGGCGTCCGCCGGGCTCACGCCGGCCGACGTGGACGCCGTCGAGGCCCACGGCACGGGCACGCGGCTCGGCGACCCGATCGAGGCGCAGGCGCTCCTCGCCACGTACGGCCAGGAGCGGCCCGAAGGACAGCCGCTGTGGCTGGGCTCGGTCAAGTCCAACATCGGTCACACGCAGGCCGCCGCGGGTGTCGCCGGTGTGATCAAGATGGTGCTGGCGATGCGGCACGGCGTGCTGCCGCAGACGCTCCATGTGGACGAGCCGACCGCGCACGTCGACTGGTCGGCAGGCGCCGTGCGGCTGCTGACCGAGCCGGTGCAATGGCCCGGGACCACCGGGCCCCGCCGGGCCGCGGTGTCCTCCTTCGGTATCGGCGGCACCAACGCGCACACGATCATCGAGGAAGCGCCCGCCGCGGCCGCGGCCGAGCCGGCCCGGGAACACCGCCCGGTGCCCGTGCCGTGGGTGCTGTCAGCAAAGAGTGAAGTGGCGCTGCGGGCCCAGGCGGAGCGTCTGCTGGCCTTCGCGACCGACGACGTGTCGCCCGTCGACGCCGGATTCTCGTCGGCCACGACGCGCTCGGCACTGGAGCACCGGGCCGCGGTGATCGGCACCGACCCGGCCGAGCTGCGGGCGGGGCTGGAGGCCCTCGCGGCAGGCGAACCGGCGGCGAACGTCGTTGCCGGGCGCGCTCACTCGGCGGACAAGCTCGGGTTCTTGTTCTCGGGCCAGGGTTCGCAGCGGCTGGGAATGGGGCGTGAGCTGTACGCGGCGTACCCGGTGTTCGCTGCGTCGTACGACGAGGTGTGCGCGCTTTTGGACGCGCCGGTCGACGTCGATGCGGAAACGCTTCATCAGACGGGTTGCGCCCAGCCGGCGTTGTTCGCGGTCGAGGTGGCGCTGTTCCGGTTGCTGGAGTCGTGGGGTGTGCGGCCGGATTATGTGGCCGGTCATTCGGTGGGTGAGATTGCGGCCGCTCATGTGGCGGGTGTGTTGTCGCTCGAGGATGCGGCGAAGCTGGTGTCGGCGCGTGCCGCACTGATGCAGGCGCTGCCCGCCGGCGGGGCGATGGTCGCGGTCCAGGCGACGGAGGACGAGGTGCTGCCGCACCTGACCGACGGGGTAGGGATTGCGGCGGTCAACGGTCCTCGGTCAGTTGTGGTTTCCGGCGCTGAGGACGCGGTCACCGCGGTCGGTGAGATCTTCGCCGGTCAGGGTCGTAAGACGTCCCGGTTGAAGGTCAGTCACGCCTTCCACTCGCCGTTGATGGACCCGATGCTGGGGGAGTTCGCAGAGGTTGTTCGCGGTCTGACGTTCAGTGAGCCGCGGATCCCGGTGGTCTCGAATCTCACCGGCCGGCCGGCCGAGTCGTACACGCCCGAGTACTGGGTGCGGCACGTCCGTGAGGCGGTGCGCTTCGCCGACGGTATCCAGACCCTGCACGGCCTGGGTGTGACCAGGTTCGTGGAGATCGGACCCGGCGGTGTCCTCAGCGGCATGGCGCAGGGCTGTGTGGACGACATCGTCACCATCCCCGTACTCCGAGCCGACCGCCCCGAAGCCCGGGCGCTCACCACCGCGTTCGCCCAACTGCACGTCGGCGGCGTCGAAGTGGACTGGCACGCCTTTTTCCCGGGTGCCGGCCGCGTCGACCTGCCCACCTACGCCTTCCAGCGCGAGCGCTACTGGCTCGACGCCCCCGCCCTTGCCGGTGGCATGCGCGCGGTGGGGCAGGGCGAGGCCGGTCACCCGCTCCTCGGCGCCGCCGTGCCGCTGGCCGACGGCGACGGACACCTGCTCACCGGGCGGCTTTCGCCGCACACGCATCCGTGGCTGGTGGACCACGCCGTCGGTGGGGTCGCGCTCCTGCCGGGAACCGCGTTCGTCGAGCTGGCGGTCACCGCTGCCGACGCCGTGGGCTGCGACCTGCTGGAAGAGCTGACGCTGGAGACACCGCTGCTCGTGCCCGAGCGCGGCGGCGTCGCCCTGCAGGTGCGCGTCGGCGCCGACGACGGCTCGGGCCGCAGGCCGCTGACCGTGCACTCGCGGATCGACGACGCTGACGCGTACGCCCACGAGGACGACTCCGGGCGGGCATGGGTCCGGCATGCCTCCGGCTCGCTGACCGTCGCCACTGGAGGACCCGTGGACGGCTTGCTCGCCGCGTGGCCGCCCGTGGGAGCGGAGCCGATCGACGTCGACGGGTTCTACGACCGCCTCGCCGGCATGGCGCTCGACTACGGCCCCGCCTTCCAGGGGCTGCGCGCCGCGTGGCGGAGCGGGGACGACTTCTTCGCCGAGGTGGAGCTGCCCGGTGCGGAGCGGACGGACGCGGGCGCGTACGGTCTGCACCCCGCGCTGTTCGACGCCGCCCTGCACTCCGTCTGGCTGGGCGCGGTCGAGCCCGAGGCCGGGACGGGGAACGGGCTGCTGCCGTTCGCGTGGAGCGGCGTGCGCCTGGCGGCTGCCGGAGCCTCCGGCCTGCGGGTGAAGGTCTCGCGCGCCGGCACCGGCACCTCCACGGTGTCGCTGGTGCTGGCCGACGGCACCGGGGAGCCGGTCGCGCGGGTCGACGCGCTGACGCTGCGCCCGGTGCCCGCCGACCAGTTGCGCGCCGGTTCCGGCGGCGACGACGCGGTCTTCGGCCTGGAGTGGACGCCGGTCAGCCTGCCGTCCGCGCCGGGTGGCATGAGGATCGAGACGTACGAGGATCTCGCCGCGCTTGGGGCCGCCGACTCGCCGGCGGTCACCGGAGCCGATGCCGGAGCCGTCGCCGATGCCGTGGTCGTGCCCTGCCCGACCGGGGCCGGCGCGGACCTGGCCACCCGGGTCCGTGAGGTCGCCCATGCCGTGCTGGAGTTGGTGCAGTGGTGGCTGGCCGAGGAACGCCCGGGGCGCCTGGTGCTGGTGACGCGTGGGGGAGACCTCGCCCAGTCGGCGGTCTGCGGACTGGTGCGCTCGGCGCAGACCGAGAACCCCGACCGCATCGTGCTGGTCGAGACCTCCAGCGATACCCGTGCCGAGGCGGGCAGCGGTGTTGACGACGCCGGCCTTGCCCGGGTGCTGCCCGGCCTGATCGCGTCGGGTGAGCCGCAGGCCGCGGTGCACGCGGACGACGAGGTCCGGGTGCCCAGGCTGGTCCGCGTCGCCGTGCCGGACGCGGAGCCGGAACTTCCCGGCCTCGGCTCCGGCACCGTCCTGCTGACCGGTGCGTCGGGCGGCCTGGGCGGATTGTTCGCCCGGCATCTGGTCGCCGAGCACGGCGTCCGCAGTCTGCTGCTCGTCAGCCGCCGCGGCGGGGACGCACCCGGCGCGGCCGAGCTCGCCGCCGAGCTGACCGCACAGGGCGCCGACGTCACCTGGGCCGCGTGTGATGTGGCCGACCGCGCCGCCGTCCGTACACTCCTGACCGGGCCCGGGCAGAGCCTGTCCGCGATCATCCACACCGCCGGCGTACTGGACGACGGAATCATCGGCTCGCTGACCCCCGAGCGGCTGGACGCCGTGTTCCGCCCGAAGGTGGACGCGGCGCTGAACCTGCACGACCTGGCGGCTGAGCTGTGCGGCGACCTGTCCGCGTTCGTGCTGTTCTCCTCGGTGGCGGGCACCCTCGGCACGCCGGGCCAGGGGAACTACGCCGCTGCCAATACCTTCCTCGACGCCCTCGCCGAGCACCGCCGTGCCGCGGGCCTGCGGGCCACGTCGCTGGCCTGGGGTCTGTGGGCGCAGGACAGCGAGAGCGCCATGACCGGCAGCCTCGACCACACCGATCTCACCCGCATCAAGCGCATGGGACTCGCCGCGATCCCGTCGGCGGACGGCCTGCGGATGTTCGACGCCGCACTGGCCACCGATCGGGCGGCAGTGGCCCCGATCCGGCTCGACACGTCCGCCTTCCGCGACGGCCAGGGGCAGCCCGTGCCGCCGGTCCTGCGCGGACTGGTGCGGGGCGCGCCGGTGCGGCGCGCGGCGCGGACCGCGCCGAAGGGATCGCTGGGTCAGCGGCTGGCCGGGCTGGCGGAGGCCGAGCGCGAGCAGGTGGTGCTGGACCTGGTGCGTACCGAGGTCGCCGCCGTGCTCGGGCACGCCGGAGCACAGTCGGTCGGCGCGGACGACTCGTTCAAGGACATCGGGTTCGACTCGCTGACCGCCGTCGAACTGCGCAACCGGCTCAACTCGGCCGTCGGCATGCGCCTGCCCGCCACCCTGATCTTCGACTACCCGAACCCGCTCACCCTCGCCCGCTTCCTCACCACCGAAGCCGCAGGTTCCGGCGAGGCACCGGCAGCCGTGCCGGCGCCCCTCTCCACGGCCACCGGAACGCCGGACGAGCCCCTCGCGATCGTGGGCATGGCCTGCCGCTACCCCGGCGGCGTGCGGTCGCCCGAAGACCTGTGGCACCTGGTGTCCTCCGGCCGCGACGCGGTGTCGGGCTTCCCCGAGGACCGCGGCTGGGACGTGGCGAAGCTCTACGACCCGAACCCCGACCAATGGGGCACCAGCTACACCCGAGAGGGCGGCTTCCTCCACGACGCGGCGGACTTCGACGCCGAGTTCTTCGGGATCTCGCCGCGTGAGGCGCTGGCGATGGATCCGCAGCAGCGGTTGCTGCTGGAGACGTCGTGGGAGGCGTTCGAGCGGGCCGGGAT
>NZ_JBIBKS010000062.1:0-9807 GCF_042959345.1 Streptomyces sp. NPDC007905 | reverse complement strand
GCGGTGAGGCCGTTGCTGGCGCCGTCCTGGTTCACCGCGCTGCCCCTGATGAGGCCGAGGATGCGCCGCCCGTTGCGCCGCGCGTCGGAGAGCCGCTCCAGAACGACCAGGCCGAGGCCGTCGGAGAAGCCGGTGCCGTCGGCCGAGGCCGCGTACGCACGGCAGCGTCCGTCCACCGACAGACCGCGCTGCCTGCTGAACTCCCGCAGCATGAACGGGCCGGGCATGAGGGCCACGCCGCCGGCGAGGGCGAGCGAGCACTCACCGGCGCGCAGCGCCTGGGCGGCGAGGTGCAGGGCGACGGCGGAGGAGGAGCAGGCGGTGTCGACGGACACCGCCGGGCCCTCCAGACCGAACAGGTAGGAGATACGGCCCGAGGAGACGCTGGCCGAGCCACCGGTCAGCTGGAAGCCCTCCACCTGGGGCAGGCTGCCTTCCGGCGCCAGGCTGTAGTCGGTGACGCCCAGGCCGCAGTAGACGCCGGTGTCGCTGCCGCGCAGCGAGGTCGGGTCGATGCCCGCGTGCTCGAACGCCTCCCAGGACGCCTCCAGCAGCAGACGCTGCTGCGGGTCCATGGCCAGCGCCTCACGCGGGCTGATCCCGAAGAACTCGGCGTCGAAGTCCCCGATGCCGTCCACGAATCCGCCGCCGCGGGCGTAGACCTTGCCGGTCTGGTCGGGGTCGGGGTCGTAGAGCCGCTCCAGGTCCCAGCCGCGGTCGGTGGGAAGCCCGGTGATGGCGTCACGCCCCGAGGCCACGAGGTCCCACAGCTCCTCGGGCGTCGTGACACCGCCGGGGTAGCGACAGCTGATGCCGACGATCGCCAGCGGTTCGGTCGCCCGGGCCTCGACCTCTTCAAGCTGAGCCCTGGTCTCGTTGAGTTCGACCGCGACCTTCTTGAGGTAGCGGACGAGCTTTTCCTGCTGATCGTCCTGCTGATCGATGTTGTCCGTCATTCCTGTTTCCCCCGTCACGCGTCACCCAGCTCGACATCGATCATTTGGAAGATTTCCTCGGCTGTGGTGGCCGCTTCGATCCGCTCCCGGGCGCTCTGCTTCTTCTCGCCCTGGGCGCCGTCCCCTGCACCAGCGGCGCTGATGCCGGACAGCAAGGTGCGCAGGCGCTTGGCCACCCGCTGCTGCTCCTCCGCGGAACTCGCGGCGAGCATGTCCTCGAGCTTCCTCACCTCCTGGTCGATGAGGGGCTCGGCCGGTTCCCCGCCGCCGATCTCCGACAGCAGCAGCTCCGCGACGGCGGCCGGCGTGGGGTGGTCGAACACGAGCGTGGCGGGCAGGCGCACACCCGTGGCCTGCGTGAGCCGGTTACGCAGCTCCACCGCGCTGAGCGAATCGAAACCGAGGTCCTTGAACGCCCGTTCCGCCTCGATCGACGCGGCGGAGGCGTGGCCGAGTACGGCTGCGACCTGCGCCTGCACCAGCTCCAGCACAATCCGCTCGCGGTCCTCCTCCGGCACCCCGGCCAGCCGCTGCACCAGCGCACCCGCACTCGCCTCACCCGCACGGCCCGGCATCCTGACCAGCCCGCGCAGCAGAGGCGGCAGCATCCCCGCCCGCGCCTGCGCACGCAGCGCGGTCGTCTCCAGCAGGACCGGGGCCACGACCGACGCCTCCACATCCAGCGCCTGGTCGAACAGGCCCAAGCCGGTCTCGGCAGTCAGCGCACTCATGCCCATCCGCTCCAGACGGGCCAGTTCACCCTCCCCGAGCTGGGCCGCCATGCCCGCGGCCTCCGACCACACACCCCACGCCAGGGAGGTGCCGGGCAGTCCCGCCGCCCGGCGGGACGCGGCCAGCGCGTCCAACGCGGCGTTCGCAGCCGCGTAGTTGCCCTGCCCCGGGCTGCCCATCAGAGCCGCCACGGACGAGAACAGCACGAACGCCGACAGGTCACGGTCGGCCGTCAGCTCGTGCAGATGCCAGGCCGCGTCCACCTTCGGGCGCATGACCCGCTCGATCTGCTCGGCCGACATCGACTCGATCACACCGTCGTCGAGCACACCCGCCGCGTGCACGACCGCGGTCAGCGAGTGCTCCAACGCACCGAGTACGGCGGCCAGTTGCGCCCGGTCCGACACGTCACAGGCAGCCACGCGGGCCTCACAGCCCACTTCCGCCAGCTCCGCCACCAGCTCGGCGGCACCCTCGGCCGCCGGACCACGCCGGCTGAGCAGCAGCAGATGACGCACACCGTGCGCGGTCGCCAGGTGACGGGCGAAGAGCCCGCCCAGGCCACCCGTACCGCCGGTGATCAGCACGGTGCCGTCCGCGTCGAACGCGGTCATCGACTCCCCGGCCGACGCCCTGGCCAGCCTCGGTGCCAGCACCCGCCCCTCGCGGACCGCGAGTTGCGGTTCGTCGGCGTCGAGCACCGCACCCCAGGCCGGCTCCTCGCCGTCCAGGTCCACCAGGAGGAACCGGTCCGGATGCTCGGACTGCGCGCTGCGCAGCAGACCCCAGACCGCGGCCTGGGCCAGGTCGGGCGTCTCGTCCCCCACGGCGACTGCCCCCCGGGTGGTGACGACCAGCCGGGACTCACCCAGCCACTCACTCGCCAGCCACCGCTGCACCAGAACCAGCGCCTCGCCGACGGCGGCCCGGGTTGCCTCGGCCGGGTCACCGGCCGGGGTGCCGATCGAGGCGAACACCGCCTCCGGCGCCGAGCCGCCCTCGGTGACGGCGGTCTCCAGCGCGGCCAGTTCGGACAGGTCGGCCGCATCGCCGAGCACCGCGACCCGCAGGGGCCGGCTGGCGCCCAGGGTCACCGGCGCCCAGCCCAGCTGGTACGCCGACTGACCGCCGCCGCGCCGCAGCCGCTCCAGCTGCGCCGGGTCGACCGGACGCATGTCCAGCCGCTCCAGGCTCAGCACCGGCTCACCTTGCTCCGACACCACGTCGATCCGCAGGGCGGAGTCGCCGGCGGACGAGATCCGCACGCGTACCCGGGACAGACCGGCGCGGCCGCCGCTCACCCTCGACCACGAGAACGGCAGGATCGTGGCACCGTCGTCCGAGCCCTTCTCAGCGAAGGCACCGTGCAGGGAGGCGTCGAACAGCGCCGGGTGAAGACCGAAGCCCTCTCCCCCGGTGTCGCCCGGCAGAGCCACCTCCGCGAACACCACGTCGTCGGCACGCCATGCCGTACGCACGCCCTGGAACACCGGCCCGTAGTCGAAGCCGAGCTCCGCCATGCCCGCGTACAGCGCCTCGCCGGTCATCTCCACACCACTCGCGGGCGGCCACTCCTGCGGCACCCACGCCTGGGCGGTCTCCTCCGCGGACAGCCAGCCACGCGCATGGCAGGTCATCTCGCCCTGCTCGTCGTCGTCACCGGCCTCGGGCCGGGCGAAGATCACCACCTCGCGGCGGCCGTCCTCGCCCGCAGCCCCCACGGTGACCCGCAGCTGGGCGGTCGTCCCCTCCTCCAGCAGGAGCGGCGCCTCCATCACCAGCTCGTCCACGACCGGGGTGCCCACACGGCGACCCGCGGCCAGCGCCAGCTCCACCCACGCCGTACCGGGCACGATCGTCACGCCCAGCACGACGTGGTCACGCACCCACGGCTGCGAGTCGGTGGAGAAACGGCCCGTGAAGACCCACTCGTCGCGGTCGCCGACCTGGACGGCCGCCGCCAGCACCGGGTGCTCCACCCGGTCCAGACCGGCCGCTCCGACGTCACCGCTCTGCGCCGACGGCATGAGCCAGAAGTTCTCGCGCTGGAAGGCGTACGTCGGCAGGTCGACGCGCCGGGCGCCCGTTCCGGCGTACACCGCCTCCCAGTCCACGTCGACACCGGCGGCGTGCGCCTGGCCCAGCGACAGCCAGAAGCGGGGCAGTCCGCCCTGGTTCCGGCGAAGGGAGCCGATGACGGCCACCCGGGCCGCCGCGCCCACTGCCTCGACGGTGTCCTCGACCGCCATCGTCAGCACGGAGTGGGGCGACATCTCCAGGAAGCAGCCGGTGCCTTTGTCGACGAGTGCGCGGATGGCCGGTTCGAAGCCGACCTGGCCACGCAGGTTCCGGTACCAGTACCCGGCATCCATCGCGGCGGTGTCGATGAAGTCGCCGACCGCGGTGGAGTACACGGGGACCTGACCTGCCGTCGGTTCCACTGGGGCGAGCGCCTCCAGCAACTCCGCCTCGACCGCCTCGACATGCGCGGTGTGCGACGCGTAGTCCACGTTCACGCGCCGCGCCCGGATGCCATCGCGCTCACAGACCGCCTGCACCTCGTCCAGCGCATCCGCATCACCGGCGACGACCACGGCCGAGGGGCCGTTCACCGCCGCGACCCACACACGACCCACGAACGCAGCGATCAGCTCACCGGCCTGCTCGGCACTCAGCGCGACCGACATCATCCCGCCCCCACCCGCCAGACGGTCACGGACCAGCTGGCTGCGCACCGCCACGATCCGCGCCGCATCCCGCAGCGACAGCCCACCCGCCACATACGCGGCGGCGATCTCGCCCTGCGAGTGACCCACCACCGCGGACGGCTCCACACCATAGGACCGCCACAGCGCCGCCAGGCTCACCATCACCGCGAACAGAGCCGGCTGCACGACATCGACCCGCTCCAGCGACGGCGCACCCGCGGCTCCCCGCAGCACGTCCTCCAAACGCCAGTCCACGAACTCGGCCAGGACCTCACCGCACGCCGCGATCTCCGCGGCGAACACCGGCGAGGCATCCAGCAATTCGACCGCCATGCCCTCCCACTGCGCACCCTGACCCGGGAACACGAACACCGGCTTCACACCCGAGCCGACGACCTGCCCCTCCACCACGTTCACCGCGGGGGCGGCGGAGGCCAGGGCGTCCAGGCCCGCCAGCAGTTCCTCGCGGTCCGTGGCGACCACGGCCGCACGCTGCTCCAGCAGCGCGCGCGTGGTGGCGGAGGAGAGGCCGATGTCCGCGACGGACACGGACGGATCGGCGGCCAGACGCTCCCGCAGTCGCCGCGCCTGCGCCCGCAGGGCGGCCTCGCCACGCGCCGACACCAGGACGGGCAGCGGGCCGGCCGGAGTCTCGGGCTCGGTCCGCTCGTCCGCGGCCGGGGCCTCCTCGACGATGATGTGCGCGTTCGTGCCGCTCACGCCGAAGGACGAGACAGCGGCACGGCGAGGACGCCCCTCGGTCCGCCATTCGCGGCCCTCGGTCAGCAGCCGGACCTCGCCCGACTCCCAGTCCACATGCGGCGACGGCTCGTCCACGTGCAGGGTCGGCGGCAGCACACCGTGCCGCATCGCCATCACCATCTTGATCACGCCGGCGACACCCGCCGCAGCGGACGTATGACCGATGTTCGACTTGATCGAGCCCAGCCACAGCGGCTCGCCATCCCGCTCACGGCCGTACGTCGCCAGCAGCGCCTGCGCCTCGATCGGGTCACCCAGCCTGGTGCCCGTCCCGTGGCCCTCGACGGCGTTGATCTCCGCGGGTGACAGGCCCGCGTTGGCCAGGGCCTGCCGGATGACGCGCTCCTGGGAGGGGCCGTTGGGGGCGGTGATGCCGTTGCTGGCGCCGTCCTGGTTGATGGCGCTGCCGCGCAGCACGGCAAGGATCTTGTGGCCCTTGCGCTGGGCCTCGGACAGTCGCTCGACGACGAGCGCGCCGACACCGTCGGAGAAGCCGGTGCCGTCGGCCGAGGCGGCGTACGCACGGCACCGCCCGTCCGTCGACAGACCGCGCTGCCTGCTGAACTCCGTGAGCAGGAACGGCCCGGACATGATCGTCACGCCGCCGATGAGCGCCATCTCGCACTCGCCGGCCCGCAGGGCATGGGACGCGAAGTGCAGGGCCACGGCCGAGGAGGAGCAGGCCGTGTCCACGGACACCGCCGGACCCTCCAGGCCGAGGATGTAGGCGATACGGCCGGACACCACGCTGGTGCTGGAGCCGGTGAGGCGGAAGCCCTCCACCTGGGACGCGGATCCGGACACACCGTAGTCGGAGGAGCTGACACCGCAGAAGACACCGATGTTGCTCCCCTTGAGGGAGGTCGGATCGATGCCCGCGTACTCGAACGCCTCCCACGACGCCTCCAGCAGCAGACGCTGCTGCGGGTCCATCGCGGTCGCCTCACGCGGGCTGATCCCGAAGAAGCCCGCGTCGAACAGGCCGGCGCCCTCGACGAAACCGCCACCGCGCGCGTACACCTTTCCGACCTGGTCGGGGTCGGGGTCGTAGAGCCGCTTCAGGTCCCAGCCGCGGTCGGTCGGGAAGGGCCCGATGGCGTCCCGCCCGGAGGCCACCAGCTCCCACAGTTGCTCCGGGGTGGTCACCCCACCTGGGTAGCGGCAGCTCATGCCGACGATCGCCAGGGGCTCGCCCGCGTCCGCCTGCCGTGTCCGCGCCACACCTGGACCGGCGTTCGTGGTCTGCGTGCCCGTGGTCACCTGGGACCTCAGGTAGCGCGCCACGGACGCCGGGGAGGGGTGGTCGAAGACTAGCGTGGCGGGCAGGCGCACACCCGTGGCCTGCGTCAGCCGGTTACGCAGCTCCACCGCGCTGAGCGAGTCGAAGCCGAGCTCCTTGAAGGCACGCTCCGGGTCGACCGTGGCCGCCGAGGCATGGCCGAGCACAGACGCCGCCTGCGCCCGCACCAGCTCGAGGACGATCCGCTCGCGGTCCGCCTCGGACGCCCCGGCCAGCCGCTGGGCCAGCGCACCGGTACCCGTCTCACCCGCCCGGCCCGGGATCCTGACCAGCCCGCGCAGCAGCGGCGGCAGCATCCCGGCCCGGGCCTGCGCACGCAGCGCGCCGGTCTCCAGCTGTGCCGGAACGACCACGGCCACGTCCATACCGAGAGCCTGATCGAACAGGCCGACGCCGGTCTCGGCGGTGAGCGCGCTCAGGCCCATCCACTCCAGGCGGGCCAGTTCGGCCTGCCCGAGCTGGGCCGCCATGCCCGTAGCGTCCGACCACACACCCCACGCGAGTGAGGTGCCGGGCAGCCCGGCCGCCCGGCGGGACGCGGCCAGCGCGTCGAGCGCGGCGTTGGCGGCTGCGTAGTTCGCCTGGCCGGGGCTGCCCATGAGGGCGGCCATGGAGGAGAACAGCACGAACGCGGACAGGTCGCTGTCGGCGGTCAGCTCGTGCAGATGCCGGGCGGCATCCAGCTTCGGCCGCATGACGCCCTCGATCTGCTCGGGCGTGAGCGATTCGATCACGCCGTCGTCGAGTACGCCCGCCGTGTGGATGACTCCGTTCAGCGGGTGTTCCAACGCATCGAGTACGGCGGTCAGTTGCGCCCGGTCGGACACGTCGCACGCGGCGATGCGGGTCTCGCAGCCCACTTCCGCCAGCTCCGCCACCAGCTCGGCGGCGCCTTCGGCCTCGGGGCCGCGCCGGCTGAGCAGCAGCAGATGACGTACGCCGTGCGCGGTCGCGAGATGCCGGGCGAAGAGCGCGCCCAGGCCACCGGTGCCACCGGTGATCAGTACGGTGCCGTCAGCGTCGAACGCGGTCACCGACTCCCCGGCCGACGCCTTGGCCAGCCTCGGTGCCAGCACCCGGCCGCCGCGGACGGCGAGTTGCGGTTCGTCGGCGTCGAGCAGCGCACCCCACGCCGGCTCGTCACCATCCAGGTCGAGATCGGTCAGCAGGAACCGGTCCGGGTGCTCGGACTGCGCGCTGCGCAGCAGACCCCACACCGCGGCCTGGGCCAGGTCGGGCGTCTCGTCACCGACAGCGACCGCCCCGCGGGTGGTGACGACCAGCCGGGACTCACCCAGCCACTCGCTCGCCAGCCACCGCTGCACCAGGGCCAGTGCCCCGGTCGCAGCGGCCGTGGCCTCCTCGGCGCCGATAGCCGCGAGCACCAGCTCCGGCAGCGGAGCGCCGTCCGCCACGGCCTGTTCCAGCGCGGACAGGTCCTCGAACGACTCGCCCTCGGCGGCAACACCTGCGCCGAGCACCGCGACACGCACGGGCCGGCTAGCGCCCAGGGTCACCGGCGCCCAGCCCAGCTGGTACGCCGACTGCCCGCCACCGCGCCGCAGCCGCTCCAGCTGCGCCGGGTCGACCGGACGCATGTCCAGCCGCTCCAGGCTCAGCACCGGCTCACCCTGCTCGGAGACGACATCCACGCGCAGGGCCGAGTCACCGGCGGGCGAGATCCGCACCCGCACCCGGGACAGCCCTGTGCGGCCCGCGCTCACCTTCGACCACGAAAACGGCAGGATCGTCGCACCGTCGCCCGAGCCACGCTCAGCGAAGGCACCGTGCAGGGAGGCGTCGAACAGCGCCGGGTGGAATCCGAAGTTCTCGCCGCCCGAGTCACCGGGCAACGCCACCTCCGCGAACACCTCGTCGTCGACACGCCAGGCCGTACGCACGCCCTGGAACACCGGCCCGTAGTCGAAGCCGAGCTCCGCCATGCCCGCGTACAGCGCCTCGCCGGTCATCTCCACGGCCTGAGAGGGCGGCCACTCCTGCGGCACCCACGCCTGGACCGTCTCCTCCGCGGCCAGCCAGCCACGCGCGTGGCACGTCGTCTCGCCCTCATCGTCGTCATCGGCCTCGGGCCGGGCGAAGATCACCACTTCACGGCGGCCGTCCTCGCCGGCCGTACCGACCGTGACCCGCAGCTGGGCGGTCGTCCCCTCCTCCAGCAGGAGCGGCGCCTCCATCACCAGCTCGTCCACCACCGGCGCACCCACACGGCGACCCGCGGCCAGCGCCAGCTCCACCCACGCCGTACCGGGCACGACCACCGAACCGAGCACGACGTGATCCCGCACCCACGGCTGGCTGTCCATGGACAGCCGACCGGTGAACAACCACTCGTCGCGGTCGCCGAGGTGTACGGCCGCCGCCAGGACCGCGTGGTCAATCCGGTCGAGGCCCGCCGCCGTGACATCACCCTGCGCCGACGGCGTCAGCCAGTAGTTCTGGCGCTGGAAGGCGTAGGTGGGCAGCTCGACGCGCTGGGCGCCGGTACCGGCGTAGAACGCCTCCCAGTCGACGCCGACACCGGCGGTGTGCACGTGTCCGAGGAACCGGGCGAAGGTCTCCCGCTCGTCCTGCTTGCCTCGAAGGGCGGGCACGAACGCCGCCTCGGTGTCGTCTTCCACGCACTGGCGGGCCATCGCCGTCAGCACCGCGTCCGGGCCCAGCTCCAGGAACCGGCGCACGCCCAGGTCCCACAGCGTGCGCACCCCGTCGGCGAAGCGGACGGCCCGGCGGACGTGGCGCACCCAGTACTCGGCGTCGAACGCCGACACCAGCTCACCCGAGACGTTCGAGACCACCGGGATACGCGGCTCCGCGTACGTCAGCCGCTCCGCGACCGCCCGGAACTCCGCCAGCATCGGCTCCATACGCGGCGAGTGGAAGGCGTGCGAGACACGAAGCCGGGTCGTCTTACGGCCCTCCCAGCACGGCAGCCACTCCGCCACTGCGTCCTCGTCACCCGAAACCACCACCGCGAACGGGCCGTTGACGGCGGCGATCTCCAGACGGCCCTCCAACCCTTCGAGAGACGCAGCGACCTCCGCTTCGCCGGCCTGCACCGCGACCATCGCCCCACCCGCAGGCAGGGCACCCATCAACCGGCCACGGGCCACCACGAGTTCGACTGCGTCCGCCAGGGACAGCACACCCGCCACATGCGCGGCCGCGATCTCACCGACCGAGTGCCCGATCAGATAGTCCGGGCGAATCCCCAGCGACTCGGCCAGCCGGAACAAGGCGACCTCGATGGCGAACAGCGCCACCTGCGTGAACTCCGTCGAGTTCAGCACCTCACCCTCAGCCGCCAGCAGCCCCCGCAGCGAACGACCAA
>NZ_JBIBKS010000061.1:0-10528 GCF_042959345.1 Streptomyces sp. NPDC007905 | reverse complement strand
CCGGCGTGATTCAGGCATCCACCCGGCACCCGCCAGGTCGTCACCACAAGCCGCAGGGCTGTCCGCCGCTCTCTACCGAGACATTGCATGTCCGGGTTGCGTCCAGGGAAGTGGTGTACGGGTTCGACCTGATCCGGGGGTTTGTTCCGGCGTCGGGATGATGCCCGCATAGATGAACGGCCACCGGTTGATCTTCGAGGTGTCGAAGCCCGAAGGAGATCAGCACGATGACCGCACCCGACAGTGTGCCCCTGCACGTCCTCGCCGAGGACAACCTCGCTGCGGCGAGTCCCGATCTGCTGCGCGCGATGGTCAAGACGTTCGCCGACGCACTCATGTCCGCGGAGGCGGACGCACTCTGCAACGCCGAATACGGGCAGGTCAGCGACGAGAGAGTCAACCACCGCAACGGATATCGCCCGCGTGAGTGGGATACGAGGGCCGGCACCGTCGAACTCGCCATCCCCAAGCTCAGGAGCGGGAGTTACTTCCCGCACTGGCTTCTCGAACGGCGTCGCCGGGCCGAACAGGCCCTCATTTCGGTGGTCGCCACCGCCTACCTGCTCGGTGTCAGCACCCGCCGTGTCGAAAAACTCGCCGAGTCCCTCGGCGTCACCCAGCTGTCCAAGTCACAGGTCTCGGCGATGGCCCGGCACCTCGACGAGCAGGTCGCCGCCTTCCGCAACCGGCCCCTGGACCAGGGCCCTTACGCCTTCGTCTGGGTCGACGCCCTGACCCAGAAGGTCCGCGAGGGCGGCCGGATCATCAACGTCCACGCGCTGATCGCCGTCGGCGTCAACGCCGACGGACACCGCGAGATCCTCGGCATCGACGTCGCCACCGCCGAGGACGGCGCCGGCTGGCTGGCCTTCCTGCGCTCGCTGATCGCCCGCGGCCTGTCCGGCGTCCAGCTGGTCATCTCCGACGCCCACGCCGGCCTGGTCGACGCCATCGGCGCGGTCCTGCCCGGCGCGAGCTGGCAGCGGTGCCGCACGCATTACGCCCGCAACCTGCTCAGCCAGGTCCCGAAATCGGCCCAGCCCTGGGTGGCCACGCTGCTGCGGACCGTCTTCGAGCAACCCGACACCGACGCCGTGAAGGATCAGATGCAGCACGTCCTGGACGCTCTGGAGGCAAAGTTCCCCAAGGCCGCAGCCCACTTGGACGCCGCCCAGCACGACCTGCTGGCCTTCGCCGCCTTCCCGCGCGAGATCTGGCGGCAGATCTGGTCGAACAACCCGCAGGAACGGCTGAACAAGGAGATCCGCCGCCGCACCGACGTCGTCGGCATCTTCCCCGACCGCACCGCCGTCATCCGCCTGGTCGGCGCCGTGCTGGCCGAACAGAACGACGAGTGGACCGAGGCCCGCCGCTACATGGGACTCGACCTCCTCGCCAAGGGCCGCCTCCACCCGATCGAGTCAGAAAACGACGACACCAGCCTGCCCACCGAACTCACCGCATAGCCTCAAAGAAGAGATCACCGAGTGGCCGTCGATACACCACTTCGGCGGACGTGACCCATGTCCGGTCAATCCAAGGCATGACGGCCCTGCTGTTCGAACAGTCCGGAGGTTCCTGCACTGACCCGGCCCGTCCTTACGTGGGGATTAGGTCAATGCCGTGTCCGGTGGTGACTGCGTCGATCAGGGCCTGGAGCTCGGGGGGTGGGTCGGTGTCCGTCCAGGGTCGCCACCATCGGGTGAGGGTGATGGCGGGGGTGAGCCAGGAGCGGATGGCGCGTAAGGCCCTGGGCCAGCAGGGCTGTTGGGGCTGGTGGGACAGGACTGGGCCCCCCTCTCTGGCCCCTCGTCGGGGCACGGATCCGGTGCGGTGGCGTCCAGGGGTCCGGGTGGGGCGAACGGTTGGTCCCAGCAGAAGGAGAAGGCGCAGTTGACCAGGGCCTTGGTGGATGGCGCGGTCGGAGCGGACTTGGAAGTCGGCCCAGCCGAGTTCGTCCTTTGGTGGCGTGGGGTGTGTCGGGGCGGGGCAGGTTGGTGGCCAGGTACCAGGTGGCCTTCTCCGGCAGGCCGGCCGGGTCGGTGGTGGCCACGACCAGCCGGCAGGGTGAGTCAGGTCCGTAGCCGCCCAGGCGGGCGTCAGCGGCCCACCAGGTCCCTGTGTGCCCGTCGCGGAAGTGACGCTTCACGGGTGTCCAGTCGCCGGGACGCCTGGCATCGCGCCAGGTCAGGGCGTGTGCGGCTTCGATGGGGGTGTGTGGCTGGTCGGTGGTGGAGACGGCCGTCACCGCCGCCGCCGACCACCTGCGGACGGGCGTGTACCGCCTACGCCTCCGCCCGCTTCAGCGCATGGTCGAGCACCACCAGCAGTGCGTCGAGCACCGAGCCCCGTTCTCGGGCGTCGAAGACGAACAGCGGGACGTGGTCGCTGACGTCCAGCGCCCAGCGCACCTCGTCAAGCTCGTGCGCGACCTCGCCATCAAAGGCGTTGACGGCCACCGCGAACGGGATGTCCCGGTGCTCGAAGTAGTCGACCGCGGCGAAGCAGTCGTCGAGGCGGCGGGTGTCGACGATCACCAATCCGCCCAGGGCGCCCTCCACCAGGTAGTCCCACATGAAGCCGAAACGCTCCTGGCCGGGCGTCCCGAACAGGTACAGCTTCAGGGTCGGATCGAGGGTGATGCAGCCGAAGTCCATGGCGACCGTGGTGGTGGTCTTGTGAGGGGTGTGGCTGAGATCGTCCACGCCCGCCGCGACCTCGGTGATCGACGCCTCGGTGGTGAGCGGTTCGATCTCCGAGACTGACGCCACCGTCGTGGTCTTGCCGACGCCGAACCCGCCCGCGATCACCATCTTCACAGGAAGGGGCGGCCGTTCGGTCTCGTGTGGGACGCACGGTGCGTCAATCCCGTTGGCTGTCACGGTGTATCCCTTCGGATTCGGCGACGCCACGGAGACCATCGATCACCCTTCGCAGAACGGAGACGTCGCGGGAGGCATCGGCACTGGGCACGTATACGGCGAGGAGCGCATGGGCGCGCAGGTCGGCCGCGAGCACACGGACGACGTTCAGATGCAGGTGCAGCTTCGCGGCGACCTCGGCCAGCGACTGCGGCCGCCGGCATACGGCGACGATGTCGCGGTGTTCGAAGGCCAGGGTTTCGAGGGTGGCCAAGCCCAACGAGGTGGTCACGACCTGGGTCTCGATGGGGAGCGGCGCTACCGCGTCGCTGCCCGCAACCCTTCCCGCGGTCAGCAGGAACGGCCGGATCGCCGAAGGGCGGCCGGCGGATCCCGAACCGCCGGAGCCCGGGTGGTGCTGACCACCCTCGGACGCCATTCTGGGTCTTTCCTTCCTGCTGCATGTGGTGGCGGACGGTTCACCCGGTGGCCGGGGAACCGACGCTGTTCTTGAGCTCGAGGACCAGCTCGGGGCTGAGGGCCGCGCCCACCCGGTTGGCGAACAGGGTCATCTCGTAGGCGACGTTCCCCAGCTTCGCCTCGTTCGAGGTGACGACGCCGAGCACGGATCCGCTGCCGATCGCGGAGACGAGGAGATGGCCTCCTTCCAGATCAATGATCACCTTGTTGAGGGCGCCGAGGCCGTAGTTGCCCGAAGCGCCGGCGGCCAGGCTGGTGATTCCCGAGACGATCGCCGCGAGACGCTCGGAGTCCGCGTGGTCGCACAGCCGCGAGACCGCTATCAGCAGACCGTCGGAGGAGACGGCGATGGCATCCACCACGCCCGCGGTCTCCGTCGCGAATCGGTTGAGCAGCCAGGTGAAGTCCTCTGCGGCGGCACGCAGGTCAACGGGCTCCACTGGGTTGAATTGAGTTCCACCTGTCGACGTGGTCACTGCCCCACTCCTTCCGGTCCCTGCGGGGATTCTGGTGATGCCGGCATCCGAGTCGGCTGTTGTCCCGGCTGCGCGCTCTCGCGCTCGGCCCGGGCCACCGCCTCCTCGAACTCTTCGATCGAGGAGCGGACCGCCTCCGCGTCGAGCGGCCGGCGCGACGTCGGCGTCGGCCGGCGTGCCGCCGCGGCGTTTTCGAGCGTGGCGCCGCGCACGCGGCGCCGTAGCGTCGGCGCGGCCGGTGCCGGGGTGAGTGCCTCTCCATCCGGGTGTTCCTGCGCCTGCGCTGCGGCCCTTTCGGCGGTGCTCGCGGACCGGGTTTCGGGGGGCGGACCGGCCGTGTGCGCGGTCCGCGGGACACGTCGCGGCAACGGTGCGGGCTCCTTCCCGGTGCTGTCCCGCAGTGCGCCATCCGCGGGGGGTCGCCGCGAGGGCTGGGGATGCTGCTGGGGAACGGCGGATGTGACGGCAGGCCCAGTGAGCGCTGGGGGCTTGGCGGGCCCCACGGGCCGACTCCGGGTGGGGAGGACCGACGAGGAAAAGTCCTCGCCCGCGAACACCGTGGGCACGTGGCTCAACGGCATGAGCAGCGTCGAGGGGATGAAGACCCTGCTGGTGACCCCACCGCCCATCGTCGCGGTCAACGTGACCCTGATGCCCCAGCGCCGGGCGATCCGGCCGACCACGAAGAGCCCGAGGACCTTGGTGGGGGCAAGGTCGAGCCGCTCGCGGCGCACCAGCCGCTCGTTCTCCTCTTTCAGACGCTCGGTGCTCATGCCGAGCCCGTGGTCGACGACCTCGACCACCGCCGCTTCGCCCTGGGAGCGCACCCGCACCTCGACGGGGCTCTCGGCAGGGGAGAACGCCACCGCGTTCTCCATCAGCTCGGCGAGCATCAGGGTCAGATCGCCGACGATGTCGGGCGCGACGGTGACCTCGTCCAGCACACGCAGGTGGATCCGCTGGTACTCCTCGATCTGGGCGAGCGCGCCCCGTACGACGTTGGTCAGCGCCGTCGGCCGGGCCTCGAGAGCGGTCTCCGCCAGCCCGGCGAGCAGCATCAGACTGTCGGCATTGCGCTGCAGGCGCACCGCCAGGTGGTCGATGTGGTAGAGCTGGTCGAGCAGCGCGGGGTCGGTCTCCTCACGCTCGACCGCATCGATCAGCGCCAGCTGGCGCGCGGTCAGGTTGCCGACGCGCCGCCCGACGTTGCCGAACATCTCCGCCACATTGCGCCGGCTGAGCACCTGGCGCTGCAGCAGGGCGGCGGCCGCCTCCTGTACCTCGTTGAACGCCTCCGCCAGCGTGCCGATCTCGTCGCGTGCCCGCACCGGGACTGCGTTCAGCCTGAGCCGGCCGTCGTCCTCGGCCTCGTCGTCCGCCACCCGCGCGAGCTCCTGCCCGGTCGCCCTGGCCACCTGCTGGGCCGCGGCGGTCAGCATCCGCACGGGCCGCACGAC
This sequence comes from Streptomyces sp. NPDC007905, assembly GCF_042959345.1. Lineage (NCBI taxonomy): Bacteria > Bacillati > Actinomycetota > Actinomycetes > Kitasatosporales > Streptomycetaceae > Streptomyces > Streptomyces sp. NPDC007905. The sequence goes on along the minus strand of NZ_JBIBKS010000061.1, from coordinate 5,254 downwards.
GGAGCGCCGGACCAGGAGGGAGAGCAGCAGCCAGAAGGCGAAGATCAGCACCACCGCGGTCAGCAGCCACCCCACTCGCCACCAGGCCTCGGAAGAGGCCCGGTCGCCGTCGTCCGCGATCTGGTGGATCAGTGACCGGGTGATCTCCAGCCGGGTGGACGCCTGCTTCTCGTACGTCGGATACGCCGCGATGGCCTTGTCGACGGCCGCCCGCACCTTGTCGAGGTCCCTGGCCTCCAGGGAGGAGGGATCGAACTGGAGGGAGGCGAACTCGGACCGGATGGCGTTCTGGTGCGCGTTGCGCTCGATCCGGGCCAGTCGGCCGCTCTGGGCCACCGAGGCGATCCGGCTGAAGCGCTGGGCGTGGTGGTTGTAGAGCTGGAGGCTGCCCACCGCGCCGGTGAATTCCGTGAGCGCGCTGGAGTCGCCGGTCTGGGCGGAGAAGACGCCGGTCTCGAACGCGGCATGCGCGGCGTCCGCGCGCAGCAGGGTGTCCAGGACGTTCTCGGGCGACGACACCGCACCGCCCGCGGATCCGCCGAGGCCGAGCCCGTCGATGAGGTTGGACACCATGGAGTCATAGGCCGGGTCGATGCTGTCGGCCGGGAGGTAGGCGCCTTCGACCGTCTTGCGCAGCCCGGTCAGCCCGGCGACGCCCCGCAACGCCCTGGTCTCCGCCGCGGGAAGGCGGGATCCGAACGCGGAGCGGACCTCGGCGACCTGGCGGTCGACGGCCCACTGGGCCCGGCGGTAGTCCCGCGGCGACGGCGCGGGCCCACCGGGCTCCGCGGCCTGGTAGCGCACCGAGAGCAGAATCGCCTGCTGATGCTCACTCTGCAGGTCGTCGACGAGGGAGGCGACCTGCTCGCTGCTGCGGACGAGGGCCGCGGTGCGCGCCGCTGACTGCGCCTGTGCGACCTGGCCCGCGATGACGTAGGCGAGGATGGCGGCGACCACCGCGGCGGGGATGATCACCAGCACATTGAGCTTGCGCTGGAACGGCCAGCGGTCGAGGAACACGTCGGCCCTTCGCCGAACCCGCGCTCCCCGACGTGCCTGTTCCGCTGCTTCCACCTTGTGCGGGGACACCAAGCCTCCGGAACGATGTCGTACGGGCAAGCTGCTCTGTTGCCTGGGTGAGTTGCCGTGCTGATCTGTATCGCTTGTCCGAACGGGCGGTGACTACAGCCTTTTTGCCCGTGGGGTTCAAGCGTCGTGCAGAGAGAACGGTGACGATGGGCGTGCCGGCCGGTCCGGGGCCGGGCCTTCGAGGAGCCCGGCGCTCGGGCGGCGGTCTTTGCCCCGCCGGGCGGCGCCCGTGCACGGCTTCGGCCCTCAGCCGTCGACGGAGAAGTCGCGGAAGCGGTAGTCGGACAAGGGGTGGCTGGGGGTCGGGACCAGTCCGCCGACCCCGGCCGCGTACGCGTCGACCTGGTTCTTGAAGCCCCAGACGATGTAGCCGCCGCGCTCGTACTCGATCTTCTGGGCCGCCTTGAGCAGTTCGTTGCGCTTGCCCTCGTCGAACTGGCCGCGGGCCTGGTTGACGAGGGAGACGAACTCCGGGTCCCTCCAGTGCGTTTCGTTGTAAGGGGCGCCCTTGATCGATCCCTGTTCCACCTGCGCCAGGTAGTTCCGCGTGAACCAGTAGTCCATGGCGAACGGCCAGCTCAGGTACTTGTCGCCGTAGAAGGTCGCGGAGTCGGTCTTGCGGACCCGCACCGTCACCCCGGCGCCTCTGGCCTGCTGGGCGAAGAGCTGCGCGGTCTCGACCGCGCCGATGCCGATGCCGTTGGAGGTGACCAGCTCCACGTTGAGCCCCTCGTGCCCGGCGGCTTTCAACAGGAATCTGGCCTTGTCGAGGTCCTGGACGCGCTGCGGCAGATCGTGGTTGTACGCCGGATCGAAGGGTGCGTAGAGGTCGTTGCCGATGCGTCCCTGTCCTCTGAGCACCTGGCGGACCATCTGCGGCCGGTCGACGATCAGCCGCATCGCCTGGCGGACCCGCTCGTCGTCGAAGGGGCCGGTATCCAGGCGCATGGTCAGCGGGGTCCAGGCCCCGGGCTCCGAGATCAGGACCTTGCAGCCCTGGGCCTCGACCAGCTCCATCTGCTCGAGCGGCAGGTTGTCCATGGCGTCGATCTCCCGGCTGAGCAGCGCGTTGACCCTGGCCGTGTCGTCGGGGAAGTCGATGATGTGCAGTTGGTCGACATGGGCCGGGCGACGCCAGTAGTTGTCGAACCTCGTGAAGACGCTCTCGTCCCCGGGGGTGAAGGACTTGTAGACGAACGGGCCCGTGCCGATGGGTTTCCTGAGGTCGAAGTCCGCCGGGACGACAGCCATGACGGTCTGCGCGAGCAGGTCCTCCAGCAGGGCGTACGGAGTCTTCAGCGGGATCCGCACGGTCAGGGAGTCGATCCGCTTGAGGTCCGCGACGTCGACCACGGCGAGGCTGCTGGCCCCGGCGGCGGGCGCCTTGGGGTTCGCGATCCTGCGCAGGGAGGCGATGACGTCGTCGGCGTCCAGGGTCTTGCCGTTGTGGAACTCCACCCCGGAACGGAGCCTCAGCGTCCAGGCCCTGCCGTCCTTGGACGGCTCCATCGAGTCCGCGAGCAGGGGCTTGACGCGGTATCTCTCGTCATGGACGAACAGCCGCTCGAACAGGTTCACCGCCCGTGCGTGGTCGGGCCAGATGACGGGATTGTGAGGGTCGAGGGTGTCCTTTGCGCTGCCGCCGGTGCAGCCGACGCGCAGGACGCCGCCCTTCTTCGGGGTCCTGGCTCCCGAGTCGTCGCCGCCGGACCCGGAGCACCCCGGGAGCAGGCCCGCCGCGGCCGTGGCGAGCAGGCCGCCACCACCACGCAGGACGGTTCTTCGCCTCATCGCTCCGCTGGGGTTGTTTCCGTGCTCGGTCATGGGCAGGTGTCGCCTTCACATCAGGGCCGTTCTCATGGCGCGCTGACTGCTCGGATGACGCGCAGTACCTCTGCAACGCGGGCAAAGGCCAGTCGGCCGGGCTTCGCGCACGCCACAGCCGACCGCCTCGCCAACGCGGTCATCGCCCCATTACGGATCGTCAGGAGGTTAGAACACATGCCCATCGAACACCCATCGAACATCGGGAAATGGTGCAAGAGATCGGGCCGGATCTGCCGGACGGGGGTGGACCGGACCACGGCCGGGGATCTCAGCAGTTCACCGCGGCGCCGCGCCGGTCACCGAATCGGTCAGCCCCTCCACGAACTGCGGCACCGGCACGAGCGCCGGCCCGGCAGGCGACCAGGCAGGCCGACCGCGCGCGGGGAAGGGATGGGTGAACTCCTCGTCGCGGAACAGCGGCCCAACTCGCCCAGCAGCCGGAGTGCCAGGCTTCCCCTCGGGAGCGCTGCCGCGCCACCGGCACCGTCTCCGCCGGGACCTCCCAAGGCCCGTGGGCCGCAACGACATCCACTCGCACCCCACATGACGACGTCGGCCTTCAAGACCACAACCAGGTCTCGAAGGCCGACGTCAGGCCGAAGAGGTGGAGCTGGTCGGGCTGCTCAGGCTGGTTCGTCGGCCCGGTTCGGCCGCGGCGCGGTCCACTCCGACTCGCCGGCTGGCGGCTCGTTGTTCGCTCCGCGTGGGACGTGCCACTACTCGGTTCCCCAGTGGCACCTGTCCACGGACATCAGCCCGTCCGGGTGAGCGGTCAGTCGATCTCCTGCTGGGCGGACAGCTCATCTCCCTGTCCGGTATGACTATTGATCCCTGATTTGGTCGATTGACTGTGTGCTCAGCGCCAGAGAAGGTTCGACGCCTGTCGTAGGGTCGGGGCATGTCCCCTGCCGTGGTTGAGCTGCGCGAGTTCACTCTCGCTGACGGCTCCTTTCTCATGTCGTGGATTCCGGGTCCGGTCGAACTGCTCACCTGGGCTGGTCCTTCGTTCACCTGGCCGTTGGACGAGCCTCAGATCGCCGCGTATGCGGCCGAGTCCGCAGCGCCGGGACGATGGAGTTGGCCGACCCGAGCGTCACGTTGCATGTCAACATGACTGGGCTGAATGACCTCGGAGGCTTCATGGAAGCCGCCAAGCGCGGCTTGAGGGCTGGTGAGGCCGGGCATGCCACGGACTACGAGATGTCCATGATCGCGAGAGCTGTCGCCAACGGCCAACGCCCGTGGAGTTCCGTGAAGTTCTACTACCCGTCGGGCCCCAACGGCGCTATGCGGCTGGACCCGCCGACTGAGGTGCCGGACCTGTCGGTGCTGGGGAAACTGGACCCTGTGAAGGGTTCGGTCATCGGATACTGCCACTGCTGAGGGGTACGACGAACATGAGCATCCCCGGGAAAGACCTGTACCCGGACGTGACCACCTCGGGCGGCCTGGCTCCGGCCATGAGAGAGGCGGCGAAGTCGCACGGATGCGACATCGGGCTTGAGCCCTGGGTGGTCGACATCGTCAGCATCGAAACAGCGAGGGGTTTCCTGTCGGTCGATGCCGCGACCGAGGAACGCCTCTTCCGCTTGACCGTCCACATTCCCGGGTTCACCTGGCACATCGGCTCGACTGGGGATCTCGGGCTGCTCGTGGAGGCCGTCGCCGCATGGCGCGACGGCATGGGGTTCGACGAATTGGAGGAAAGGTTCGAGTTCATGGCGCTCGACGAGTTCGCCAGGGCTCTCGATAACGGAGAGCCGACCTCTTTGCAGTGGTCCGACCTTCTGTCGTCCGAATTCCACCGACCGCGACGGAACCTTCTGCGCCGCCTCCGTGCGGATGAGGTACTGCGGCACATGTTCCCGACGATCACGCACGGTGCCGTGCGCCTGCGTGTTGATCCGTTGGACGGAACGAGCCGTCAGGTTCTGGTGCACGAGTTGGACGGGGAACGATATGAGGTCATGCGCGTCGGGGTGCCCGAGGCCGCATGGGCCGAGGTTCCGACCGGTGACCTGATCGCCTGCCTGCGTGCTGCCTTGCACGAGGAGTGATCTCGGCGGACCGAAGACGCCGAACCCCGCCAGGTGGCCCCTGGCGGGGTTTCCTCATGCGTGAGTCAGCAGCGAGCCCGGGTCCGACACCCCCACAGCCGGTGACCGGGGAGACGGAGCCGCCGCTCAGTGGTGCAGCACGCCCGGCGCGTCATATCTTCGACCCGCAGGGAGACTGGATCAGGTCAGTCCCAGGAGGCCCTGTTGCCGCAGTCTTTCGCGCTCGCGTCCGTGGAGTCCAACTCGCCGTCACGGACGTGTGACTGCCTCGCGCACCGGTT
>NZ_JBIBKS010000060.1:0-12519 GCF_042959345.1 Streptomyces sp. NPDC007905 | reverse complement strand
AGAGTGCGGTCACGAGGGTGTCCAGGTTCGTCGTCACAAACGATCATGGACACCCTCTCCTCGCGCCCGCAGGCATTTGGAAAGACTCGTCTAGGCGTCCGAACGGGGCGGGTTCGCCTCCGGAGCCAGACCCATGCGGGCGGTGAGGGCCGCGGCGAGCGAGGCCACCGTGGGGTGCTGCCAGACGAAGTTGCCGGCGAGACGGACGTGGAGCTCGGTTTCGAGGCGGAGGCGCAGCTCGGTGGCGAGCAGCGAGTCGAAGCCGAGGGCCTTGAGGCGGGTTTGCGGGTCCAGGGTGGCGCTGCCGGTGCGCAGGATGGCGCGGATGTGGTCGCTAAGGTAGCTCTCCAGGGCGGTCTGGCGGGCGATACCGGCGGGCAGGGCTTCGAGGCGGGCGCGGATGCCGGAGCCGCCGGCCTCCGACTCGTCCGAGGAGGGGACACTGTCCGAGGTGAGCAAGGCGAAGAGGCTGGAATTGGCCGCCGTGCGGGGGATCCACGCCCGGGGCGCACCGGGGATCACAGCCGTCTGGACCCGTTGGTGGGAGAGGAGGGTGTGCAGGGCCCGGATGCCCTCGCGGGTGGGAATGGTCTCGTAACCGCGATCGGCGAAGTCGGTGGCCTGCCCGGTTTCGCCCCAGGGGCCCCAGTTGACGGCCAGCGTGGGCAGGCCGTTGCGGGTGCGCCAGGTGGCGAAGGCGTCGAGCCAGGCGTTGGCGGCGGCGTACGTTCCCTGTCCCGCATTGCCCAGCAGCGAACTCATCGAGGAGTACAGAACGAACCAGTCCAGGGAGTGTCCGGCCGCGGCGCGGTGGAGGTTCCAGGCACCGGTGACCTTGGGGGCCCACACCCGTTTGAGCTGGTAATCGCGGACGGTGGTGAGGGCGGCGTCGCTGAGGACCATCGCGCAGTGCACCACCCCGCGCAACGGGGCACCGCTCTCGGTCGCGGCTCTGACGAGCCGTTCGGCGGTGCCGGGCTCGGAGATGTCACCGAGGACGACGGTGGTCCGGACGGCGAGGTTTGCGACGGCACGCGCGGTCTCAAGAGAGGGGGAACGGCGACCGTTGAGGACGATATGGCCCGCTCCCTGCTCCGCGAGCCAGCGCGCCGTGGCCAGTCCGAGCCCGCCCAGGCCGCCGGTGACGATGTAAGCGCCGTCGGAGCGAACGACGGGAGGCCCGTCCGGCAGGACGGCGGTGGTTTCTCCCTGGTCGGGGACGGTCAGCACCATTTTGCCGATGTGACGGGCACCCGCCATCAAGCGGAAGGCGTCGGCAGCCGCCTCGAGCGGATACGCGGTGCACAGCAGCGGTTTGAGGCGCCCCGCGGCGATGTGCTCCATGACCTCGCGCAGCAGCGTGGCGAACAACTCGGGGCGTCGTTGCTGCAGTTCGATGAGGTCGACGGTGGTGAAGGTGATGTTGTGGCGCAACGGGGCCAGTTTGAGGGAGGCATCGGCCATGATGTCGCGTACGCCGAGTTCAACGAAACGGCCGAACGGGCGCAGGGTTTCGAGTCCGGCGCGGACGGCGGGGCCGGCCAGGGAGTTGAGGACGACGTCGACCCCCTCGCCACCGGTCGCCCGACGGGTCTGTTCGGTGAAGTCCAGAGTGCGGGAGTCCATGACGCAGCGGATACCGGTGCCGCGCAGGTAGCGTCGCTTCTCCTCGGTGCCAGCCGTGGCCAGGACGTCCGCGCCCAGCAGGCGGGCGACAGCGACGGCGGCCAGGCCGGTGCCGCCGCTGGCCGAGTGGACGAGGACGCGTTCCCCGGGGGCCAGCCGTGCGACGTGGTGCAGGGCGTACCAGGCGGTGAGGAACGCCGTGGGCAGCCCAGCCGCCGTGTCGGGTGGGAAGCCGAGCGGGACCGGGGCGACGGCGGTGGCCGGGACGGTGACGAAGGAGGCGAAGGCCCCGCCTTCCAAGTGGGCGGCGAGCACGGTGTCTCCGGTGCGGACGTGGTCCACGCCGGCACCCACGGCGGTGACCTGGCCCGCGCATTCGAAGCCGATGCGGTAGGGGGTGGCGGGCTCCGAGCCGAGCATGCCGAGGGCTGTCAGGACGTCACGGAAGTTGAGCCCCGCTGCCTTGACACGGATCTCGACTTCTCCTTCGCCGGGTTGACGACGGTCGGTGGCGGTCAGTTCCAGACTGTCGAGGTCGCCGAGGCGTCCGACGCGCAGGCGGAACCCGTCCTCGCCGTACCGGAGGACCCGGGCGGTGCAGGCGGTGCGCTCGGACGGGGTGACTGGGGCGCGGTCGATGCGTGCGGCGAATCGGGTGCCGCCGCGCAGCGCGACCTCGTCCTCGGGCGCGTCGGCGAGAAGTTCGGCGGCCAGCGCGCGTAGCCCGCGTTCTCCGGGATCCGTGTCGACGAGGGTGGGACGCATACGCGGATGCTCGATGGCCATGACGCGTGCCACACCGCGTACGGTGCTGTGGGCGGGGTGACCGGCCTCATCCACGGTGACGGCCCGGGCGTGCCGAGTCGCGGTGTATAGGCGCCATGTGCCGTCGTGGCCGTCGGCGGCCTGGGCGAAGGCGAGCAGGCGCCGGGCGCGTTGCTGTGCGCCGTGGGTGGGGTTGCTGTCGTCGGCGGACGGCGTGCCGCACAGCAGGACGACGGCGCGCCAGGGTCCCGCTCCGGCGGCCAGGCGGCCGCTGAAGACGTCGGCCAGCGAGGCGAGGCCTTCCGAACTCAGCGGAGTCTCCCAAACCTCGACGCGGGCGCCGGCGTACCGCAGAAGCTTGGCCAGGCGTTCCGCTTCGCCGTCTCCCTCACCCACGACCAGCCAGTTCCCGGGCGGGGCCTGCATGGCGCCGCCAGAACGGGGCGCGTGGTGCCACCGGAGTTCGACGAACCACTGGTCGACGGGGGCGTCGTCGGCAGGTGCGCGGCGGGCGAAGCGCACATCGTCGAGGGCGAGGACGGGCCGGCCGTCGGTGTCCAGGGCACGGACATGTCCGGCGAGTGTCTTCGCGGTGTTCTCGGTGACCCAGGCGTGGGCGTGGACGGCCTGGGCTGGGTCGGCCAGGATCCGCAGGGCGCCGACCTGGACCGGCAGGATCGGCGCCGGTGAGGTGTCGTGACCGGCCCCGGCGACCAGCAGTTGCAGACACAGGTCGAGGAGGACGGGGTGGGGGCTCAGGGAGGGCGCAGGAATACGGGCGGTGAGCGGAAGCTGGATGCGGGCCCAGAAGCTGTCCCGGCGGCTGGTGGTGTGCAGGGTGGTGATGCCGGTGAAGGCTGGGCCGTGTTCGAGGCCGCAGGCGCGCAACCCGGCGTACAGAGTGGCTGGATCCAGGGAGACGGGATGCTTGCGGTCGAGTGCCGCAACGGAGGCGGCACGGGTGGTCTGGGGCGTGAGCACACGGCGGGCGACGCCCGAAGCGTGCAGTTGCCAGGAACCGTCCGGCTGGCGCGAGTGGATCTCACCAGCGGCCTGCTGGGAGGTGGTGAGGGTGAGAGTCGTGCTGAGTTCGGTGTCGTCGGTCAGGCGGAGCAGGTCGTGGAAGGCGACGTCGGTGATCTCGACGTCCATGGGGGCACCGTCGAGTGCGGTCCGGGCCGTGGTGTGGAGAAGCGCGCAAAAGGCCGCCCCGGGCAGGACGGAGCTGCCGTGGACGCGGTGGTCATTCAGCCATGGCAGGTGGTGGGCCGGGGCGGAGGCGCGCCAGCTGTGGCGGATCGGGTTGCCGGGGATATCGATGTGCCGGCCGGGCAGGGCGCCCGTCGCGGCCGGCGGTGATGCGTCGTCGGAAGTCCAGTGGCGTGTGCGGTCGAACGTGATGGTGGGAGCGTCCGTCAAGCGGCCGCCGTCGTACAGGGGCGCCCAGTCAACTGTGCCGCCGTTGCAGTGCAGGGTCGCCAGCTGGGTCCGCAAAGTGGACGCTTCGTCCTGCGCGCGGCGCAGTGTGGGCAGGACCAGGGCACCGGGGGCCAGTTCGGCCAGGCTCTCCGTGAGGGACTGGGTGATCACGGGATGGGGTGAGATCTCGATGTAGATCTGGTGGCGGTCCTGGGCTGCTGCGGCCACGGTGGGATGGAAGCGGACCGGTCGGCGCAGATTGTCGCACCAGTAGGCGGCGTCGAGCAGAGAACTGTGCCGCGGATCCTCGGTCACAGTGGAGTAAAACGGGATCTGCGGCTGACGGGGACTCAGGCCCGCCAGAGCTTCGCGCAGGTCGGCCAGGAGAGGGTCGACGTGGGGGCTGTGGGAGGCGACGTCGACCGCGATGGGCAGGGCGAGGACCCCGCGCTTTTCCCACCGGGCGATCAGAAGGGCGATTTGGTCGGCGACGCCGGAGACGACGGTGGTGCCGGGTGCGGCCAGGACCGCCACGGAGACGGCGTCGGTCCCCGCGTCGGCGAGGTCGGCCTCCACAGTGGCCCGGTCGAGGCCGACACTGGCCATCGCGCCCGTCCCGGAGATCCGTTCCAGCAGTGCCGAGCGGCGGCAGATGACGCGGACACCGTCGCTGAGGCTGAGCGCTCCGGCCACGACGGCGGCCGCGGCTTCCCCCATGGAGTGCCCGATGACGGCGGCGGGCCGCACGCCATGGGCCTGCCAGGCCGCGGCCAGGGCGATCTGCATGGCGAAGAGGACCGGCTGGACCCGCGGGCAACCGGTGACGGGCTCGCCGGTGCGGATCAGGTCCAGCACGGAGAACCCCGTCTCCTCCCGGATGAGGGCGTCGACGTCCGCCAGGGCCCTGGCGAAGGGTTCGTGGTGCGCGAGGAGTTCGCGGCCCATGCCGGCCCATTGTGAACCCTGGCCCGAGAACACCCAGACCGGCTGGTGCGGGGCGGTGACATCGGTTGTGCCCGAGACGAGGGCCGGATGGGGCATACCGGAGAGGAACAACCGGAGCGCCTCCACGGTTTCGGAACGGGAACGGGACACGACCGCCAGGCGTCCTCGCCCGGGGCTGCGGCGCAGGGCCAGGGTGTGGGCCACGTCCCGCAGTGGGACGCGCGCTCCGTCCGCGTCCAGCCAGTCGGCCAGCCGGCGGGCCGCGGTCGGCAGGGCCCGATGGGATCCGGCCGCGACCAGGATCACTTCGGGCGGTGCGCTCTCGGACCGACGGGGGGCGGGCAGACCGGCGCGGCGGCTGGGCCGCGGGGGCTCCTGCAGGATCACGTGGGCGTTGGTGCCCGAGAAACCGAACGAGGAGACGGCGGCCAGCCGGACCGGCTGCCGCCCGGGCCACTGGATCGGTTCCACCGGGACGAAGAACCGGGTGGCGTCCGCGGCGATGGACGGATGCCAGCCCGTGAAGTTCAGGTTGGGAGGGATTACGCCCTGCTGGAGGCACAGGACCGTCTTGATAAGTCCGGTGATGCCCGCAGCCGGCTCCAAGTGGCCGAGGTTAGTCTTAACCGAGCCGAGGGCGCACGGAGAGAGACCGTTGCCGTACACGGCGGCGAGGCTCGCGAACTCGACCGGGTCGCCCACAGGGGTTCCCGTGCCATGGGCCTCGATCAGTGAAATCTGTGCCGGGTCGACGTGGGCGCGGGCGAGTGCCGTGCGGTACAGAGCCTGCTGTGCGGTGGGGGACGGGGCGGCGAGGCCGTCGGAGCGTCCGTCCTGGTTCACGGCGGACCCGCGGACGACGGCGAGGATGCGGTCGCCGTCGTCGCGGGCGTCGGTCAGGCGTTTGAGGACGACCACACCGCAGCCCTCGCCGCGGACGAATCCGTCCGCCGCGGCGTCGAAGGTGTGGCAACGTCCGGTCGGGGAGAGCATGCCCATTCTCTCGAAGGACCGGGTCGCGCGCGGGGTGAGCATGAGGGTGACGCCGGCGGCCAGCGCGAGATCGCATTCCTCGCGGTGCAGGGCTTGGCAGGCCAGGTGGAAGGCGACCAGGGAGGACGAGCAGGCGGTGTCGAGGGCGATGCTGGGGCCGTGCAAGCCGAGGAGATAGGAGATGCGGCCGGCGGCGACGCAGTGACCGTTCGTCAGGATGGAGCCTTCCAGCTCCTGGGGCAGGCCGACGAGCTGGTCCATGTAGTCGTTGTAACTCAGGCCGGTGTAGACGCCCGTAGTGGACCCGGTGAGCCGCTCGGGAGGCAGACCGGCGTGTTCCAGGGCCTCCCAGACGACCTCCAGCAGGAGTCTGTGCTGCGGATCGAGGACGTCGGCTTCGCGACCGGAGACGCCGAAGAAGTCCGCGTCGAAATGGGAAACGTCTGTCAGGTACCCGCCCCGCCGGTGCGTGGGCCGTTCCTCGGCTGCCGTCCCGTCGCCGGGTCCGGGCACGTCACGACCGGGCGGAGGTGCGCCCACCGCCTCGCGGCCCTCCGCCACCAGATTCCATAGGGTGGCCGGGGAGTCGATGTCCCCGGGGAGCCGGCAGCCCATACCGATCACGGCGATGGGCCCGTTGGCGGGGCAGGGGAGGTGCTTGTCCAGGGCCATGGGGGCTCTCCTAGTCGTCCATGAGCAAGGTGCTGGGTGCATGCGGTTCGAGGGGTTATAGGGGAAGGAGGTGTGCCACATGGCCGGCCGAGCGACGGGTAGTGGGCGGGACGCACCGGAGTGTGCTCCCGCATGCTGAAAGCGGCCGCCCGGCCAGGGGCTACGGCAGAGCGTCGGTACCTTCAGGAGCCCGTGCTCCCGCGGGGCGCCGTCGGCTTCGCGTGGGCGACGACCCGCACACAGGCAGACGGACGGGCAGGGGAGTGACTCAGACGTCGGAACTTCCAAGAAGGATGGCGCTCTTCACGCCTCCGACCTGATAGTTGAAGCTGAAGGCGTAGTCGAAGTCGAGGGACCGGGGCGTCATCCCCGGAACCGGGTCGAACGTGAGATTGTCCGCCGGCTCCTCGCAGTTGGCGGTGGGACACACCTGGCCGTGGTTCATCATCAGAAGGGTCAGAGACACCCCGAGGCAGCCCGCGGGCGCGCCGTTGTGGCCGAAGCATCCTTCCTGGGAGGACATGAGCAGGTCGCGTGATGCGGGGCCGTACAGTTCCCTGATCGCGTTGGCCTCGAATGTCGTGACCACCACGTTGCCGTCACTGCCGCCATGGACGTACGGCACCTGAGTGATCTCCCACGTGTCACCAAGGCACCGCCGCACCGCCGACACCAGCGCCCTTCCGGTGTCGTCGCAGGCAAGCGGGTTGGCCAGACCGTCCCTGGTGGTGGCCTGCGAGAGGACCTGGCCGTAGATGCGGCCGTCCCGTGCGAAGGCGTGTTCCCGGCTCTCCATAACGATGGTCGCGGACCCCTCGCCGTGGTTGATGCAGTCGGCACGCCGGTCGTACGGACGCATCAACGACTCGAACGACGGCAGGAGGGCGGGCATGTCCTGCGACCGCATGGCATCGTACGTCTGCTGGGCTCCGCTCAGCAGACGCTGGATGTTGCGGATGAGTGTGACGCTGAAGACGTCCACGCCGGTCACCACGGCGATGTCCACCTCACCGGCGGCGATCATGCGCTGGGCGTTGCCGATCTGGAGCGCCGAGGACGCGCAGCCGCAGGAGACAGTGAAGTTGGGGCCCTTCGACCGCGTCAGCGCGCCCTGGACGAGTGCCACGTCCGAGGGGGTAACGGACTGCTCCGCCGCGACGAACATCTCCATGGCCTCGGCCACGGGGAGGGTCGCGGGATCGGCCCGCAGGACGGCGAGGTAGCTGTCGATGTTGGCGTCCACACCCCCGCGCCCGACGAGGACGGCGGCCTTCTCGAGGTCGCGGTGCACATCGAGGTCCGCGTCCGCGCACGCCTGCGTCAGCGACACCAGCCCGAAGCGGTGGGCGTCCGTGTAATGGCGGGCGAAGAAGTTAGGAATTCCGGGCACTCGTTCGTCGAACATTTCGGACGACAGCCTGACACTACCGTAGTAAACACCCTTTTTCACGAGGCAGGACTTTCCATGACTGGCTACCTGCCAGAGGTCGTCCGCGGTGAGGACCGGGGACTGGATCCCCGGAAGGCACAGCCCGATACCGGTGACCACGGCGTCCTGCGCCCGTCGTCCGGCCCGCCCGGTCACGAGTCACCTGCTGGTGACAACGAATTGGTCATGGAGATTCCCCTTCAGGATGAGCCGATGGCGGCAGCGACGGTTCACTGTGCCGCCGCATGGCCCGCTGGTCTGTCGGACGTATGAACGGGCCTATTCGGCCACGTAGGTGCGGTGACACCAGCGGTATACGGGCCGCTGCTCAGCTTCAGGGCCAACACAGAAGCCCGAGAACTCGAAATGCTCATAGGCATTTCCGCACAGGATTTTGACCTTCGGCTCGGCTTCCACGGAGCCCACTTCCCAAAAGAAGGGAGCCCAGTCCGGCCCTCCGGTAAGCATCACTTGAATCTTCTCTGTCATATCCGGGTCCTTTATCGGGATGACGGGCCGGGGTGGTACTCACTGCCGCCCCGGACCCGTCCGTCGTTCGGTCCTTCCGCACGCGAGGTCCCACTCGCCCCGCCGGCATGCGGGGGTTTCGGCGCCTTCACCAGGCTCGGGACGTAGGGATACCTGGGGACCAGGTACTGGAGCACCAGGAGGCAGGCCCGGCAAAGGGACCTGAGAAAATGGGAAACCAGCATGGTGACCTCGTAAGGTGATGAGCCTCTACGGCGTGAGCGGTCTTTTGTACGCCCGGCCACCCGCCGCCGGAGCGGACGCACTGTGGTCCGGCGCCGGCGGCAGGGCCCGGCGGTGCCGGGGTCAGGAGGGCAGGCGGGGTCGGGTCAGGTGCATCCGCCTGCGCACCGGTCAGGTGGCGTTGGCCAGCGCCTGGGTGAGCGCGGAAGCGGTCGCCTGCTCGGAGCTGAGGGCCGCCACCGAGACCCCCAGCAGGTTGTACACAAGGGCGGTGGCGTTGGTCGCGGAGGCCGTGAGCACGTTGCTCCCCACCGCCGACGGCTGCCCGGTGCAGCCGCCCACAGCCGCGACGAGCCAGGTGGCGGTCGACAGGTTGTGGTTGCGGGCGGCCCTGGTGTCGTCGTCCTGATCGGCGGCGATCGCGGCGTTGTTGGACGTCTGGGCAGCCTGCAGGTCGGTGACGCAGGACGAGGCGGCCACGGCGGCGGGGGCCGCCTCGGCCAGGGGGGCGATGCCCACAGCGGCGGCCACGGCCATGGCGGCGGTGGCGGCGGCAAGGCGGGAACGGTTCATGACGAACTCCCTCGAGGTGGTGAACGCGCCTGATTTCAATGGCGGCCGGCGAGAGCGGAGCCCCTCTTTCCAGGAGCTGCTGCGGGATGTGGAACTCGTCCTGATCGCCGGGCAATTCACCTGCAGGGAATGGCGAACGGGTCGCAGCCAAGTTCCCGGGAAAGGGATGGGCGACCCGCCGGTTCTTAGACCAGTAAGCAGCAGGGCTAGCGGCATCTCTAGGGGCCGACCCCCCACATCACCCGATCGGACGCACTCAGGGTTTTCAGGGTGGCCCCCGGACGGGTGACGGCGGGACCGTGGGCAACGGACAGGGCTCCCGTGCCGTTGAGGGAGGTGTCTACGTCTCAACTCTCCAGCTCAGGAGCCCTGTTGGTCCCGTATCCTGCCGCACTCGACCTGCCGCACGCACTGGTGGAGTGGGTGACGATGCTGATCGTCACCCGTGAAGGTGACCGGCGCTGCAAACTCCGGCCGTCCGAGCGTGCGGTGATCGCTCTCGCGTACCTGCGCCGACACGACCCCCTGGCTCAACTCGCCGCGGGTTTCCGTATCTCCGTCGGTACCGCCCACGCGTACGTCACCACCGTCGTCGAGCACCTGGCCGACAAGGCGCCGGGCCTGCTGAAGGTCCTGCGCGAGACAGACCCCGACTATGTTCTCGTGGACGGCACACTCGCCGAGTGCGACCGGGTCGGCGACGGGCGCGCGGACTACTCGACGAAGCACAAACGGCACGGCGTGAACGTGCAGGTCATCACGGATCCGGCCGGTCGTACCCTGTGGCTCTCACCCGCCCTGCCCGGCCGAACGCACGACCTGACCGCCGCCCGCACCCACAAGATCATCAGGATCTGCGAGCGCCAGGGCGTCCCCCTCCTCGCCGACATGGCCTACATCGGCGCGGGCCAGTGGGTCACCACTCCCAAACGCCGGCCACCCCACGGCGAATTCACCCCGACCGAGCAGACGGCCAACCGGGCCTTGTCCGCCGCCCGCGCACCCGTCGAACGAGGAATCGCCCGCCTCAAATCCTGGCGAATCTTCCGCAGAGCCCGATGCAGCCCCAACCGCATGACGTCAATCGCCAAGGCCGTCCTCACCCTGGAGCGGCACCACTGAAAGAGCTCACTGACCGGTGCCCGCACAGGGCGCGTGCAGCCGCGGAAGCAGCATTTCACCGCAGGTGGAAGCACATGTGCGACTCTTCGTCGCCAGGACGAGCCGGGCCCGCGAAACCCTTCTGCGCTGCCGAGCGTGAACGCCTGTCGGCGGCGGCTGAACTTCGAGCGACGCCGAGAACGCCGAAAGAACCCGTGCTGCTGCCCGTCAGGCAGCAGCACGGGGCCCGGGCCCTGAGGCACAGCGGTGACGCACTGCGCGTCCCTGGAATTCGTCCAGCGCGCCACACCACGATGTCCCCACGCTGACGGTTGGCCATGCGCAGGTGCCCCTTGACGCGCCGGGACTTCCGCCGAGTCGAGTCTGCGAGGGGCCAGGCGACACACTCGCGCGCGGTTCGGGGTCATGTCCCGCTGGGTGGTGTAGTCACGGCAGCTGTTTCGATTCTCGGTTGTGGGGTGATCTGTGGTTCGGGTTCGGTTGGCTGGGTGGTGAAGAGCTCGGCCGTGGAGGCTTCGGAGAGGTAGCGGCGGTCGAAGTCCTGCCATTCGTCGTGGAGTTCGGCCAGGACCGCGGCGGCGAGTCGGTCCAGGGCGGCGGGGTTGGGAAAGACCTGGACAACGTCAGCCCTTCGTTTGATCTCTCGGTTCAGCCGCTCCAGCGGGTTCGTCGACCAGATCTTCTTCCAGTGCGCCGGCGGGAAGTCCGCGGACGCGGTGATGTCCGTCGCGGCGTCCAGCAGCATCTTCTTGACCTGCGGGAACTGTCGTCCGAGCATGTCGGCCACCACATCGAGCTGGGTGCGGACGGCCGCGGCGGTGGTCTGGGCGAATATGGTGCGGATGGTGGCCGCCACCATCTCTCCCGAGCCCTTTTCGATCACGCCGAAGACGTCGCGCACGAAGTGAAGCCGTAAAGAATCAACATGGTGTTTCGCTATCTTCTGTGACGGATGCGAGTACCTCGGCGGCCGTTGCGAAGCGTCGTTCGGCGAGCGTCGGGACGTATGCGTCCTGTTCAAGGAGGGGACGGACATCCTCGATGGCGTTGCGTATGGTGCCGCGGCTGACGCCGAACAAGGTGGCCAGGGCTTGCTGATCGCACAGATCTCGCTGGGAAAGGACCGTCGCCAAGATCCTGTCGGCGTCGGTGATCTTTTGACGGAAGACGCCACCACGGGTTCCCGGGCGCCGATCACCACCGCGCTGGCGATGCCGGCGTTGTTCGAGCGCGGCCTGGTAGGGCACGGTGATCCGGTCGATCAGCGCCTGGAAGTCCGGGCGGGACATGCCCGTGAGGGCGGGGTGAGACAGGGTCTGGGAGAGTTCCATCCGGCTGGTGGTCGCGCCGTCCTCCGCCCAGTCGCGCAGCTCTTGGGCGGAGGAGAAGTTGGGCGCGGTCTGCGAGACGGTGACCTGCTGGGCGTCCATGAGTGTGCGGGTCTCACTGATGACCTTGCCGATCGTGACCGCGTTGATGGCGAGCAGATCGACGAGAACCTTCTGGGAGCAGACGCGGCGTAGGTAGATCAGTGAAGTTTCCCCGTGATCTCGGACACGTGATCGTTATGCCGCGAGGGCGTGCTGGTGCCGTTGCCTGGTCTCGGCCGGGGTGAGGTAGCCGAAGGTCTTGTGCTTGCGCAGGCGGCGGCGGTTGTAGAAGGTCTCGATGAAGGTGAAGACCTCGGCGCGGGCGGTGGCCCGGTCGGGCCAGGTGCGGGTGCCGATCTCCTCTTTGAGCAGGGCCCAGAAGCTTTCCGCGGCAGCGTTGTCGAAGCACGATCCTGTGCGTCCGCAGCTCTGCCGGAGCCCCAACTTCCCTATTCGCTCCCGGAACTGGGTCGACGTGTACTCACTGCCGCGATCGCTGTGAACCACGCAGCCGGGCTCCAGTCCGCCTCGGCCGTGGGCCATGTCGAGAGCGTCGACGACGAGCTCGGCGCGGTGGTGATCGGCCATGGCGTAGCCGACGACCTCGCGGGTGGCCAGGTCCAGCCAGCAGGCAAGGTAGAGCCAGCCCTCGGCGGTGGGCAGGTAGGTGATGTCGCCGACCAGCTTTGTCCCGGGACGCTCGGCATGGAAGTCGCGGCCGATCAGGTCCGGGGCCGGCTTCGCCTTCGCATCCGGCCGGGTCAGCGAACGCCGTCTGCGCCTGGTGACGCCGCGGATATCGCGCTCACGCATCACGCGGGCGACGCGTTTGCGGTTCACCCGCCGGCCCAGGCGGCGCAGTTCGGCGTGGATGCGCGGGACACCATAGGTGTG
>NZ_JBIBKS010000059.1:0-12736 GCF_042959345.1 Streptomyces sp. NPDC007905 | reverse complement strand
GTCGACTGGCACTTCACCACCGACGACGCACGCGTGAAACTACGCCACCTCTACCCAACCACACAGCAAAACTAAGCCGCGACAATCTACTAGGTACTCCAGTGAGAGTTCTCCATTCTCCCTGGTCAGCGTCCTGCTGGTGCGCGATGTCCCCAACGGCTTCGTGCACCTGGCAAGAGGGGCGCCCCAGGAACCGTCCGGCCCGACATCCCCTGCTTCACCTCGGCCGGGTGGTCAGGGCCAAGCGGAGCAGTGCCCTCGCCGGCTCAAGGGCACGCTCACCGAGTGAAGCGCTCCTTAACGGTGGAGGGAGTCCTGCCGGATGTGCCGGCCGGAGGCGTGTCGGGGAGTGGTGCGCCGACCGGTCCGGCAACCTGCCTTGGACGATCCAGCCGTCGGCGCTCGGCGATCAACGCCGAGAGAGCGAGCGCGGAGACCGTCGAGACGATGCCGCCGAGGATCAGGCTGGAGCGGGTACCGAAGGCGTCGGAGACCAGGCCGACGAGGGGGGCGCCGATGGGTGTGCCGCCGAGGAGGACGAGGAAGTACACGGACAGCACGCGACCGCGCAGGTGCGGCTCGGCACGCAGTTGGGTCAGTGCGTTGGCGGTGGTGGTGACGGTGACCGCGGCGTAGCCGGTGGGGATCAGCAGCACCATGAATGTGCCGTAGCCCGGCATCAGGCCCAGCGCCGCTTCCAGCACTCCGAAGACTGCGGTTGCGGTGACCAGGCGCCGTGCGGTGGGAGGCCGACCGCCGTGGGCCGCAAGCGCCGCGCCGATGAGGCTGCCCGCGGCGTAGGCGGCCGAGAGGCAGCCGAAGGCGGCGGCGCCGGAGTGGAAGACCTTGATAGCTACGAGGGAGATGGTGACCTGGAAGTTGAGGCCGAAGGTGCCCACGACGGCGATGAGCGTGATCGGCAGCAGCAGCTCCGGGGTGGCGGTGATGTGACGGAACGCCTCGGTCAGCCATGGACCGTCGCGCTGAGGCCCGCTGGGCTCGCGCGGCGCGCCGGGAGGATCGGTGATCAGCCCGTACAGGACCGCCAGGTAGGAGACGGCGTTGATGAGGAACACCGGGCCGGTGCCCATGGCGGCGACGGTCAGACCGGCCGCGGCGGGGCCGAGGATGCGGGCGATGTTGAACTGGGCTGAGTTCAGGCTGATCGCGGCGGGCACCTGCTCCCGGCTGACCAGTTCGGCGATGAAGGCGTTGCGGGCGGGGCTGTCCACGGCGGTGGCGGTGCCGAGGGCGAGGGCGAGCGCATACACGGACCACAGGTTCACCACCCCGGTGGCGGTCAGCAGCCCCAGCAGCAGGGATTGCACCGCCATGGCGGTCTGCGTGATCAGCAGCAGCCGGCGCTTGGGGAACCGGTCGGCCAGGACACCCCCGGTCAGGCCGAACAGGGTCTGGGGCAGGAACTGCAGCGCGGTCACGACACCGACCGCGCTGCCGCTGTTCCCGGTGAGGTGCAGGACCAGCAGATCCTGGGCGGCACGCTGCATCCAGGTGCCGATGTTGGAGGTCAGCTGGCCCAGCAGATAGCGGCGGAAGGGGCGGACGGTGAGCGTGTCGAGCGCCGCGCTCGAAGCCTTGCTTCCCCTCTGTTCGCCGGCTCGGTGATCCGCGCTCATGCCGTCTGGAAGGCGTGGGCGTCCCCGACGGGAGCGTCGGCGCCGTCGACATGGTGGAAGGTCGGGTGGGGGTGCATGAGGAACTCGTGGTGGGAGATGTTCCATGCGTAGGCGCCGGCCATCGCGAAGGCGATCCGGTCGCCCACCCGCAGCCGGTCGACCATGGCGCGTCGGGCGAGGACGTCCTTGGGCGTGCACAGTTGCCCGACGAGGGTTACCGGCTCGTCGCGGGTCTCGGGGCGGGCCCAGGGCTGGTGCCAGGAGTCGTCGGGGATGACCTCGAAGGGCTGGTCGTGCTGTTTCGCGGCGGGTGTGCGCAAGTGGTGTGTGCCTCCGCGCAGGACGGCGAACGCCTCGCCGCGGCTGAACTTGATGTCCAGGACCTGTGTGACGTACCAGCCGCAGTAGGCGGTGACCGAGCGGCCCGGTTCGATCCGCAGCGTCAGGTCGGGGTGGCGCTCCAGTGTTCGGCGCAGTCCGATCCCGAAGGCCGGCCAGTCGAAGACGCGGCGGGGGTCGGCGTAGTCGACGCCCATTCCGCCTCCGATGTTGACCTCGGTCAGGGTGATCCCTCGTTGGTGCGCCCAGCGGTCTGCCCAGCTCATGACCTGGTCGACGAGGGCCAGGTGGGCGCGCGCGTCGAGGCCGCTGGCCAGGTGGGCGTGGAGCCCGTGCAGCCGGATACGCCCGTCGGAGGCGATGATGTGCAGGCATCGGTCCAGCTGGGAGGGGTCCAGACCGAAGGGGCTGGGCCGACCGCCCATGGCCAGCGCGACCGAGCGGACCACCACCGGTACGTTGACGCGCAGGAGGACGTCGGCGGTACGGTCGCCCAGCAGGGTCGTCAGGGTGCGCAGCTCGTGTTCGCTTTCGATGTGGAGGCGTTCCGCCCCGGCGTCCAGGGCCTGGGCCAGTTCGGCAGGGGTCTTTCCGGGGCCGCCGAAGGCGATCGGCGCGTCGGCGAGGAGGCCGCGGATGTGGCGGATCTCGCCGCCCGAGGCCACCTCGAACCCGTCGATGTGCTCCGCGAGGGCACGCAGCAGGCGCGGGTCCGAGTTGGCCTTCGCCGCGTACAGCAACTTGACGCGCTGCGGCAGCGCGGCCCGGATGGTGCGGGCGTGGTCGCGTAGGCCGCTCAGGTCGTAGACGTAGGCGGGCAGGTCGTCGTCGGCCAGTTGGTGGACGTGGTGCAGCAGGGTGGGTCTCACAGGGCGACCTCACGGGGGAAGTCCGCGCCGAGCGGGCTGGTCAGGGGGACGTAGGTGGCGTGCCGGTCTGCCTGGCGGGCCCAGCGCAGAAGGAGGTTGGCCTTGGCGGGCAGCGGAACTCCGCAGAGCAGGGCACGGAGCCGTGGCGGTTCGGCCGCGGTGCCGGCGTAGGCGTTGAGGTGGTCGCGGACCAGGCCCCACAGGGCCGGCTCGCGTGCCGGATCGAGGTCGGCGAGGGCGCCGAGCATGTCGGCGACGTGGTTGACCAGGAGGCAGTACACGACCCGGTTCCAGCCGCGTTCGGCGTCGTAGGTGAGGGGCCCGCTGACGTCTTCGGGCAGACTGGCGAGGGCGCGGCGGTGGTGGCCGGGCAGGAGTTTGGTGCCCTCCAGGTCGCGAAACAGCATCTGGGCGGGCATGCCCTCTGCGTTCACGCCGACGATGACGTTCTGCAGGTGAGGTTCCAGGACGACGCCGTGGTCGAGGTAGGCGGCCAGCACTGGCGGCAGCAGCAGCCGCAGATACGCGTCCCACCAGGCCAGGGCGTCTCCATCACCTCGGGCGAGCAGACGCGAGACGTGGGCTGCGCTGGTGGGGTACTCGTCCGCAACCGCGGCGGCGAGCAGGGGTGTGACGCCGGGACGCAGGTGAGGGCGCAGGCCGGAGCGGACGATGACGCCGAAACCCTCCAGCAGGGCGGTGTCGTCGTCGACGGCGAGCGTGCGGTAGCCCGGTTCGGCGAGCAGGGCGCAGCCGGGGAAGCGGTCGGCGATCCGGGCCATGACGGGCTGGACCAGCTGATTCAGGGCGACGGCACCGGACAGCTCGTAACGGGCGTGCTTGCGGACGCAGTTGGTGAGGCGGACGTTCAAGCTGAACTTCAGAAAGGTGTCCGCGTCCGGCTGGTACAGGGTGCGCACCGATGCCGTCGGCACCCACGCCGGCCCGCTCAGGCCGGTGTCCACAACCTCGCCCGCATCCATCGCCGCGCGCAGCAGGTGGTGGTCACTCAGGAGCCGGAACTGCCAGGGGTGCACCGGCAGCGTCACGAAGTCCGGGTCCGCCCCCGGGCACAGTGCGTCGAGATCCCTCAGGTCGCCCTCCTCCCGCACCAGGTGGCGGCGCACGGCCAGATGGCGAAGCCGGAAGCGGGCGCCGGTTTCCGGCCCGTAGGCCAGCCAGTCCGCTGGGTCCCCGGTGCGGGCTTTGGGCGTGGGGTGGAAGCGGTGACCGAACACCAGGGCCTGTTCCGAAGCGAGGTAGAGGTCCGTGAGCGGGGTTGCGCCGGCCCGGTGCTCCAGGGCGGTGCGGATGGTCTCGCGGCTGTCGCAGACCTGGTCCAGGAATTCGTCGTTGGCCGTGCCGGTGCGCTGCTCCAGTTCGTCCTGGACGTAGCCGGCCAGTTCCTGCCAGCCGATGGTGATCCAGCCGTCGCTGTCGAGCCGCTCGGCCGACCCCCGGAAACGGTGGGCGCCGATCAGCGAGACCCTGCGCAGTCGGGCGCGCAACAGCAGGCCACGTCGGGGCAGGCGCAGCAGGAGGTGGTCCTGGTCCACGGTCACCTGGTGCTCAGGAGCGGAGACCTCGCGGATCAGGCAGTTGAGCAGTGTGTGAGCGGTGACGATGTCGGCCGTCTGTGTGGAGCTGTCGGTCGCGGTGGCGGCGGTGACGGTCGTGGTTGCGTCGCTGGGGGCAGTGGTGGAGGTGGTCATGCAGTGGCTCCAGTACGTCCGAAGTCGTGTGTCGGTCGTCGGCCGGCCGTCGTGCGGCCATGGAAGGACCGGTTGGACCCGTCCTTCCATGGCCGCACCCGGGGCTGCGGGGGTCAGCGGTGCTCCGCGAGAGGATTGGGGACGGGAGTCCACTGCGCCGTGCCGGTGTCCTCGGCCAGACGCATCGCGATGGTCGCCTTCAGTGGCAGTGTGTCGCCGAAGAACGCTGCCGCGTCCCCGTCGTCGGGCAGATCGCTGTACACGCGGCGGCCGGCCTCGGCCACCGTCTCCCACAGCGTCCCGGGATCTGCGGCCCGTGTGCGGGCGAGGACGTCGACCAGTTCGCTGAAGACCCCGCTGAGCAGTCCGCCGAACAGCTTGGTGCGCAGCGCGTCCATGTCGTCGCCGGCGCGGGTGCCTTCCAGCGGCGGCAACGTGAACCCGCAGGCGGCCAGTCGGCGGGGACTGACCCGTACCCCGTCCAGGTCTCGGTACAGCACTCGCACCGGCCGTCCGTGTCGCAGTACTACCAGGGTGTTCTGGCCGTGGGCCTCCAGGGCCACCCCCATGGACAGCAGCGCCAGCACCGGAGGCAGTACGAGTTCGGCGAAATCCGCCAGCCAGCGCACGGGATCACCTGCCACGACGGCGGCGCCGGTGGCGTACACCGCCGTCAGCGGAACGGCGATCTCGCCGTCGTCGAGGTGGTACTCGGTGGACTCCCTGACCATCGCGGCCAGGCTCGCGGACGCCTGGCCGTCCACCCGTACCGCGCCGCCGCCCAGCTCGCGCAGGACTCGCAGGCTTCCGCCGAACCCGGCCTTGTCGACGACCGCCGAGACCAGCTCCGACAGGGGCGGGCCGTCGGCGACCTCGACCGGTGAGATGGTGCGGCGGTAGTTGGTGACCTGTACGTCGAGCGCGGTCTTGAGGTGGCAGCCCGCGAGACCGGCCGACGGCGCCAGGGTGCGCAGCGACAGTAGCGGCCGGGCCGGCAGTGTGCGCCGCGTCAGGGTGAGGTCGCGGTGGCGTACCAGCACGTGGTCCCGCTGCCAGGGATGCACCGGGACCAGGAACGTGTCCCCGTCACGCAGCTCAGCGGGCCACGTGCCGGCTTGCTGCAGGCGGTCGGCCGGGACGGCGAGCAGGGCCAGCTGGATCACCGGACGGTGTTCGGGCGCGTAGGCGAGCACTTCGGCGACGGACATGCCGGTGCGGGTGCGGCAGCACGGGTGCTGGGGGTGGCCGTCGATGACCGCCTGCTCCGCGTCGGCCGAGTCGCGCAGCGGAGGGGGTCCTCCGGCGTTCGCGGCGCGGGCCAGAGCAAGGTTGACGACACTGTTGTCGAGCTCCGCGGCGAGCCGGCTTGCCGCGGCGGTGCGCGACTTCAACTGCGCCAGCAGCTCTGCCGGGCCGCGGAGGGGCCCTTCGGGCCCCATGACGGTGAAGTCCTCGGGAATCTGGGCGAACCGCTGGGCACACGCGTCGGACGCGGCGAGACGGCCGCCGCTGTCCAGAGTGACCACCAGCGTCTCCGCCTCTCGCCGTCGGCCGGTCACTCCGGGAACCGGCTCTCGGGCGACAGCGCCCCACAGCCGGCCCAGCACGGTGGCACGCGCCGCCGGGAGCGCGTGCATGAACGGCTCGACAAGATCCGGGCGCACCATGCGCAGCTCTTCGACTGCTGTCTGAGACATCATCACCGTCCCGGAAGAGAAGGAGACGGCCGATTCGTAATCGCGTTTGAGTCTGTGTTTGGCATCCCTATTTCCAGATAATGTGTGGGCGGTTCCTTCGCTCGGCGTGCCTGTCGCCCGCCGCACATCGACACTACG
The DNA here is from genome assembly GCF_042959345.1 of Streptomyces sp. NPDC007905. Lineage (NCBI taxonomy): Bacteria > Bacillati > Actinomycetota > Actinomycetes > Kitasatosporales > Streptomycetaceae > Streptomyces > Streptomyces sp. NPDC007905. Next base: position 6,344 of record NZ_JBIBKS010000059.1, on the reverse strand, counting down.
GGGACGCGTGTAAGCGAATTCACTGCGCACATACAGCGAGCGCCGCAAGGAAGGGCACAGGCCGGGAGAACTGCCTGGGCTCCGGAACTTTCCTGTCCCGCGTTCGGATCAAGGTGGCTATCACGCCGCAGCAAAGAACGGACAGTGGAACAGCACGGCTGTTCCGCGAGGTCAGGCCCGGTAAGTGAGCGGCGCCCGGCTGGTCAGCAGCTCTTGATCACACCTCATGCGACGCGACCGACATCCGGGGTTCTTAACTGTTTGCTGACCAGCCGCTGTCGACGCGCTGGATGTCCGGGCACACTCCTGGCCTCCGACTGCGCCGTCCGACGGAATTCCAACGAGCCCATCGGGGGCCTCACCTGCGTCGACGTAACGGAACCGACTCGGACAGGATCACCGACACGGGGGAATGCACCGGCGATTGGCCCGCACGGTGTGCACGCCGTTTGTGAGCCTGAGCCCATGCACGTGTTGTTGATCGAGGACGACGACCGGGTGGCCGAACCATTGATGGAGGGGCTGTGCCGCTTCGGGTTCACCGTGGAACACGCGCGGACGGGTGCCGATGGCCTCTCTGCCAGGGAACCGGAGATAGTGCTGCTGGACCTGGGGCTGCCCGACATGGACGGCATCGACGTCTGCCGGGAACTGCGGGCCCGTTCCGCCGTCCCGATCATCATGATCACTGCCCGGGACTCCGAAGTCGATCGCGTGCTCGGCCTGGAGCTGGGCGCGGACGACTATCTGTCCAAGCCGTTCGGGATCCGGGAGCTGGTGGCCCGCATCCGCGCCGTCACGCGCCGGACCCGCGCTCCATCCCTCGGCCCCGGCGGTCCCGTGGCGGAGTCTTCCAGCGGCCCGGACCGGGGCGGTGTACCGGGTGCCCAGCGGATCGGGCCCTTGACCATCGACCGCCGCACCCGTCAAGTGCACCTGCACCAGTCGCCCATCGCCCTGGCTCCCAAGGAGTTCGACCTCCTCGTCTGCCTCGCCGAGGATCCCGGAGCCGTCTTCTCCCGCCAGCAGATTCTGGACACCGCCTGGGAGCCGCACTACTTCGGCCCGACCAAGACGCTCGACGTCCACATCGCCGCCCTGCGTCGCAAACTCGGTGATCCCTCCTGGATCGAGAACATCCGCGGCATCGGATTCCGCCTCGTACCGCCGCCGGCAAGGGCCGACGCCACCTCGCAGGCACCGCTCGAACAGCCCCGCAGAGGTGTGCGATGACCCGCCGCCTCCTGCTCAGCTACCTCAGCCTCATGGCGCTCGTCCTGCTCGCCCTCGAAGTGCCGTTCGGTTTCGTCTACGCCCGCAGCGAGCTGAACCGCTTCTCCCACACCGCGGAACTGGGCGCGGTGACACTCGCCTCGGTGTGCGAGGAGAAGCTTGAGCACGGACTGGCCTCCGATCTGCCCCAACTCGCCCGCAATTACGCTCGGCGTACTGGCAGCAGCGTGGTCGTCGCCGACCGGAGGGGCATCGTCCTCACCGACACCACGACCGCCACCACCGTGGGAAGGAACCTCTCCTCCGAACCGGACATTGCCGCCGCCCTGAGCGACCGGCCCGCCACGGGCATCAGCCACGACCTCGTCCCGGGCGGCAAAGTCCTGTTCGCCACCGTGCCAGGGGCCTCCAGCGACACGGTGCCCTGCGTCGTGCGGACCCTGTACTCCCTTGGCCCACTCGCCCAGAAGGTCCACGCCACCTGGATGGCGCTCGCCCTGGTCGGGCTGGGCGTGCTGGCCATGGTCGCTCTCATCGGCTTCGCACTGGCCCGCTGGATCACCCGACCTCTCCGAGCCCTGGAATGCGCCACCAGGCAACTCGCCGACGGCCGCCTCACCGACCCTCCGGCCACCGACCGCGGGCCGCCGGAACTGCGGCAGCTGGCCACTTCCTTCACGCGCACGGCAAACCGGCTCCAGCACCTGCTCCACGCCCAGGAAGCCTTCGCCTCCGAGGCGTCGCACCAGCTGAAGACCCCGCTGACCTCACTGCGCCTGCGCCTTGAGAACTTCGAGCCCCATCTGGCCCCCTGCGCCCAGCACAGTCTCGATGAAGCGATCGGCGAAGTGGGACGGCTCAGCCGCATGGTGCAGGGGCTGCTCGCCCTGGCCCGGCTGGAGAACTCGGCGATCACACCGGAAGTCATCGACCTCGACGCCGTCGTGGCCGACCGGGCAGCTATCTGGACAGCGTTCGCCGGTGAACAGCACGTCGACATCACCGTGGCCGGAACTCCGGCCGGACCGGTGTGGGCAGTCCCGGGAGCACTCGAGCAGATCATCGACAACCTGCTCTCCAACGCACTGCGGGCGTCCCCTCCCGGCAGCACCATCACCCTCGCAACCGCACCGGCACCCACCGACTACGGCCGTACACCACTCATGGCCGAGCTGCACGTGGTCGATCAAGGCCCAGGCATGACCGAAACCGAACGGCAACGCGCCTTCGACCAGTTCTGGCGTGCCACCGACGCCCACCACGACGGCACCGGCCTCGGCCTGTCCATGGTCCAGCGGCTCACCCAGGCCGGCGGGGGCGACGTCACACTCGACGCCGCACCCCACGGCGGCATCGACGCCCGCATCCGGCTCCGGCCCGCACGGGCCACCCGCATCCGAAGACATCCCGTCAGCCGCGCCGGGCCACCGCACCTCACCCGTGCCGGGGCCGGCGGCAAGGAACACGGGCAGGCGCGCCTCCTGGGCGATGGTGCGGGCCACCGAGCCAGGACCGACGGTCCGTAGGCGACCGTCCTCGCCGCGGCGCCCCCGGACCCACGGGTAGGCGATGACGCGATCCGGACTCGGCACGCGGCCCGCGACACTGGTTGGGCAGCCAGGGCAACAGAGGTACAGCGGTCGCCGGCGCCGGAGCGCCGCCGCTCGTTCAGGCGCCGGCCGCCGTTACGACGGCGTCGGTGGCGAAGCCGAGCAGGAGGCACCAGGTCGTGAGGGTCTTCAGCCCGGTCCTGCGGGCGACGGCCGGCAGTTCGATGACGACGTAGAGGATCGACCCGGCGGCGAGGCCGAGGAAGGCGATCGACAGGGTGTCGTTGACCAGGTGCTGGCCGATGAGCGTGCCGAGGAAGGTGGGGGCGCCGCCGATCAGGCCGAGCCGCAGCAGGGTCGGCCAGGACGGGCGTTCGCCTTCGGCGGCCAGGGGGGCGATGATGCCGAAGCCCTCGGGGGCGTTGTGCAGGCCGAACCCGACGATCAGCAGGAGGGCGAGGGACAGTTCGCCCTGGGCGGCAGAGTCGCCGATGGCCAAGCCCTCGGCGAAGTTGTGCAGGCCGATGCCGGTGGCGATCATCAGCGCGAGCGAGCGAGCCCGCCTGACTGCGGGTCCTCGGTGCCGGCTCGGCGGTGGCGGCGGCACCGGGCCCGGTCGGGCGTGCGGAGGCGGCCCGGCGGCGGCTGACCCAGGCGTCGTCGTGGACGAGCCCGGCCAGTCCGATCGTGAGACCGCTGAAGGTGACGTGACCGGGGAGCGTGGCACGGCTGTCCGGGGCGTCGGCTCCGTCCAGGAGGGACAACAGCCCGGCTAGGGATTCCCGCTCGTTCGGATGCCGGGCCAGGTACACCTCGGTGGTCGCGCGGATGGGGGAACGGGTGAGCGGCACGTCATCACCTCGGGACGGCGTAGGAGGGGCGGGGACGTCCACGGCCGTGGGTGCGGCCGCTTCGACGGGGCCTACTGAGGTGGCGCCGGGGCCGCTCATGCGGGTGTCCCGCGCTTCGCGCCGTCGGGCTCGGACGTGATCTGGTAGGACAGCAACTGCTGGAAGAGGCCCGGCTGTTGGGAGAGCTGGGCGTACGTGCCCTCTTGGACGATTCTGCCGTCGTCGAGGACCACGATGCGTTCGGCGATGGCGACGTTGGTGATGCGGTGGGTCACCAGCAGCACCGCCCGGTCCTGGGCGAGGTTTCGCAGCCGCTGGAAGATGCGGTACTCGGCGCGGGGATCCAGGTTCGCCGTCGGCTCGTCGAGGACCAGCAGACCGGCCTGGCGGAAGAACGCTCTCGCCAGGGCGATGCGCTGCCATTGGCCGCCGCTGAGTTCCTCCCCGTTGAGCCACTCGCGGGCCAGGAGGGTGTCCAGGCCGGCGCCGAGCTTGTCGACGACTTCGTCGGCGTCGGCCGCCTCGCATGCCTCGCGGACCGCCGCGTCGCCGCGCGCGGTGGGCTGTCCCTGGGTCACGTTCTCGCGCACGGTCAGTGGCCAGTGCGCGTAGTCCTGCGGCACGAGGGCGACCTGCTGCCACAGAGCCTGTGGGTCGCAGTCGCCGGTGGGGACGCCGTCCCACAGCACCTGCCCGCCTGTGGGCAGGTAGAGGCCGCTGACCAGCTTCGACAGCGTCGACTTGCCCGAGCCGTTGAAGCCCACCAGCGCGGTGACCTCGCCCCGGCGCAAGGTGAGGGAGACGTCGGACAGTGCGTCGCGGTCCTTGCCGGCGTACCGGTGGGTGACCGACTTGACCTCGATCGTCTCCGGCGGCTCAGGGCGGTGCGGACCCCGGCGCATGCGGAAGCCGCCGGCCTTGTCGAGGAAGCCGCTCCAGTCGTCCATGTACAGCCCGGTCCGCACGGCGCGCGCACCGACGGCCACCAGACCGCGGATCGACATGCCTACCGTCTGCAGGGCGAAGACGGCCGTCCCGGCATGCCCGACGGTGATACGGCCGGTCGCGAGCAGCCACACGACCGCAGCCCACACCACCGCCGACCCCAGACCCCCGCACACCGCGCCGACCAGGGACATCCGGGCGCCCTTGTCGGCCGCGGCCCGGTCCTCGCGGTTGATCCGGGCGACCGTGTGCCGGTACCGGCCGGACAGGAAGCCGGCCATGGTGCCGGCGCGGATCTGGTCGGCGGCGTCCTTGGTGTAGATGTGCCAGCGCAGCACCGACAGCATCCGGTTGTCGCCGTTGCTGCGGAGGTTCGCCAAGTACCGGACGCGCGCGGCGCTCACCTGGGCCAGGGCCTGCGGCAGGCTGGCTGCGACGAGGAGCGGGAGCAGGACCCAGTGCACGCCGGTCAGCACGATCGCCCCGGCGAGGAAGCCGGCGCCCGAGGCGATCAGGTCCTGGCCCTCATTGATCAGGTCGCCGGTGACCTGGGCGCCGCGGTCGGCGGCTTCCCGGTCGCGGTTGAAGTCGGGGTCGTCGTACGCGCACAGTTCGACCTCGGCGCAGCCGGTCAGCAGCATCTGCTCGGCCTCGCGTGACATCAGCGGGCCCAGCCGGGAGGACAGCCAGTTGACGGTGATGCCGAGGAGCGCGCGCACGCCGGCGGCACCGGCGAGCAGGGCGACGGAGGGCCACGCCTGAAGGAGCCGGTGGTAGACGTCTCCGCTGCGCAGCAGGGCGGTCAGAGTGCCGGCGATGGCGACCAGGCCCAGGGCCTGCATCACGCCGGTGACGGTCTGGCACAGCAGGAGGCCGACGGTCGCTCGTCGGTCGACGCGCCAGGCGAGAGCCAGCGAACGGCGCACCAGTTGCGGCAGGCGGCGGGCCATGTCGCGCATCCGGATCGAGCGGCCGGCTGCCTCGCGGCTGCCCGTCAGGTCGACGTACCGCATCTGCGGCTCGGGAGCGGGCCGAGTGCCCGCCGGCGAGGGTGCGGACGGTCCGGCGGACGGCGCGCAGGGGGACGCCGCGGGGGCGGTGCGCGGTCCCGGAACACTGTCGGCTGATGCATCGGTGGGCTCACTCATGCCGCCCACCCCGTATCCGGGCGTGCTGAGCTGAGCTTGTCGTCAACGCCGTGCGTGATCACGCCGGGCCGCCGTTCGATTCCGGGAGGCTGCCGCAAGGGGGCAGGGGTGGGATGCATGGCGTGTCCTCCGTCTGGGCGTCGGTGTGGCACTGATGCTCTAAAAACGCGCTGGACCTGGTCCCGTCACGGCCCGATGGGAGGGCATTTGGTGAACGGGAGTTCTGATACCAGGGGCAGGGCGGGCGGGCTCTGGGTGGTCGCGACTCAAACTCGTTCGATCAGGGCGGCTCACTCCTTCAGGGGGTTGCGGACAGCACGGACCGGGCCGCGGCGGAAGTCCGCGGCGGTCGTGCGGCGGGTGTTCAGAGCAGGACCGGCGAGAGGGCGTCAGATGTGGAGGACGCTGAAGGCGACGGAGGGGAAGCGGCGGCCGTTGACCTGGAGGGCGAGGGAGTAGGAGCCCGGTGAGACCTTCCACCGTGCGGTCGAGCGCAGCGGGTGCGCCTTGGCGAGCCGTAGCCGAGTCGCTGATCCAGACAGTGTCGTGCCAGAAGTCGGTGTCCTTGGCCAGGACCCGGATGATCCGCTTGATCTGCGGCAATGCGGCGCGCAGCC
>NZ_JBIBKS010000058.1:0-13071 GCF_042959345.1 Streptomyces sp. NPDC007905 | reverse complement strand
GAGTCGGCCGCGTACAACATTCCTGGTGCGCTGCGTCTGAGTGGTGCGGTGGACGTGGCGGTGGTGCGGGCGGCGCTGGCGGATGTGGTGGAGCGCCACGAGAGCCTGCGGACGGTCTTCGCCGACGCCGGTGACGGCGAACCCTGCCAGGTGGTGGGTGAGGCGCGCATCGAGGTGCCGGTCGTCGGTGTCGAGGACGAGGCGGCGTTGCGGGCGGCGCTGGCGGTCGAGGCGGGTCGTGGTTTCGATCTGTCGGTGCAGGCGCCGTTGCGGGCGGTGTTGTTCGATCTGCCGGGTGATGAGTTCGTGCTGTTGTTCGTGCTGCACCACATTGCCGGGGATGGCTGGTCGGTGGCTCCGCTGGCCGCCGATTTCTTCCAGGCATACCGTGCGCGTGCCGAGGGCCGGGCGCCCGGGTGGGAGCCGCTGCCGGTGCAGTACGCCGACTACACCCTCTGGCAGCGCGACGTCCTCGGCAACGAGGAGGACCCCGAGAGCGCCATCGCCGGGCAGCTGTCGTACTGGAAGCAGCAACTGGCCGATATGCCAGCTGAGATGGCGTTGCCGGTGGACCGTTCGCGTCCGGTGATGTCCAGTTACCGGGGTGAAGCGGTGACGTTCACCGTGGACACGCGGCTGTATCAGGGGCTGACGGAGCTGGCGCGGCAGTCGCAGGCGAGTGTGTTCATGGTGGTGCAGGCCGGTCTGTCGCTGCTGCTGAGCCGCCTGGGCGCGGGTGAGGACATCGTGCTGGGCACGGCGGTGGCCGGCCGAACCGATGAGGCGCTGGACCGGCTGATCGGCTTCTTCATCAACACCCTGGTGCTGCGCACCGACCTGTCGGGCGACCCTGAGGTGGCCGAGCTGATCGCCCGGGTCCGGGAGAACGACCTGGCCGCCTACGCCAACCAGGACGTGCCCTTCGAACGGCTCGTGGAGATCCTCAACCCCGACCGCTCCCTGGCCCGCCACCCCCTCTTCCAGGTCACGATGGAGTTCCAGAACGTTGCGGAGCCGACCATCGACCTGCCGGGGATCACGGCGCGTCCGTACGAAGTGCCGCTGGAGGCGGCGAAGTTCGACCTGTCCTTCGTGTTCGACGAGCGCGAGGACGAGGGCGACGGCGCGGACGGGACGGTCACGACGCTGGCCGGCGCGGTGGAGTACAGCCTGGACCTGTTCGACCGGGCCACGGCCGAGGCACTGGTGGAGCGGCTGCTGCTGGTGCTCGAGGCGATGGTCGCCGACCCGGCGGCCCGGATGAGCAGCATCGACGTTCCGGAGATCGAAGGACGGCCGGCGCGTCTCGCCTCGTCGGACTCCGGGGCCCCGGCCGCGTCGGACGCAGTCGCCCACGTGACGGACAGGCCGATCCGCAACGCGAAGGAAGAGCTGCTCTGCTCTCTGTTCGCGGAGGCGCTGGGCGTGCCGAGCGTGGGAGTGCACGAGAACTTCTTCGATCTCGGCGGCCACTCGCTGATGATCGTCAAGATGCTGGCGAAGGTGCGGTCCGTGTTCGGCGTACGGCTGCCGATCCGGGCGCTGTTCGAGGCGCCCACCGTGGCGGAGCTGGCCCTGAGGCTGGAGGGGGGCGACGAGGGCGGTGCCTTCGACGTACTCCTGCCGCTGCGCACGGCGGGTGCCAAGGCACCACTGTTCTGCGTGCACCCGGTCACCGGCCTCGGCTGGTCCTACGCCGGGCTGCTGCGCGAGATCTCGGCCGAGTACCCGGTCTACGCGCTGCAGGCGCGCGGAATGGGCGGCGAAGAACTGCCGCGGAGGCTTGAGGACATGGCGGCCGACTACGTGGCCCGCATCCGCGAGGTGCAGCCGTCGGGGCCCTACCACCTGCTCGGTTGGTCGTTCGGCGGAGTCGTTGCGCACGCCATGGCCGTACAGCTGCGGAAGGCGGGCGAGGAGGTGGAGCTGCTCGCCATGCTCGACTCCTACCCGGCCCAGCGCGGCGAGACCCCCACGGCGCCTTCGGACGAACAGTTGTTCGGTGAGCTGCTGAAGTACGCCGGAGCCGAGTACGACCCGGCCGCCGGTCCGCTGACCGCGAGCAGCACCGCGGAACTCCTCGGCGAGCAGGGCGGGCTGTTCGGGAACTTCGACGCCGAGACGCTGGCGCGCGTGGTCCGGGTGACCCGTAACAACATGGTGATCGACAGCGAGCACGCTCCTGGCTGCTTCGACGGAGAGGTGCTGTTTGTCAGGGCGGTACGAGGACGCCCGCAGTCCGCGCCGGAAGTCGAGCTATGGACGCCGTACGTCACCGAGAAGATGGACATCCGCGAGCTGGACCGCACGCACGACGAGCTGATGGGGCCGGAGGCCCTCAGGGTGATCGGGGAGGCGGTCGGCGATAAGCTGGCGGGTCCCGCCTTCGACGAGTGAGCGAGCCCGCGGAGAGGCGGGCCATCGGCCGGCGACGGCCGTACGCCACCTCTCCGCGGGCCTTCCTCGCACCGTGACCGCTGACAGTGCGGTGACTGACAGTTCGGCGACTGTTGGCAGGAAGGTGGCACGTCCCAGTTCCGAAGAGCTCTGCCGTGTCGCGGCTGCCCCCGTCCGGCCCAGCCCCGCACCAGTCCGCTGCTGCATGTAACTGACACATCCCTCGGAACGCGCGGATGCCCTGCCTAGGGTGGCCCGCGACATACCGAGGGAGTCTCTTCATGACCGTACAAGCCGCAGCCGGCATAGCCGGTCCCGCTCTGCCGTTCGTCATCATCCTGACGACCGTGGTCACCCTCGGCGGCGTCTACCTCGGTGTCCGGGCGGCCTCCAGGAAACTGCTCGGCATCACGATCGGCCCGCTGCGCGCGCTCTTCGCCTGCCTGGTGGCCCTGGGTACCCTGGCCGTGTTCGGGCAGATGGTGCCGGAGCAGGAGAGCCGCGGGATGCTCACTGCGGTCCAGATCGCCCTGTCCCTGTTCGCCGCGATGATCGCGATTGCGCTCGCCGACGTCTTCCTGCCGCCCGGCAGCTGGGCGCTGCCCCTGCAGCTGCTGCGCGGTGCGGGCGCGCGGATCGGCCGGGCCCGCCGCTACTCGCAGATCAGCCGGATCTTCATGCGCAATGGCCTGGGCCGGCTTGTGCGCAGCCGGTCCCGTCTGGAAGAGGCCATGAGCCCGGGGGAGTACGGGGAGCAGTCCGCCAGGGCGCTGCGCACCGCGCTCGAAGAATGCGGTGGCGTCTTCATCAAGCTCGGCCAGGTTCTGTCCACCCGGCGCGACCTCCTGCCGCCCCACTTCACCGACGAACTGAGCCGCCTGCAGAGCAGCGCGCCCCCGGCGCCCTGGCCCGAGGTGGAAGCGCTGCTCCGCGAGGAGCTGGGCAAACCGGTGTCGGAGGTCTTCGAGTGGATCGACCATGTGCCGCTCGCCGCCGCATCCATCGCCCAGGTGCACCACGCGCGGTTGCACGGCGGCCCCACCGTCGCCGTCAAGGTGCAACGCCCCGGCATCCGCGAGACCGTCGAGCGCGACCTCGACATCGTGCTGGCCGTCAGCCGGGGCATCCAGGCCAGGGCCCGCTCCGTGCGGGCCCTGGGGCTGCGCGAGCTGGGCGACGGCTTCGCCCAGTCCATCCGTGAGGAGCTGGACTTCCGTATCGAAGCCCGCAACTCGCAGGCGGTCGCGCGGGCCTGCGGCGGATTCGAGGCCGACGCGGCCGTGCGCATTCCGCGGGTGTACGACGCGTACACCTCTCCCCGGGTTCTGGTGCAGGAGTGGTTGGAGGGGGTGACCCTGGACCGGGCCCCGGCCGTCGCCCGGGGAAGGGGCCTCGACCGGGAGGCGCTGGCCAGGACGGTACTGGCGGCCGTGCTTCAGCAGATCCTGCGGGCGGGCGTCTTCCACGCCGATCCGCACCCGGGCAACACGCTGCTGCTCGACGACGGCCGGATCGGGATGATCGACTTCGGCTCGGTGGGCAGGATCGGCCCTCCGGCGCAAGGCGCCATCCAGGAACTCCTCGTCGCCGTCGACCGCGGCGACCCGGCCAGGCTGCACGACGCCCTGGTCGCCCTGCTGGGTACCCGTGCGACGACGAACGAGGACCTCCAGCCAGACCCTCTGGTCCTGGAGCGGGAGCTCGGCCGGTTCATGGCCCGGCATCTGGGGGCGGGCGCCCCGCCGGACTCCGAGGCGTACACCGCCCTCTTCCGGATGCTGTCCCGGTTCGGGCTCGCCGTGCCACCGGAGGTCGCCGCGGTCTTCCGGGCCCTGGCCACCGTGGAGGGCACCCTCACCCAGCTCGCCCCCGGCTTCGACCTGCTCGCGGAGGCGCGGGGCGTCGCCGTCCAGATGCTCACCGAGGAACTGCGGTTCCGTAGGCGCGGGGCCCGAACCGACAGCGGCGGCGCCGACGAGGACGGGTTCACGCTGCCGGGCTTCCCGTCCTTCGCGCAGAGCGCGGCTCACGAGTTCCTCTCCGTGCTGCCGATGCTGCGGCGCCTGCCCCGGCGGGCCGAACGCATCAGCTCCGCCTTGGAGGAGGGGCGCCTCGGCGTGCGGGTGCGCGTCTTCGCGGACGATCGCGAGCGGCGCTTCGTCGCGGGCCTGCTGCACCAGCTGACCGTCACCCTGCTGGCCGCCTGTACCGGCCTGATGGGGGTGATGCTCGTAGTGTTCGGCACCCGGCGGGGACCCCACGTCACCGCGCAACTGGAGCTCTACCCGCTCCTCGGCTACCACCTGCTCGCAGTGAGCGCGATCCTCATGCTGCGGGCGCTGCACACGGCGATGCGCCGGATACCGTGAATTCCCGGCCCAGGAATTCTCTGATGTCCACAAGCTGCCAGTCGCGGACGCAATTTCCGGGATTCGCTCCGACAGACGGCAGGAGGCTGCCGGCGGGTGTGGCCAACGCGCCCTGAAAAGGGTGGTGTTGCCCAGCGTGGACGGCGGTTGCGGGCCGGACAATGCGCCATTCAATTCTTCTCATTCAATTATTCGAAGTGCGGGGCGACAGGCGGACCTGGAATCCCTTGTCGAAGTGAACTCCGGATGCTTAGGGTCGAGTTCGGCGCCGCGCAGAATCCGTAGAGGGAAGAACGCGAGGCTCGAACTCGAAGGACTCGCCGGCTGGTGGAGCCCGAAAGGGTCCGCCGGCACCACGGACGGCGAGTCCTTCGCGTTCGACAGGCTCAGGGCCCGTCGTACGGGGCTCCCTCGGCGTCGCGCCGTTCACCGTCCCTCGATACCTCGATTCCCCGGACCCCTGCCGACCGGCCTCACAGGAGACAGCGATGACGATCACTGGAGCACCTCAGCGGCTGATTCCGCGGTGGGTTCCGCCGGGTGGTGTCCCCGACGGAGCACCGGAGCGGGCCGAGCTGAGCCGCCAGGTCCCCGTCCGTCTCGCGGCGCGTACCCGGCTGCTGGCCAGGCGTTCTGCGGTCGGCTGGGAGGCGGCCCTCGTCGCCGCCCACACCGCGGTCCTGTCCGCACTCAGCGGCGAGCGCGCCCTGGTGACCGGCTACCTCCCGTCGACCGCCACCCCGGAGTGCGCGCCCCGGCCCCGCGCCCTCACCCTCCACGACGAGACATGGCGCGAGCTGCTCGCCGCGTCCGAGCGCGCCGCAGGAACGCCCGCCGACGGCGCCTTCGAGACCGTCCTCGACCTGGGCCACCTCGACGGCCCCCCGGCGCGGCCCGCGCCGGACACCGTCCTGACGACGAGCCTGCGGTACGGACCCGACGCACCGACGATCCTGCTGAGCTACCGGACCGATGTGCTGGACGCCGAAGCGGCCGACCGTATCGCGGGGTACTACCTGACGGCGCTGGAGCAGATGACGGCCGCACCCGACGCCCCGAGCCGTGGCCGAGGGCTGCTCTCTGAAGCCGAGTACCACCACCAGATCCACGAACTGTCCGGGCCGGTACGGGAGATACCGGACCGCCGCTTCCACGAGCTGTTCGAGGAGCAGGTCGCGGTCAGGCCCACGGAGACCGCCGCCGTGCAGGGCGGCGTGAGCCTGACGTACGCGGAGCTGAACGCGCGCGCCAACCGCGTCGCCCACGCCCTGCTCGGCCGGGGCCTGGCCGCGGAGTCGGTGGTCGCGGTGGTCACCGAGCGCAACCTGGACTGGCTTGCCGCGGTCATCGGCGTCTTCAAGGCGGGGGCGGCGTATCTGCCGATAGAGCCGCAGGCACCGGTCGACCGGATGGCCAAGACGCTGGAGCGCAGCGGCTGCGCGCTCGTCCTCACCGAGAGCGGCGCCCTCGCCGAGGGCGGCGGCCCGGGGCATCTGGAGCAGGCCGCCCCGGCTGGCCTCGAACTCCTCACCGTCGCCGACGCGTACGCCGAGGGCCGCTCCGAGAGCGACCCCGCTGCCCCCGTCGCGGCTGACCAACTCGCCTACCTGTATTTCACCTCGGGCTCGACCGGCGAGCCCAAGGGGGCGATGTGCGAGCACGCGGGCTTCGTCAACCACCTCTACGCCAAGATCGACGACCAGGGGATCGGCGCGGGACAGGTGGTGGCCCAGACCGCCCCGCAGTCCTTCGACATCTCGCTGTGGCAGCTGGTCGCCGCCCTGGTCGTCGGTGGGCGAACGCTGATCGTCGAGCAGGAGGCGATCCTCGATGTCGACCGCTACCTCGACGTCGTCGAACGGGGCGAGGTCGCGATCCTGCAGGCCGTTCCCTCGTACCTGGAGGTCGTGCTCGCCCGCCTGGAGACCCACCCCAGGGAACTGCCCGCGCTGCGCTGTGTATCGGTCACCGGTGAGGCACTGAAGAAGGAACTGACCGTGCGCTGGTTCGCGCGGTTCCCGCGCATCGCCCTGATGAACGCCTATGGCCTGACCGAGACCTCCGACGACACCAACCACGAGGTGATGACCTCGGTGCCGGTCTGGGACTCGGTCCCGTTGGGCCCGGCCGTCGGCAACGTCACGGTGTACGTCGTCGACGAGGAGCTGCGGCCGGTGCCGCTGGGCGCACCCGGAGAGATCGTCTTCTCGGGTGTGTGCGTCGGCCGCGGCTACGTCAACGACCCGGAGCGCACCGCCCAGGCGTTCGGCGAGGACCCGTACCGGCCCGGTCAACGGCTCTACCGGTCGGGCGACTTCGGCCGTTGGCTGCCGGGGGGTTCGCTCGAGTACCTCGGACGCCGTGACGCTCAGGTCAAGATCCGCGGCTTCCGGATCGAGATCGGCGAGATCGAGAACCAGCTGCTGCAGCTGCCCGGAGTCCGCGACGGCGCCGTCGTGGTCGTGGAGAGCCCCGATGAGGGCCGCCACCTGGTCGGCTTCCAGACCGGCTCCGACGAACCCGCCGAGGCGCTGCGCGAACGGCTCGCGCGGGCACTGCCCGCCTACATGGTGCCGCGCAGACTCGAGCGCCTGGCGTCACTGCCGCTGACCCCCAACGGGAAGACGGACAAGCGCGCCCTGGTCGCCCTGGCGGCGGAACTGGTGGCGTGGCATGGGGAGAAGCGGCACGAGGAGCCCCGTACGGACGCGGAGCGGCGCCTCGCCGCGGCCTGGGAAGCGGTCCTGCGGCTGCCCGTGGGCCGGATCGGACGCACCGACAACTTCTTCGACCAAGGAGGCACTTCACTCTCGGTGGTGCAGCTCGTCGTACGGATGGAGCGGGCCTTCACGCTGCGAGACGTACACCAGCACCCCCGACTCGCCGACCTCGCCGAGCTCCTGGCATCACGCCGCCAGGCCCCTGAGCCCGCGAAGTGACCGCGAAACAGCCCCCGAAGCGAAACAGCCCCCGAAGCAACGACAAGGAAGTGGCCGCACGATGGATGTGACCTCGGAGGCGACGCAGACCGCCCCGTTCGAAGTGATCAGGACCGAGGGCAGCCCGGCCGTGCACCACCTGGACGGCCCGGCACCCGCTGACCCTGCCGCCTGGGTCACCGAGCACCGGTCGCGCCTGCGCGCCACGGTGGCCGAGCACGGGGCCGTCGTGGTGCGGGGCCTGGGCCTGCGCGATGCGGACGCCGTCGCCCGGGTGGGCCGTGCCTATCTGGACCGGATCGTCACCGAGCGTGAGGGCTTCGCGCCGCGCCAGGTCCTGGCGGACGGCGTCTACTCCTCCTCCGAGTGGCCCGCACACCAGCCGATGTGCATGCACCACGAGTTGAGCTACTCCCGTGAAGTGCCCGGCACCCTGCTCCTCGCCTGTCTGACGGCGCCGGAGTCCGGCGGCGTGACCGGCGTCGCGGACTCACAGGCCGTCCTGGAGACGCTCCCCGCCGACCTGGTCGCCCGCTTCGAGGAGGAGGGCTGGCAGCTCACCCGCGCCTACATGGACACCGTCGGGGTGGGCCTCGCCGACTCGTTCGGCACCGCGGACCGGGCAGCCGTCGAGGCGTACTGCGACGCCAACGGCATCACGTGCGAGTGGCAGAGCGACGGCGAGCTGCGCACGCGGCAGCGGGCCGCCGCCGTGCTCCGCCACCCCGGCAACGGGCGCCGGGGCTGGTTCAACCAGATCGCCTTCCTCAACGAGTGGACCCTGGACCCGGCGATCAGGGAGTACCTGACGTTCGAGTTCGGGGTGGACGGGCTGCCGTTCAACAGCCTGCACGGCGACGGCACGCGCCTGGACGAGGAGACGGTGCTCACCATCAACGACGTCTACGAGAAGCACACGCTCCGCGAGCCCTGGCGCGACGGCGACCTGCTGATCGTGGACAACCTGCGGATGGCCCACAGCAGGGAGCCGTACGAAGGGGACCGCGAGATCGTGGTCGTCCTCGGCGACCCGGTCACCGGACTACCGCTGCCCGAGGGCCACTGACCGCCGCTTCCCACAGGCCAGGGACCGGCCTTCGTACGGGCCGCGGACGCCCGCCGTGGCTCACCACCGCCCCTGGCCCACTGCCGTCCACCCCAGAAGATGGAGTCCGTCATGTCCCCCACGGCCGTCGTGCCGCCCTTCGCCGTCATCAGCGGCGCGCAGGTCGCCGATGTCCTCAGCGGCAGCGAGAAACAGGTCGTGGATCTGGTCGAGAGCGTCTACCGGCTGCACGGCGGGGTGACTCGGTCAACCCGCCCTCGTACTTCCTCCGCTTCCCCGACCGGCCAAGCTCCCGCATCATCGCTCTGCCGGCGGCGGTGGGCGGCGACCACCCGGCCGACAGCGTGAAGTGGCTCTCCAGCTTCCCGGAGAACGTCGCCGCGGGCATCCCGCGCGCATCGGCAGTTCTGATCCTCAACGACCACGCCACCGGCTACCCCTTCGCCTGCCTGGAGAGCAGGGCGTGCAGGCGCGCCCGTAGGACGCGAAGCCCCACCCGCGAGACGCGAGACAGGAGTCGCTGCCATGGACAAGCCGACGGAGACGTCGACGGAGGCAACGGACAAGCCGGTCGTCCTGATCACCGAACAACTCTCCCCCACCACCGTCACCACCCTGGGACCCGACGTCGAGGTCCGGCGCTGCGCGGGCACCGACCGGGCGGGCTGCTCGAGGCGCTGTCCGGGGCGGACGCCGTACTCGTTCGCAGCGCCACGCGGATGGACGCCGAGGCGATCGCGGCCGGAACCCGGCTCAAGGTGATCGGACGGGCCGGGGTGGGCCTCGACAACGTGGACGTGCCCGCCGCCACCCGGGCGGGCGTCATGGTGGTCAACGCGCCCACGGCCAACGTCGTCAGCGCCGCCGAAATCACCGTCGGCCTGCTGCTCGCGGTGGCGCGGAACGTCCCGCAGGCCGGAGCCGCGCTCAGGGAAGGCCACTGGCAGCGGAGCCGGTTCACCGGCGTGGAGCTGTCCGGCAAGACCCTGGGCATCATCGGCCTGGGCCGCATTGGGTCCCTGGTGGCCCAGCGAATGAGAAGTTTCGGCATGCGGCTGCTCGCGTACGACCCGTACGTCCGGCCGGGACACGCCGCGCAGACCGGTGTGCACATGACCGGGCTCGACGAACTCCTCGCCGCGGCAGACTTCCTGACGGTCCATCTGCCCAGGACGGCCGAGACGGCGGGCCTGATCGGTTTCGACGCCCTGCAGCGGGTCGAGCCCGGAGTCCGCCTGGTCAACGCGGCCAGGGGCGGGATCGTGGACGAGGCCGAGCTCTATGCCGCGCTCAAGGAGGGCCGGCTCGCGGGTGCGGCTCTCGACGTGTTCGCCACCGAGCCGTGCACCGATTCGCCGCTCTTCGAGTTGGACAACGTGGTCGCCACTCCGCACCTGGGGGCGGGCACCACCGAGGCACAGGCGCGCGCCGGGGTGGCCGTGGCTGAGTCCGTACGGCAGGCGCTGGCGGGGCGGTGCGTGCCCGAGGCGGTCAACGTGCGCATGGGGACGGTCGACGGCGAGCTGGACCCGTGGCTGGCCCTGACCGAGCAGCCGGGGCGGTTGTTCACCGCGGCCGCCGCGGGCCTGCACGGAAAGCTCTTGGTGAAGGTGGCGGGGAAGATCGCCGGGCGTGACACCACCGCGCTGGTGCTGGCTGGGCTCAAGGGCGCGCTCAGCGGTGTGGTGGAGGGGGGTGTCTCCTATGTGAACGCCCCGCTGCTCGCCCAGGAGCGCGGCCTCGGCACGGAGCTGCTCACCGCTCACGACGGCGCAGGGCCGCACGGCAGTCTCGTCACGGTGTCCGGGGCGCTGCCCTCCGGTGAGGTGGTCTCCGTGTCGGGGACACTGACCGGGTCGCGCGCAGGCGGGCGCCTGGTGGAGGTGTGCGGCTTCGAGGTGGACCTGGCGCTCGCCGGGAACCTGGCGTTCTTCCGCGCTCCGGCCGGGCGGGGCCTGGTCGGCGCGGTCGGCGCGGCGCTGGGCGGGGTGCCCATCGACGCCCTGCAGATCGCGCCGGGCGCCCCGGCGGCGAACAACGGGAACGAGGTCCTGCTCGCGTTGAACGTGGGTCGTCCCGTCACACGGGAACTCCTGGAGGACGCAGCCCTCAGGATCGACGCGACCCGCAGCTGGTCGCTGGACCGGGTGGCGTGAACGGTGTGCCCGAGGCATGGGACGGGACATGTACTGGTGAGGTGGGGACGAAATGGGTGACAACGTGAAGACGACCGTCGACAGTGGCCGCTGGTTCCGCAGGTACGGGGAGTTCGGGGAGGCGGCGCCGCGCCGCCGTCTGGTGGTCCTTCCGCACGCGGGCGGCTCCGCGAGCTTCTACCACGCCTGGGGCGCTGCCTTCGACGAGGGCACGGAGGTCCTGGTGGCGCGGTACCCGGGGCGTCACGACCGGCTGACCGACCCGTGCGTCGACAGCATGGACGCGCTCGCCAACCGCGTCACCGCCGCGGTGCTGCCGTTCGTGGACGTACCGGTGACGTTCTTCGGCCACAGCATGGGAGCCTCGCTCGCCTACGAGGTGGCGCTACGGCTCCAGGACGAGCACGCCGTGCGGCCCGCTGCCCTCCACGTCTCCAGCCGCAAGGCTCCGCATCGGCTGACCCCGCGCCGCCTCCACGAACAGGGGGACGAGGCGCTGATCGCCGAACTGCACCGGCTCGGCGGAACCGACACCGAACTGCTCCACGACCCGGGCCTGCGCGAACTCGTCCTCCCCGCGGTCCGGGCGGACTTCACCGTCGTCGGCACCTACGGACCACGCGACACCGCCCCGGTCGACTGCCCCGTCCACGCGTACGTAGGCGACTCGGACCCGTCCATGTCCGCCCACGACATGGCGTCCTGGGCCGACGTGGCCCCCCGGGGATTCCAGCTACAGGTGCTGCCTGGAGGCCACTTCTATCTGGTCGACCAGCACGAAGCTCTGGTACACGCGATCAGGCAACAGCTGACGACCACCGGCTGACGACAACCGTGCGCCCTGCGAGCGCCGAGAACGCCCTCCCGAGGGGCTCGTGCGGCGCCCCGCACGAGCGCAACCTATTGCGCCGCACCGCGGCAGGACCGCTTCAACGTGTGATTCTCGCCTGCTCACATCCCCGTGACCCGCGCCACCGAGAACGGCGTGGTGGTGTTTCCGGTCCCATCGGGCCGCCCTTGTCGAACTGCGAGCGGACGACGAGGAGGGCGCCGGGTGTGCGGGTGGTGGGGATCTGGAGCGCCGGGGCGATCAGGGTGCGGGTCAGGTAGGCCTCGGTGCCGTCGGGGGACAGGTGCCAGCGGGTCAGGGTGGGTACCGATCCGTCGGTGACGTCGACCCGGTACAGGCCGCCGCCGATCATGTCGACCACGAACAGCAGGCGTCCGGTGGGGTCGGCGACGATGCCGTTCAGGGCGTAGGTGGTCGGTGAGTGGGCAGGATCGCCCGCTCAGGTCGAAGTGTGCGACCAGTGGCGCGCGGCGGCCGCGCGCCACCTCGGCCGGGGTGACCCGGTAGATCACCGGAAGCATGCTGTCGGTGGCGTACGCCGTGCCGTCCGCGGTGACGAAGAGGTCGCTGATAAAGCGCTGATCACCCTCCGGCACCTCGAAGCGGGGCAGCAGGGAGCGGTCGCGCAGGTCGTAGGCGTCGATTCCGGCGGTGTGTTCGATGACCCACAGGCGGCCGCCCGGTCGGCCTTCAGCCCGTTGGCCGTCGTACGGCCGTCCGTGCCGGCCGACAAGGCACGCTCAAAGCAGTCGCCGACGAGTTCGGTGATGTCGGCGAGTCGTCGTTCGCCGGTTTCGGCGACCAGTTCTCGTGCCGCCTTGGTGAAGTGCGCGCCGAAGGTCCGGACGGTAACCCAGCCCCTCCCTGAACGAGCTGACGGAAGAGCGTCATCGTCTTGATCTGCATTGCACGCGCCTCCCTGCCGGATCCTCAGCCCTGCTCGTCGAACGTCAACATCGGAACGTCATACAGGCTCGCTAGCCGGGGCCGTGTCAGAGCAGGACCGGCGATCTCGATCACGATCAACTCGGCGATGAACTGCACTTCGGCTGCGAGGAGATGGCTCGTACGCCCGTCGGCCGAGGCTTCTTTCAATCCGGCCCAGACGTGGATGTGGGGTGCCAGTCGGTCGCGCTCGGTGTCCAGGCCAGGATGCCGCCACCGAACGTCTCAAGAGTTTCGACCTCGACCGAGTCCCGGGTTGCGTCCTGGGAAGTGGTGTACGGGCTCCCACCTGATCCGGGCGTTTGGCCCGGCGTCGGAGTGAGTGTCCGGATATGAGAACGGCCACCGG
>NZ_JBIBKS010000057.1:0-13160 GCF_042959345.1 Streptomyces sp. NPDC007905 | reverse complement strand
GCTGTCCCCCTGCTCGAAAGGCTGCGCGCGATGTACTTCTCCATCCGTCTGGTGTGGGCGGACGGCGGCTATGCCGGCAGCTTGGTCGACCGGGCTCATGACGGCGTTCATCCTCGGCATCCGGACACCGCTTGGCATAAAAGCGGCTCCGGCCTCGGCCGCTACGTGCAGCATCGCCTGTGGTGGACCTCCGCCCAGTCCGAGCGCGCGCAGAACGAGCACGACCGCAGACGCCGGGAGCAGGCCGAACGGGCTGACAGAGCCCGTCGGGAGGCCGCGAACCGCCGCGCCGCACGCCAGCAACAAGAGCTCCAGCGCAGGCAGCAACTCCAGCGGCGCCGCAAGAGTCAGCCTGTGCCGGATCCCGAAGACGAAGAGACCCGCCGCGCCCAGGCACAGGAGCAGCGGCGCTTGGAGCAGGCACGGCGCCGGC
Organism: Streptomyces sp. NPDC007905; assembly: GCF_042959345.1. Classification (NCBI taxonomy): domain Bacteria; kingdom Bacillati; phylum Actinomycetota; class Actinomycetes; order Kitasatosporales; family Streptomycetaceae; genus Streptomyces; species Streptomyces sp. NPDC007905. Next base: position 12,727 of record NZ_JBIBKS010000057.1, on the reverse strand, counting down.
AGCGCGAGCAGGAGGCCGCGAAGCGGAAGGAGCTGGCCGGTCGGGCGGCGGAGGTGGCACGGGCGTGGTGGGCAGGACGTGCAACCACGCCAGCGTGCCGAGCTCTTCACCGCGGTCGCCGAACGGGCCTGGCACGACGAAGAGGTACGGGTGGAGATCCCCGAGAGGCCGCAGGTGTCCGAGAGCTTCGCATACGGCATCCCGCTCTTCACGACGGGGCGGCTGCGCGCCCTGTACGGGATCGTGCGTCCCTGCCCCGAACTGGTCCGTCTGTCACCGCAGCTGGAGTTCCAGCACATTGTGGTGCGTGATGAGCAGGAAGCCCGTCAGCTGGCCGGGGTGATGTCGCCGCGAGCCCGGATCACGAACCTCTGCCTCTCCAGCGACGCCACGGGCAGGCCCGGGTAGACAGCCTGCGATGCCCGGTCCGATGAAGGTCTAGAGCAGGATGCGGAGGTCGAGCACGGGACCGGTGGTTTCGACCGGGGTCGCGTCCAGCTTCTCGAGAAGGTGGAGCATCGACTTGTTGCTCGCCGCCACCGTGGCGGCCAATGCGTGGTGCCCCTCGCGGCGGGCAACGGTAGCCGCATGTTCGGCCAGCGCGGTGCCAAGCCCCCTGGCCTGCCATGCGTCCTCGACCAGGATTGCGAGTTCCCCCACCCCTTGCTGATCGGTGCGCATGACGTTCGTCATGGCGATGATGTACTCCGTACGCTCGGCTGGAGCGGTCACCAGCGTGGTGCCGCGCTCCGGATTGGACAACTGACGCCATTCGGCAGGGGAGATCCCGATCTTGCCCGCGTGATACCGCAGGGCTCGACAGCCCAGCGAGCAGCGGCGGTGCAGTTCCTGCACTGGCACCAGGTCGACGGGGGCCGCCTCCCGGGTTCGGGTGGCGGTTCCATCGATCAGCATGATCGAGTGCGCGTCCTCTCGGCGGTCGGCGTCGGGCATCGATGTTCTCCTCACATTGCGATCGTGACTGCTGTGCCGCAGGCTCCGGGTCCGGAGCACGGCCTTGCTACCGCAACAGTCTTTTGCGGGCTCCGGACCGACTCAAGAGCACTTCGCGTCACGTCGATTGCGCTCCGCTTATGTTCAACCACGGAGAGACGCGAACATCTGACGGAGTCGCACCCGTTGTCGACGCCGATGCTGCGCACTACTCACGGCATCGCTCCAGGCTTTACACGGAGAGCCAGGCGGCCCTCGCCACCTGGACAGGCCGATGAACGTCCGTACTTCGCGTATGCGATCCACTTCGCACTCCGCCGCGCACCTGATCCGCAGCTCCTACTCCGCCGGCCTGGCCCACGCCGACGCGCTGCGCCGCCTGACGGCCGGCGAGGTCGATCCGACCAGCCCCTGGACGCTGCTGCGCGGCGCCTGGAGAACTTCGCCACCGGCCGGTGGCTCTGCGACGGCGCCGGGCGCAGCGAGCGCCGACGCCGCGCCCTGTCGCTGTGGGTCGAGGACATGCGCAACCGGCAGCAGCACGGGACGGACACCGGCCACCAGCCGTCCGGTGGCGGCCTGACCGGTGCGCAGCTCGGACCGAGATCCGCGCCATCGCCGACCAGCTCGGCCTGGCCCCGGTGACCGCACCCGGGACCCACCAGATCCTGCTCACCGCCGCACCCGCCGCGGGTCTGACCGCCGTGAAGGTGTGCGCCGCCTGGCGGGCAGCTTCCGGATTCGCACACGGCCGTTACTGGCCCAACCTGCGCGCCTCCCAGCCCCGCGCGGTCATACCGGGAGACGACGGCGTCCACACCGTCGCCTTCGTCCTGGACGAGGAGCAGCACCGGCCGCTGGCCGAGTACTGGCGCCTCATGCTGGGCCGGCTGCAGGAACACTACGAACCGCGCGTCCAGGCCTGCCGACCCCGTCCGACCTGGTCCGGCCGCCGACGTCGAGAGGGGGTCCGTGTGCGCCGGGTGGCTGGCATGGCGGATGCGCGGTCGCAGGCTCAAGGGGATCAGTGTCAGTCTGTTCTGCTTCGGGTGGTCGTTAGGCGCCGCAGGGGGTGTTGTTGTTGCGGAGGCTGTGGGTGGTGTCGTTGAGTTGGTAGGAGCGCAGGTCGTTGATGGTGCCGCCGTCGCGGCCGACGCAGACGTGCCGGTCGAAGAAGTTGTCCTCTGGTGGAGGCGGGCGGTACGGCTGCTGTTGTTGATGACGGAGCTGCCTTGGCCGCGGACAGGAAAACGAGCCCGCCCATGATGAGGCCGGCGCCCAGGAGCACCACGGCGGCGTGTCCCGACAGCAGCGGTGCCTCGGACGGCACCCCCGCGATGGGCGGGCCGGCGGATCGGGTTGGGCGGTACGGGAGCGTGCGGGGCCTGAGTCAGACGGCCGGCCGTCACGGCCTGCTCACCGCCGAGCAAACGGGCCTGCGAGACTTCCAGGCGGGCTCTGGTCAACCCTCGTGTTCCGTGAACTGTTCGGCGCGACGGCCTGGGGCGGCGACCGCTCTCGCGGTGGTCGGTGTCGTCCATCGTGGCGCCACCAATGGGCGGGGTCGGACGGGGCACTCGTGTCTCACTTTGACCGACCGCGAGAGCCGAACGGAATGCCAGTTGATGAACGCGCAAGACGCCGGGAAGCTGCTCGATGGACTGACTGTGGACGCCAGTCGGCGGGAGCAGCCGATCGTGCTGGACGCGGAGGGACGCCCCATCCGGACGTGGCGAGAGAACTACCCCTACGAACGAAAGGTGGGACGCCAGGAGTACGAGCGTGCCAAGCGCGTGCTGCAGATCGAGCTGCTCAAACTCCAGCGCTGGGTCAAGGACACCGGCACGCGCGTTGTCATCGTGTGCGAGGGACGTGACGCGGCGGGCAAGGGCGGCACGATCCAACGGCTCACCGAGCGGCTCAACCCGCGCGGCGCACGCGTGGTCGCCTTGGACAAGCCCACCGAACGCGAAGCGGGCCAGTGGTACTTCCAGCGGTACGTCGCGCAGCTGCCGACGGCGGGGGAGATCGTGTTCTTCGACCGCTCCTGGTACAACCGGGCCGGTGTGGAGCGCGTGATGGGCTTCTGCTCCCAGGAGGAGTACGAGCTGTTCCTCGACCAGTGCCCGACCTTCGAGCAGATGCTGGTCGACAGCGGCACCGTGCTGGTGAAGTTCTGGTTCTCGGTGTCCCGTTCCGAGCAGCGCACACGCTTCGCGATCCGGCAGGTCGACCCGGTGCGCCAATGGAAGCTCTCGCCCACCGACCTGGCGTCGCTGGACCTCTGGGACGCCTACACCGAGGCGAAGGTCGGCATGTTCCGCGCCACGGACACCTCCCACGCCCCCTGGACCGTCGTCAAGAGCAACGACAAGCGGCGGGCCCGACTGGAGGCCATGCGAAGTCTGTTGTCGCGCATCGACTACGCGAGCAAGGACCACGAGGCGGTGGGCACACCGGACCCGCTCATCGTCGGCGCCGCCGACACCCTTCTGGAGCCCGGTGAGGAGGACACCACGCTCTCGCCCACGCCGCTCTCACCCGGTCTCGGCGTCCCCGGCAAGCACCCCGGCAGCGCCTGACCCAGCTTGATGACGTGGAGGTGGCGGATCGCCTCCACGGCGGCGGCCTCGGACTTCTCCCGCGATCGGAGGTCGGCTTCGGTCTGCATATGTATCTGCATCGCCTGGATCTGCCCCCTCTCAGCGTGTGTGGCGGCCTTGATGGAGGCGATTCCACCGATCCCCGCACCGGTCAGACCCGAGACTGCTGCGACCCATACCGATCCGTCCATGGTGCGCATCATGCCGACAGGGTCAGCCCCATGCGGGTTGGTCCCGTCAAGTCCTTGTGAGCTTCCGGCCGTCAGGCGAGCGGCAGCACCTTCAACAGCGGCTCCTTGACCGGATGTGGGTAGTCCCGGGAGCTTCCCTCCGGCCGTCATCACCTTCGGGCGGGGCGTCAGAGCGGGATTGACGGGCTTGACGACCACCAGCTTCCACGAGGGAGTGCCGACCCGGGTGAAGTCCATGCTCGACTTCGGGAGCGCGTGGACGACGATGGCCCTGCCGGAGCCGGCGAGGGCGTGAACCCTCTAGATGACGACCGGCGCCACCAGGCTGACGGCGGCCACCAAGGCCACGGAGGCGCTGATGTGGCCCGTCCTCAGCAGGTGGCCGGCCACCTGTGCCCCAGCCATCATCGTCAGGGCGGCGGCACGGTTCAGTCCTGGGAGTGCCCTCTCCCGCCCCTTCCCGGCCCGTGCTTGCGCTGGCCCTCGTGGTCCTTGTCGCCACCGTGTTCCCGCACGGGCGGCGCCGTCACGGTCGGAGGGGTAGAGGGCGGGGCCGGGGACGGCGTCCGGGTTGCGGAGACGGAAGTGACGGTCGCCTGGGCCGGAAGGGAGGGTGACGAGGGGGAGCCGTCGCCGGAATTCATCGACGCTCCGAGTGCTGCTGCGGCAGCAAAGACGGCCAGGCCGATTCCAGAGAAAGTGGCTCGGGTGCGTAGTTTGCGGCCGCCGCGCGGAAGGGAGCGCATCGCATCGTGCTCCCGGGTCGATGGGCCCGCAGGCCGGGAGCGGGATCGGTGACCGGTGCGGGCATGATCGTGGTGTTGCCCTGCTCGGGGAGGGCGGTGTCTGGTGGTACCGGGCGAGCCAGTTGGCAGCCTGTTCGGCTGTGGGCCGGTGGGCCGGGTCCTTGGCGAGCAGGAGCAGCACGTAGTCGCAGAGCTGCTGCGGTATACCGGGGCGCAGCCGGCTGGGCGGCGCTGGGGCGGCTTCGACGTGCTGCTGCACCACGGCCAGCGAGGTCGCGCCGCGGAACGGGGGCCTGCCCGTGAGCAGTTCGTAGAGCACGCAACCGAGCGAGTAGACGTAGGACGCGGGCTGGGCGGGGCGCCCGAGGGCGCGTTCGGGGGCGAGGTAGTCGGCGGTGCCGAGAATCTTTCCGGTGACGGTCAGAGCACTGGCCGCTTCGTCGGTGAAGCGCGCAATCCCGAAGTCGGCGATCTTCGCCTTGCGGTCGCCGGACAACATTACGTTGGCGGGCTTGACGTCGCGGTGGATCACGCCGCGCTGGTGCGCTGCGGCCAGACCGGCGGCCGCCTGGGCGGCGATGGCTGCCGCGTCCTGCGGGTTCAGGACACCGCGCAGGGATCGCGCCTGGGCGAGGCTCCAGCCGTCGACGAGTTCCATGACCAGGTAGAGCCGGTCATGGTGGGAGCCGAGGTCGTACATGCCCACGACGTTGGGGTGGTTGAGCCGGCCCGCGGTCTGTGCCTCCAGGCGAAAGCGCTCGGCGTCCGCAGCCTGCTCGGTATGCAGGAGCTTGACCGCCACGGGACGCCCGAGGAGTTGGTCGGCGGCCCGCCATACCTCCCCGTTGCACCGCGCCCCAGCCTTTCCTCCAACTGATAGCGGTCCGCCAGCAGCCCCTGCACACCCACCCCGATCATCACAACGTTCGTACTCCCCCAGACCCGCCCCGCAAGGTCGTCGTTGTCCGGTCGCGGGTGGCGGGTTGATCGTGCCTTCCTGCTGGACCGGGCTGTCCCTGTCGGCATCGCCTATGAGGCAGGCAGACGAGGGGGGCGTCTGCCTGCCCCGTGTACGCGGCTGCGTACTCAAAAAGGCGGGGGCGAGTGAGCGCCACGGGGCCCTCGGGTGCTGGGTCCACCTATACAGCGCCGATAAGTCCGGAGATGTCACAGCCCGCGCATTCAGAGCGGCTGTCTGCCGTGCGGTGCGCAGTGATGCGGAGCAGGGGCAGGCCCGGTTACGGGGGGAAACCGTGCCTGCCCCTGGGGCGCCCGCATGACTCCCCCCGGAGGGCTGGGCGCCGTGACCCCGCCCGGGGGTCACTTCGATCAGCGCCCGCCCTGACAGGAGTGTCACGGGCTGACAGGGATGGTTGCCAGGCCCGCACTTTTACGGAGGCGCACACCTGATGTCTCTGCAAGTCCTTTACGAACGGCACACATGTAGGAATGGGCGCCTGTCGGGCGGGATCGCTCGTGATGCTGAAATAGGGAGATAGCTGGTACATGAAACATTATCTACGGAAAAGCGCATACAGGCCGCACTCAGCCTTCCGGAAGCGCGTCCGTGGACTTGCTCGTGACGCTCCCCTGGAAAAAGCCGTCGAAAAGAGGCTGCTGAGATGCCGTCAGGGTGCGCTGCCTGGCTGGCGATTCGCGGACAGCATTGTTCGGGGCAGGATCGACCTGCGCCCGCCGCCGACGGCGATCTCGACGGCCGGGTAGCACCCTGAGGGGGAGGCAGGGAGACCAGGACGCACCAGGTCACGTCATGGGCGAGATCGCCTGCCGCAGCGAAGGCGCGCTCACAGGGAGGGTGCGGCCGCCTGTCCGGCGAGCGCAGCACGGCCTCATGCTGGGCTTTTCATCCATGCGATGAATCGGTCCCACCAGCGCCCCTTCGCTCGGCCAGCTGCACCGTCCAGGTGTGGGGGAAGGCGTGTGCGTGGCACCGCTGCGCCCGGCTGGGCCGGAGCCGGTCCCGTTCGAGTTGCTGGCTCCCCCGTGGGTACACGCTCGCGCCCCGCCGGCTCACACGTGCACCGCTGATGTGTCGGCACGCCGGCGAGGACTTGCTCCACATGTCCGCCGCAGCCCTCGTAGGTCGCCTTCCGGCAGGACTGGCAGACAGCGCGTCGGCACATGATTCCCCTTCACTCGCACCCATGTTAACGCCCAGTAATATCAACAGTTTCATCACGGGGAAGTTCACGATTCCATCACACAAATCTTTCGCATCTGCACCATCTCCACGAACAACCGACCCTGACAGCGGCTTGAGCGGTCATGGGGCTGCGTCACGACGCAATAGTGCGTGACCTATCTCACTCGGCAATGCCGGGCAGGCGCGTTCCGAATCTTGCGGAAGTTGCTCGGATCACCGAAACAGTGGTTCCATCTCGCCCGGTCGAGAAATGGAGGCACGATTCCGTGTTGTGACAGGCCGTCACCGCGCCCATTTTCAGTTCGTCGACCCGGGCGCGGCGAGGGCGAGAGACCGAGAACGGCAACCGCCCTCACGGAACGGGGTGGTGTGCGCCGGTCAGAAGGGAGCAACGTGAGTTGCTCGCACGCCGCAGGATGTCCCCTTTTCCCCTTGCTCAGGGCGAGCTTGCAAGGGTGGCGCGACTACTACTGCGACAGCGAGGATCGGTGGCTCGGTTGTGCGCGCTACGAGGTGTCACTCACCGGCGAGCGTGTGCCGATCAGCCTGCTGCCCAACGGGGCCCGCGCGCGACAGCTTGAAGTCGCGGCCACCGGCGCGGAACGGTTCGACGCCGCCGCCCCGGAGCAGAGACTCCAGCAGTCTCCTGCACCACAACACCCCTGGCCGCAGGAGAACGTGGCCTGGTCGCCGACGGCACCTGCCGGACCGCTAGAGCCGTCAGAGCCCGTGCCCGCGGCAGCGGAGACATTGGCGCAGTTCGGGCCGGCATCTTCGACGATCCCGGTCTCGCACTACCGGCCGTCACCCTCCCCGCCGATGCCCCAGCCTCCGGACCGTCCCTCTCGACACGCGGGGCAGCGGCCCAGAGCGAGGCGCGGCTGGTGGAGTCGATTCACCGAATGGATGGGAGGCCCCGCATGAGTGGCTACTGGCCCTGGTGGGCCGGCGCTGCCGGGCTCGCTCTGATCACCATCAACTACGCCCTCACCACGGACCGGTCCTTCGGGGTGTCGTCCGCGTGGGACCGCGTGTTGCACTGGCGCAGGGAGCGCCACCTCGAGGAGATGGACGAGGAGTTCACCGACGAGCGCGCTCTCGCTGACGCTCTCGCCGCAGCTACGGCAGAGCACTTCGGCACCAGCCCCACCGCGCCCACCGTGCCGCCGACTCCGTACGGGACTTCACAACTGGTCGAGACGGACGTCGAACCGTCGGTGGACGAGGACACGTCGGTGACGAACCCGGGCCCGGCCCCGCTGGTGACCCAGGCCGCCCTGCTGGTATCGATCTTCTTCGGCGGATTGATCGCCGCGGTCACCTCCGGGCGGTTCCACCTCCGCTTCGACATGGGACCGGGATTCCGGAATGTGGTCACCGCAAATCCGACCACCATGACCGTCCTGCTGTTCCTCGGGGGCGTGCTGGTCGGCTTCGGCACCCGGCTGGCCGGTGGGTGCAGCTCCGGCCACGGACTCAACGGCTGCGGCCGTCTACGTCCGGTCAGCCTCGTTGCGACCGCCGTGTTCTTCGGCACCGCCGTCGCGGTGTCGTTCCTGCTGTGGAAGGTGATCTGATGCGTACCCGGGGCGCGATTTTGCTGGCCAACGTCATCACGGGACTGGCGCTCGGCTACACCGTCTCCAACATCGGCTTCGGCGACTACACCGAGCTGAACCGCATGTTCACCTTCCAGGACCTGCGCATGCTCCTCTCCTTCGCCGGCGCCGTCGTGATCATCGTGTGCGCATTCGCACTGCTGCGGGTCCGGCGTACCCCCGGGCGCATCCACGCCGGCGTGATCCCCGGCGCGGTGCTGTTCGGTACGGGCTGGGCGATCTCAGGTGGGTGTCCGGCAATCCCGATCGTCCAGGTCGCCAGCGGTTACCTGCCCGCTCTCGTCACCATCATCGGCGTGACCGTCGGAATTCGGCTGTGCCGCTGGGCCAACGCCCGCTACTTCCACCTCGACCGCGGCTCCTGCGGCCTTTAGCGGGGGACGTGCATCGACACACCCCGCGGGCACAAACAACCGCGTCGGGGTGAGCCACCCCGTCGCTCTGCCCCGGCCCATCCAGCCGCACCCCGCCTCAGTTCCGTCCAGTGAGGGGCACCGTCGCCCACCCCCGTGAGGGCGACGGCGGTTTCCCCGCACCTGCACCGCAGCGGGGCGGGGCATCACCGAGTTCAGCGGGCTGGGGATTGAATGGGCAGCGGGTGATATCACTCTGGACAATGGCCGAGCCACAGGTCGTGGGGCGGTCATGGCGCTGACCAAAGAGCGCGCCTGTGGTTTGCCCTTCCGCCGCAGGCGCCGTAGCTTCGCGAGCCACGGCGCGGGGAGGCGGGATGGGGGAGGGAGCTGGTGATGGCGGGGCGTCGGGAAAGCCCGCTGGATCCGAGTGCGGGGCCGGTGGCGCGGTTCGCGTTCGAGTTACGCAAACTCCGTGCAGAGGCAGGGAGCCCGACGTACCGGGTGATGGCGCTGCGCGCGGGGCAGGGGGCGAGCACGCTGTCGCAGGCGGCTGGGGGTGAGCGGCTGCCGACCCTGCCGGTGGTTCTGGCCTATGTCCGCGCTTGCGGTGGAGACCCGCAGGAGTGGGAGGAGCGGTGGCGTCAGGCGGCCGCCGAGGCAGCGGCTGAACCGCGGGCTGATGACGAAGGTGCTGAGCCGCCCTACCGGGGCCTGGCTCGGTTCGAACCCGCCGACGCGGAGATGTTCTTCGGCAGGGGCGAGCTGGCCGCTCAGCTCGCTGAGCGGGTGCATGCCCACCGCTTTGTCGCTGTCGTCGGGGCGTCCGGGAGCGGCAAGTCCTCCCTGCTGCGCGCAGGACTGATCCCTCTGCTGCAGAGCGAGGAAGCCTCAACCCGGCGGCCGGCGGCCATCCGCATCCTCACTCCCGGTGCCCGGCCCATGTCCGCTCTCACCACCGTGATGAGAGCCGGCGAAGAGCGCGGGGACACGGTCGTCCTGGTCGACCAGTTCGAGGAACTGTTCACCCTCTGCGCCGACCCCGCGGAACGACAGGCCTGCCTGGACCTGCTGCTGGCCGCGACGAACCCGGAGAAAAGGGTGCGGGTCGTGATCGCAGTACGCGCGGACTTCTTCGGCCGCTGCGCCGACCACCACACCTGGGCAGCGGCACTGCGCGATGCGACCCTGCTCGTAGGGCCAATGAGCCCCACAGAACTGCGCCAGGCGATCGTCAGACCGGCGGCAGCCGCCGGGCTGATCGTCGAGCGGGAACTGATCGCACAGATCATCCAGGACGTCACCGAGAAACCCGGCGCGTTGCCGTTGATGTCCCACGCTCTGCTGGAGACCTGGCGTCGGCGCAAGGGATGCACTCTCACCCTGACGGCCTACGCCGCCGCCGGAGGTGTCGCGGGCGCACTCGCCCAGACCGCGGAGCAGCTCTACACCCGCCTCTCCCCTCACGAGGCCCGATCAGCCCGGCTCATCCTCCTCCGGCTGATCAATCCCGGAGAAGGCGCGCAGGACACCTGCCGGCCCGCGCCGCCCGAGGAACTAGAAGCGGACGACGCAGACGACTCCGCCGCCGGTGAGGTTCTGAAACGACTGGTCAACGCCCGCCTCGTGACGCTCGAAGAACCGAGGGTCAACCTCGCGCACGAAGCCCTCATCGCGGCATGGCCGCGGCTGCGCACCTGGATCGACGAAGCCCGGGAGCAGCTGCGCGTCCACCGCCGGCTCACCGAGGCCGCCCGAGCGTGGGAGTCCCTCGACCGCGATCCAGGGGCCCTGTACCGCGGTGCTCGCCTGACGACCGCCGAGGAAGCCTTCGCTGCTCCCGACGCCTGCAAGGACCTGAACCGTTCGGAGAGGGACTTCCTGACCAGCAGCCTGACCGCTCGCGACCAGGAGTGGCACGCGGCTGCCCGCACGACCCGCCGCCTGCGCCGGCTCACCGCCACACTGTCCGCCCTGCTCGTACTCGCGGTCACCGCAAGCTTGACCGCGTGGAGCCAGTACCGGGCGAGCGAGCACCGGCGACAGGAAGCCGTCGCCGCACAGCAGACCGCTCTGTCCCGTCAGTTGGCAGCCCAGTCAGCGGCCCTCCTGGGCGACAACCCCGATCTCGCCTCGCTCTTGGCCGTCCAGGCCTACCAGACCCATCCCGCTGCGGAGGCCACCTCCAGCCTCTACGCCGCGGCCGCCCTGCCTCTGCGCCACCAGCTGACCGAGGACACTCACCCTGTCAGCGCCGTGGCGTTCAGCCCTGACGGCCGTGCTGTCGCCGCGGGCAGCTCCGACGGCCGGGTACGGGTGTGGGACGCGGCGACCGGTGTGCTCCGCACCACCTTCCCCGCCTCGCCAGGAGGGGTGGCCGGTCTCGCCTACAGCCGGGACGGCCACCTCCTGGCCCCCGACGACACCGGCGGCCGCCTGCTGCTGAGGAACGTCGCAGAGGCCGGGAAGGCCGGGAAGGCCGGGAAGGCCTGGACCGCTCCCGACCGCGCCAAGGGCCGCCTGGGACCGGTGGCGCTCAGCTCCGACGGCCGCGCTGCGGCTGCGTTCAGCTCCGACGGCCGGGTTCGGGTATGGGATGCCGCGACCGGTGCGGTCCGCACGACCTTTTCCGTCTCTGCTGGCGGGGTTCCTTCGGTCGCCGTCGGCCCGGACGGCCGTCTCGTGGCCGCTGGCGACAGCGACGGAACGATTCGGGTGCGCGACCTGGTCCGCAACACTGGCTGCGTTGTGCGGCTCGCGGGCTTTGGTCCACTGACGTCGATGGCCTTCAGCCCCGACAGCCGATTACTGGCCGCCGGGGCCCTCGGAGGTTCCGTTCAGCTGGTGAACACGACGACGGGCGCGCTCCGCGCGCGTTTCACCGGTCACACGGGGCCGGTGCGGGCGGTGGCGTTCAGTCCGGACGGGCGCTTGGTGGCCACCGGGAGTGATGACAGAACCGCTCGGCTGTGGGACGCGGCCACCGGCGCCGGACGTGCCGTCCTGACCGGCCACGCCGACAGCATGTCGTCGATGGCGTTCAGCCCTGACGGAAGCACTCTGGCCACCGGCAGTCGCGACCGTACTGTCCGGCTGTGGGACCTCGCCCAGGAGACACCGGACGACATGCGGGCCGGGTTCACCACCGTGTCCTCGATGGCGTTCGCCGCTGCCGGGCACGTCCTGGCAACCGGTGACGTCGCCGGAACAGTACGCATCTGGGACGCGGCCGGCGAACGGCCCCGAACCGACCGCCCTGTCGGTGCCGGCGCGGTGACATCTGTGGTCCTCCGGCCGGGCGGGGATGCGCTGGCCGCACTGACAAGCAGCGACGGCCTTACCGTGCGACTGTGGAGCGCGAACGACCACACGCTCCGCACCGTCGTGCGGCATCGCCCCCGGTCCGACACCATGCTGGCGGCGGTACTCAGCCCCGATGGGCGCGTCCTCGCCACCGGTGGGACAGGCGCCACCGTGCGGCTGTGGGACCTGGCCACCGGTAGGAGCCGTGCTGTCCTCACCGGGCACACAGACGTCGTGGTGGCACTCGCTTTCAGCGGTGACGGGCATACGCTCGTCTCCGCCGGCGCCGACGGAACACTACGGCTGTGGGATGCGGCTACCGGCGCGAACCGAGCCATCCTCAACGACACCGCATCGTCGGTGGCGCTGAGCCCCGACGGCCGTACTCTCGCCTCTGGGCACGACAACGGAACAGTACGACTGTGGGACCTTGCCACGAGCACGGTCCGCGCCACCTTGAACGGGCGCCAACAACCGGTATCTGCATTGGCTTTCGCCCCGAACCAGCGCGCACTCGCCGTCAGTGACGTCGACGGCACGATTCAACTGTGGAAGCTGAGCCTCCCCCGACCGGCCCAGGCGATCGACATGATCTGCCGCGCCGTACACCGGATTTCACCCGTCACGAACGCTCCCGACACCTACAACGGGTCGTGTCGCTGAGGCGGTATGAACCGCCCCGTGTCAGGTAGAGACTCAATTCCGTGAAAGGATTGAGTCATGGCACGACCCTCCCGTTACCCGCTTGAGCTGCGCCGTCGCGCGGTGCGCATGGTCGCCGAAGTCCGCGACGA
>NZ_JBIBKS010000056.1:0-14926 GCF_042959345.1 Streptomyces sp. NPDC007905 | reverse complement strand
GCGCGACGGCGCAGCTCAAGCGGGTAACGGGAGGGTCGTGCCATGACTCAATCCTTTCACGGAATCGAGTCTCTACCTGACACGGGGCGGTTCAACCACTACGACGCCGACGGAGACAGCCCCGACTGGATCCAGGAAAGCGCCTCCACCATCACCCGCAACGTGCAGGACATGGACGGGCGTCTGGGCGCCCTCACCAGTGCCACCGGATCCACCGTCCTCCAGCTGACCGACATCCGCGGTGACGTGACGGTGCAGCTCCCGGTGGACACCGCCCTGGCACGGTCCGCTTTCGCCTACGACGAGTACGGCGTCGCGGAGGGCTCGCAGCTCGATTTGCCGACCTGATCAACCGAACGCCGTACGTCAGTGAGGTTGGCCTGGATGGCAAGTCCCGCGTGCCCCTGGACACGCAGCGGGTGACGTTGGACGCGGTTTTGGCTGTGCTGCAACAGAACCCCCGACTCACAAGTATCCACAGCTTCGCCGCCGTCGATGTCACCTTGGAGTGCCTCACGGCCCAACCGATCCACGGTGCGGTGCTTCACTGGTGGCTCGGCAACGAAGCCCAGACCAAGCGAGCCATTGAGCTCGGCTGCTTCTTCTCGGTCAACGCTTCGATGCTGCGGAAGCCCGAGTTGCTGGGGAGCCTGCCGCTCGACCGAATCCTCCCTGAGACCGATCATCCGTTCGGCGACAGGTCCGGTGGTCAGGGTCGCCAACCCGGCAAGGTGGACAACGTCGAACATGCTCTCGCTCAGATTCATGCGCTCACCCCGGAGCGGGTCCGCGTAGAGACGTGGCGCCACTTCGCACAACTCGTTCGCTCAACTAAGTGCGGCGCCCTGCTGCCCCGACCCGTACGGGTCGGCCTTGCAGCCACGCCGTAGGAAGGCCTTGACCTCAGATCCTGAACACACGAGACGCTGGATCTTGAAGATCTGGGACGGGGGCCGCTGGTAGTGGCCGCTATCTGCCCGGCATCAGCCCGCCGTGCTCTCCTCGCCCTTGTTCTTGTTCCTGTTCTTGAGGAAGCTCGCGGCCATGAACGTCAGCAACAGGCCAAGTGAAGCCGTGGCTGCTGCGGGCGTGCTCATCCCTTCGAGGACACGAGGCTCCCACTCGGCCATTTCCGCCGGATCCAGCGCAGTCGGGGGCCAGAACTGCAGGAAGGTGGGTGTTTCCCCCGGCTTCGAGCTGAACAGGAGCCTGCTCCTCAGCTGACAGGCGATTCTCCCTGTGCTCTCGGACAGTGATGCCGGGGGGATCGTGAGCGGGACGGTCGTGGGCCGGGTGGCGTAGCCGACGAGGATCCAGTCGACCGTCGCTGTGTACCACTCCTCCTCGCCGATCCTGTGACCGGAGACCTCGTGAACGCGCCGGAGGAAGGCCTTGGGCGTGCTGAGCCAGGCGTTCCATCGGATCGGGGCGTAGACGTCGGTGGAGCCGAGCCCTGCCAGGAAGCCGTTGACTTCGGTACCCACCCAGGAGCCCGTCTTGGCGATCAGCAGGTCCTTGACCATGGACTCCAGGGGACTGCGCGTTTCCTCTCTCGTCAGCAGGCCGACCAGGACGTCCTCGATGTGCTTCTCGTCGATCTCCAGAGGCGTCGTGAACTCCGCAACGACTGCATCGAAGGAGGTCATGAGCACCAGCCGGTCTTCGAGACCCTTCAGGTCCTCGCCCATCGGGGACGGGAACGAGCTCCCGTCCCCGAAATCGCGCGTGTTCGCACTGACGAAGTGCACCGTTTCGCCTGCGTTATTCATCAGGTAGTCGATCACGGAGAGCCAGATCGCCGCGTCCCTCGCGCCGCCCTTGGTCTTCGCGTCTGCACCTTTGGCCGGCTTCTCGCAGTGGGCTTCCCGCAAGAGCGCCCGGCGGGCGACGTCGCCGGAGGTCTCGATGATCTCGAACAGTTCCCCGTACTTCTGTCGCCAGTAGCGACGTGCTTCCTCGGGATCGAACGCGCGCGGCTCAGCTTCCCGCCGCCAGGGGGTGACCCGGTTCAGAGCACGGACCGCGGAAACTGCCTCCTGGTGGGCCTCGGCCTGCCGGATCACCTTCTGCGCGACCAGCTCCTCCTGGACCATCCAGGGGATGGCGACCTTTTGCCGGCCGGACCTCTTCAGAGCGCGCAACAGGTCGAACTTGGGGGCATCCAGACTCAGCCCGAACAGCGCGTTCGAGTCAAAAACGATCACGCACGTCTCCTCGACAAGGGTGTTGCCAAAGCATCCCAGAGGACGGCATCGCACCTCCCGGGATTTCAGACGCGCAGGCATTCCCCCTCGTCCGGCAGAGGAGGAGAGAGCAGCAGCCCGTCTCCGGGGCGTGCCGGACTGACCGGTCAGTCCAGAGCAGCCGTCCGCCTGTCCCTTATATTCCTGATGCCCAAGCGGGCGAGGCCCGGACCGTGTGGGCTGCGCGGGCTGCCGTACCACCACGATCTGTGCCTTGTCCGCGTCGGGTTCAGGGGCGGCCGAGGGACCGGAAGGTCCAGCCGGCCTCGCACCAGGTGTTGCGTCGAGAATCCCAGACGGGATCTACGACATCGCCGCGAGTACCGGCTGGGTCAGTGTCGGCACCGATCACGACACCGCCGCGTTCGCGGTCGCCTCCATCCGCCGCTGGTGGCAGGCCCGAGGACGACACGACTACCCGGACGCCACCCGTCTGCTGATCTCCGCGGACGCAGGGGGCTCCAACGGCTACCGCACCCGCGCCTGGAAGACAGAACTCGCCGCCCTGGCCGCCGAGACGGGCCTGGCCACCGGTCGCGCCGGTGAGCAGCACGGTCCCCTCGGGATCCCACGCGTGACCGGTGGGCGTCGCCGGCATCGACGGCGCTCTGCCACCCCGCGCACGGCCTTCGCCCGCAGCTGGTGAGCTGATCGCCGAGCGTGCATGGCTGACGGTGTTCCTGCTGCCCGCCTACTCGCCCGACCTCAACCCCGTCGAGTGGGTATGGGCGCACGTCAAGCGCAGCCTGGCCAACCTCGCCGTGGTCGCCCTCGACCGGCTCGAGGCCCTCGTCCGCAGTGGGTCGGCGCGCGGTCACCGAGGCGGCGGACAAGACAGTGATGGGACCTTGGCCAGGCTCTCCTTAAGTCACTCCCGTCGGCGAGGCGAGCGCCTCGCCGGGATGCTTCCGGGCCACCGACAAGTCCGAGGAAGGACAGTACGGTCGATCGGAGTGCGGGTCAGGAGGCCGCGAGAGCATCCCAGGCACCGGCATCCTGGCGCGTCCATCGCTGTGCGGGTCAAGAGGCCCGGGACATCCAGCACTTCACATACTCACTGTCGCTGTGATGGATGAGACCGGAGTGTCGCCTACCACCTCAACGTCGCCGCCGTCGACGACACACAGCTGCTGTCGTTATTTCGGGCGAACTCCACGCCGCTCTCCTGGTGCAGGCGACAGATCCTTCTACCCTCTTGTCGCACTGGAGTTGCCAAGGAGCTTGTGGCTGCCCTTCTGAGGTTGACCACCCGGGGGTGCGCATGATTCAGGCAGGGTCCGGTCGAGGCGGTTCGATGCCCGCTGCCCGTGTCGGCCGACTGCAGGGAGCAAAGCTGGGGCAGGTCCTGTGCGCGGGCTTTGCGGTCGTCGCGGCCGGGGGAGGATGTGTGGCGGGGGCTGCGTTGCTGAGAGTCGGCGCAGCGGTGCCGGCTGCGCATGGGCTGGCTGCGCTTTCCCTGCTTGCACGGGCCCGAGGGTCCACGGGACGGGTGCGCCTTCGCTTGAGGTTGCTCGCTGTTTCGCTGGTGTCCGGCGGCCTCCATCATCTGGTGGTGAGGCAGACTCCGTCGTCTTCAGGACGGTCTGCCGGTGTTCTTCATTCGGTGCCTGGGCTGCTGGCCCTCGCCGGGATCACGTTGTGTCTGGGGCTGGGGGTGGCCGGGCTCGTTCTCGCAGCCACGGAGAGCGGCACGCCGCTGATCTGGTTACGGAGGCTTCTGGACGGTTGGTTGATCGCAGGGTCGCTGCTCACCCTGGGCTGGGTGCTGCTGTTGCACCGCGCCGACCAGGGCAGTGAAGTGTGGCCCTCGCTGCTGGGTCTCGCGCGGGTGGTGACGGACGTCCTTGTTCTGGGGCTCCTGGTTGCCCTGCGCTTCTGTCTGAACCGTGGAGAGCGTACGGCTGCCACGGTGGCCGCCGTGGCCCTTACCGTCTTGGCATTGAGTGACATGCTGCGAATGCTCTTGCCGGCTCCGGGGACGTGGTGCGGGGTTCCTCTTGCGGCGGCTTGCTCGGTGACCGGTTTGTTCCTCGTTGCCGCCGCGCCGTGGCTGCCCGGCGGCGTCAGTGCCGTGGGGGTCGACCGGAGTGAGATGCCTGTTGTCGCGGTGGTGGCAGCTTTCGTGCCCGTGGTCGTCTGCGAGCTGGCTCTGGTGGCCCATGCGCTGGCCGGTGGCCACACCGATGTGGTGATGGTGGTCCTGGCAGGTTCTGTGTTCCTCGGGCTCGGCGCCCGGCAGGGTGTCGCTCATGCCGGCCATCTGCGTCTCACGCGCGAGGCCGCAGCCCGTGATGCTCGTTACCGGACGCTGGTCGACGGCTCGAGCGACGTGATCACCGTCGCCGGTCCGGACGGCCGCCTGCGCTACGTCAGCCCGGCCGTCCGCAAGGTGTTCGGATACCGGCCCGAGGCCCTGGTGGGCGCCCGCCTGCTGCTGTACTGCCACCCGGACGACCTGGCCACGCTGATGCACGCCGTTGAGGCGTTGCGGCGGGAAGCTGCCTCGGGCACCAGCGGGCCGGGCGCCTGTGTGTCCTGCCGGGTCCGTGCGGCTGACGGGCGATGGCGTCACGTCGAGTCGACGATCAGTCACCACCCCGAGGGGCTGATCTTCAGCAGTCGCGATGTGACCGAGCGGGTCGAGCTTCAGGCGCAGCTCGAACACCTGGCTTTCCACGACACGTTGACCGGCCTGTCCAACCGCGCCCTGTTCGTAGAGAGAGTTGCTCAGGCCCTGCGGAACCGCACCGTCGGCACGGCCCCGCCTGCGGTGCTCTTCGTGGACCTGGACGGCTTCAAGGCTGTCAACGACTCCGCCGGACATGCGACGGGCGACGCCTTGCTCCGCCAAGCTGCCCGTCGGCTCCAGAACTCTGTACGCGCAGGCGACACCGTCGCCCGCCTCGGCGGGGACGAGTTCGCCGCACTCCTCGAGGGCGAGGCAGGAACATGCCCCTCCACAGTCAGGGAAGTGGCCGAACGGCTCTTGTCCACCCTGTCCCAGCGGTACCGCATTAACAACACCGATGCGGTGGTTTCGGCGTCCATCGGCGTGGCGCTGGCCGCCCCCGGCATCACGCCGGACGAACTCCTGCACAATGCCGACCTGGCCATGTACGAGGCCAAGGCCGCAGGGAAAGGCCGCATCCGTATGCTTCCGGCGGCGCCCATTGATGATTCGGCACACGCGAATGACTGACTCGCGCGATGCACATCGGCGCACCGATCTTTTGCGGTCGTGGCGAGGACCAAGCCTGTCGAAAGTGAATGAAGTCTGCCGCCAGGGGACAGGCGGTGGGGGCCCGTCTGTGGAAGGACTGGGTGCGTTCTGGCGTGGCGGGTGCGGCAATAGGCATGCATGAGCCGTCCACCGCTCCGCCTTTGGTTGTGGCTTGTGCCGTGGCGGCTGTTGAACCTTCAGAGCGCCACCGCTGATCCGCTGCGACGGTCGCGCCCAGGGCGGGCCGCCCCGCCGAGGCGGACCTGGTGGCGCTCAGATGGACGGGCCCGCCTGACGGGTGGATCCCGCGCCGTAACCGTTGCTTTGACTGGCACATGCGGCCGTGCGGGCGAGGCGGTGCCGCTGCTGGGGCAGCATGAGGAGGGGTCCGGTGTTCAGGGACGCTTTCGGCATCGGCCGGATCGTCGTGCCAGGCACTGGCCGGAGCTTCCAGCGCGCGCTGATGGCCGCCAGCGCGAGGGTTGCTTCGGCCATGCCGAAGCTGTCACCGATGCATTTGCGGCTGCCCGCGCTGAACGGGACCATTGCGCTCCGCTGTACCGCCGAGGCGCGCCCGGGGAGCCAGCGGTCGGGGTCGAAGCACTCGGGGTCGGGGAAGACGCGTGGATCGCGGCCCAGGACGTATGGGCTGAATAGGACGGTCGTGCCGGGAGCCAGCGGCCGTCCCGCCAGTTCGGTCTCGATGGTGGTCGTGCGGGTGAGGATCCAGGCGGGCGGGTAGAGCCGCAGGGCTTCGGTGACGATGCGTCGGGCGTAGTCGAGCGCGGGAAGGTCGCGAAAGGCAGGCATCAGTCGGCCGCCGAGGACGCCGTCGACGTCGCTCTGCAACTTCTGCTCGGCCTCCGGGTGCCGGCCGAGAAGATGGAAGGCCCAGGCCAGGGCACTGGCGGTCGTCTCGGTGCCGCCGATCAGCAGCGTCATGACCTGGTCGCGGATCTCTTCGTCGGTAAAGCGCTTGCCGCTCTCCTCGTCTGCGGCCCCGATAAGGGTCGACAGCAGGTCCTCGGCGTCGGAGCTGGCACCTTTGCGGGCCTGTACGGTCTCGTTGATGATCGTGTGCAGCCTCGCGCGCGCCTGGTTGAATCGCCTGTTCTCCGGGGTGGGGAGTTTCCCCAACGGGGCGATCGGCACGATCATGCGCCTGTAGATGCCTCGGAAGATGGCAGGCAGGCAACGCTGCACGTCGTCAACGGCCCGGCCGTCTATCGTGGTCGAGAACAGCGTTCGCATGGTCACACGGATCGTGAGCGCGTGCAGTACGGCATTGAGCTCGATGGCCCGATCTTCCTGCCACTGCGAGAGCGCGGCCTCGATCTCTTCGCCCATCACGCTGACGTACTGCGCCATCCGGCTGGAGTGGAAGGCGGGCTGTACGAGTCGGCGCTGGATGCGATGCTCCGCCCAACCCGAGGTGACCAGGCCGTTGCCCACGAGCAGTCGGGCCGCCTCGAACAACGGACCGCCCTTGTCGAAGGTGCGGGGTTTGAGCAGGACTTGCTGGACGAGCTCGGGTCGGCAGACCAGGAACGCCCGCAGGGGTCCGAGGCGCACCTCGACCAGGTCGCCGAGAGCCGGGAGAGAGGTGAGGAATTCCAGTGGTCGGCGCAGCAGGGGAACTGCGTGGCCAAGGACGGGAAGCCGACCGGGAGCGAGGCCCGTTGCAGGCATAGACCCAGTACCGGGTGTTGGCGGACGACGCTTCACCTGTATGTGTGGGTTTGGTATCAATGCTTCAGCCCCTGGTCAGCGAAGGTACGGACTGGTCTGTGCTGCCGGCGGCCGAGATATGGGGATCGGTATCACCACCGGGCCGTGGCCGGAATCGGGTGACGGGAGCGGTGAGGCTGAGCCAGCCCGATGTGGAGCCATCCCAGACGTAACCGTCGCCGAAGTACCGAGGGGTGAGGTACTCGAATTCCTGACTGCCACCTATGAGGTGGTCCAGCCCGCTCAGGTAGCGGCGGATGTCCGCACGCGAGCCGTGCGGCCCGTGCAACAGCTGGTCCCGCGCCGCGAGATAGGCGCTTTCATGATGCTCCACCAGCTCGCAGAGCCCGTCGATCGCCTGCTGCAGAAGAAGCCCCTCGCGCTCGATGAACACGCGGACCAGCGTCATCTTGTCGCCCTGGGCGTGCTCCTTGCGCCACGACAGCAGATCGTTGACGAGGATCATCTGTCGCATCCCGTGCATGTGTACGTCCGCGAGCAGAGTTTCGTGGCCGGTCATGTCGACATCGGCCGCGTACTCGGTCATCAGCCGGATGAATTGGCAGCCGAAGCTGTCCATGCGTATGGCCATACAGGTCTCGTAGTCCGGCACGCGGTCTGCCTGCTTGAAACCGATCTCGGTGGCGCACCCACGCAGGAATGACTCCAGGGCGTCGGCGAACCGCTGGATCTGCGCGCGGGAAAAACCCGGACTGATACGTCGCCACAGGTCCTGGCCTGCTCGGCTGTACGGGAGGTCGCCCGGTGCGTCCCGGTTGCTGCGGAAGTCGTCCATGATGTCGGCGAACACCACGCGAGCGTCGGCCTCATCGGCTCCCAGTGAAGAGCGGTCAGAGACGGAGCTGTCGATGACGGTGACGTACTGGTACCAGTCGGTGACATCGAGGGCCCGCTGCTCGTCGGCGTGGGGCACGGTCAGCGGTCCGTAGAGCCCGTTGCGCTGACGGAGGAAGAGCAGCAGGTCGTCCTCGCGTGCGAAGCAGGTGCCGAGCTGGCCGCGCACCCATCCGTTAGACCGGATCTCGATCTGTGTGGCCTTGGGGTGATAGGCCACCGGAAGGAGCCTCGGCAGTTCGGGAAGGAAGAACTCGGTCATGAGGTCCTCACAGAGGTCGCGTAGGCAAGGTGGCGCAGGGCGGTGGTGGCTGGTTCGGGGAACGGGGCGCGGTCGAGGGCGGCCAGTGCACGGCGGCAGCGGCGGGCGATCATGCGCTCGACGGCGAGACGCGCGCCGGTGTCCTCCAGCACGATCCGGATGCTGTCGGCTTGTTCTTCGGTCAGGCCGGAGCGGCCCACCAGCTCATGCAGCGCCCGGAGTTGCGCAGAAGTGGCCCGGACGACGGCGAGTGCCATCAGGACGGTGCACTTGCCTTCTCGGAAGTCGTCGGTGACGGGCTTTCCGGGCTTCGCGGGATCGCCGAACGCTCCGAGGAGGTCGTCCCGGAGCTGGAAGGCTTCTCCGACCGGAAGAGGGTAGGCAGTGAGGGCGTCGGTGGCGGCGGTGTCGCAGCCGGCCAGCGTGCCACCGAGGTGCAGCGGTCGCTCGACGGTATACTTCGCGGTCTTGTAGCGGATGAGTTCCAGGGCGTGGGCGACACCGGCGGTCGGCCTGCCGGTGCCGAGAAGGTCGCGATACTGGCCAAACATGACCTCGGTACGCATTGC
Source organism: Streptomyces sp. NPDC007905 (assembly GCF_042959345.1). Taxonomy (NCBI): domain Bacteria; kingdom Bacillati; phylum Actinomycetota; class Actinomycetes; order Kitasatosporales; family Streptomycetaceae; genus Streptomyces; species Streptomyces sp. NPDC007905. Next base: position 6,049 of record NZ_JBIBKS010000056.1, on the reverse strand, counting down.
GTCGATCACCGGGAGGGCCGCCCGCAGCTGGATGGGCGTGAGACCTGTGTGCAACAGCTCGTCGGACAGGGCCAGGGCGAAGTCCCCGAGCAGAACAGCCGCGTTCATCCCGAACCGGTCGGCGTTCCCGCTGCCGCCTTGGCTCCGGTGGCGGTCGGCCAGCAACCGGTGGACGGTCGGACGCCCTCTGCGGATATGGCTGTTGTCCATGAGGTCGTCGTGGATGAGCGCGAAGGCGTGGAAGAGCTCGAGTGACGCCGCGGCCCGAACCACCGGCCCCGGTTCTCCCCGGCCTCCTGAGGCGTACCAACCGCATATGCACATCACCGGTCGGATCCGCTTGCCGCCGGCTGAGAGGAATCCCTCCAGGATGTCGATGAGTTCTCGCAAGTCGGGTGTCGCGGAGCGGCGCTTGGCCGCCAGGAACTCCGCGAGTACGGCGTCCACCGCCTGCCGGATGCCTGGCAGACCCGGCACGGCATCGGTGAGGGCCGTCGGGGAATAGCCCTCGACACCCGTCGCAGTGAGCATGGCCCTCTCCAGGGGAGTGAGACGAGGTGTGCTCCTGTGCTGTCGCGCCGTGACGGATCCTGCGCCGCTCTGCCTTGGCGGAAACCGAAGAAGTAATCCTCGGAGCACCTCTGGCCCCGGAAATTGGCGCACGCTACCGCGCATGCGGCCTCACGCGCGCCGTTCACTCCACCGTCGGTGCTCTGCTAGGGCGACTCGTGCAGCGCCACAGTCAAACGGCGTGGTGTCAGGCCCGCGGTGACCAGCTCGTCGCGGGCTTGAGCCGCGATACCCCCTGCCCCGCACTTGCTGGCCAGGTCCACTCCTTGGTGCAGGGGCGCTGTGGCCTCCGTCAGGCGGCCGGCGCGACGCAGCGCGGTTCCGAGCTCGACTTGAGCGCTCGCGAGCAGGTAGGTCGAGGGTGCCCTCCGGAGAACGGTGACGGCCCGCTGGAGCAGGGCAATACCCTCCGCTTCCCCGGCTGTCCGGGCAAGCACACGCAGGGCCTGCCCCCTCGCCGTTGCCGTACCGAACCGCTCGGCGCGCCGTAGTGCGTCCTGTGCAAACTCCAGTGCCCCCACGGGGTCCGTCGTCCGGGAGGCGAGGGCCAGGTGGGGCAGCCAGGGACACCACACGGGGTTGCGCATCCCGCAGAGGTCGAGACGGTGCCCCACCTCGGTCAGCTCCTCGACGGCCTCCTTGTCCATGCCACGAGCCAGCAGCAGTTCGCCGTGGACGGTCTGGACGTCGGGAATCGTCACGATCGTCGGAAACGGCTTGCCGAACCGGCGGCTCGCTGCCAGGTCCCGGGCGGCCGCGGTTTTCCCACGGGCCAGCAGGATTTCGATCAGACCCCCGAGTGCGTACCACTGGGCATGGGTTCCCGCCGGGCCCAGTCGATCGGCCAGCCGCAGCCCGGCTCGGACGAAATCCTCGGCATCGGTGAGTTGGCCCTTCCAGAAGCGGATGTAGCCCAGCAGGCTGTAGCCCAGCGCGAGGTGTACCCCGCGCCAGCCCTGGCGCTCGTACTCCGCGATGGCACCGGCATACAGCTCCTCGGCCCGGTCCGGCCTGTCGCAGTACAGGAAAGTGAGGGCCACCAGCGACGGAACCTCGAACCCCCACTCCTCGTCCGTCCATCGCATGCCCTCGGACCCCAGTGCCCGCTCCGCGTACTCCAGGGCGGTGGCCGCCGGCTCGCCGCGCACCATCGCATTCCACCCGCGCAGACCGAACAGGTAGCGCTCGGTCTGGCTCCGGCCGGACAGTCGCTGGGTGAGCTGGGTGAGGCGACGCGACACAACCGGGACCTCCCGGCCGTGGGAGGTGACCCCGGTCGTCATGAAGTGCTCCATGAACATGCGCAGACGGACCCGCGAGTCCGCAGCCCTACGGGCCTCCCGCATCGCCACGTCCGATGCCTCGGCCAGCCGGTCGCAATACGCCAGCGCTCGCATCAGCCGGATCACAATGCTCTGCCGCAGGTCGGAGGACAGATCCGGTTCGTCCAAGGCAGCTCGTAGATGGTTGACCGTCGCTGAAGGGTCCTGCATCAGTGCGGGAGAACCCAGCTCGTACAGGACCTGGGCCCGCAGTGACGCAGGTGGCGGCTCGCACAGAGCGCGGCTCAAACAGCGCCGGGCAGCCTCCGGAGCGCCCTGGCGCACATACTCCCGGGCCGCGTCGCGCAGTTGCCCCGCGACCCAGGTGTTGCCCTCCGGCTGCATCTCCAGCAGGTGCCGTGCCGTCACTGCTGGGCCGTGACCCGCTTCGACGAGCTCCCAGGCGGCCTTGCCGTGCAAGGCCACACGCATCGCCGGCGGAATGGCACGGTAGATCGCCGTCGCGATGAGCGGATGCACGAATTCCAGTGCGGGGTCGTGGGTGAGAATCCGCTCGGCGCGCAGCACGTCCGCCGCTTCACGGGACTCGGACTGGCCGAGTGCCGCCAGGGATGCGGCCCGGTCGGGGGTGGCCTCCGAACCGAGGACGGCGACGGCCCAGGCCAGCCGCACCGCGACATTGCCCAACTCCTTCAGCCGGCCCACCAGGCCGCCACCCCAGGTCTCGGCGGCAAGGTCCCGCAATGCGCAAGCATTCTCCCTGATGGGAGCCAGACGGCGGTCGCGCACCTTCGCCACCAGTTCAACCGTCTCGAACGGGTTCCCGCCGGTCACCAGCCAGGCTTCCTGACAGAAGTCGTCGTCGACCTCGCCATCCAGCTCCTGGCACAGCAGATCCGCCACAGCGCTCGGGCTCAGCGGTGCCAGGTTCAGCGGACGCACCCGACTCCCCTCGACCATGTCGGTGAACATGCCCGTCGCCGTGCCCAGTTCGTCGGGGCGGTAGCTGAACACCATCAGCACCGGCAACTCCTCCACCCGCCTGGCGAAGGACGTGAGCCACGCCACGGACTCCGCGTCCGCCCAGTGGAGGTCGTCGACGATGAGAATCAAGGGGCCGTGCCCAACAGCCACACAGGTGACGACCCAGTCCAGGCCGTCGCGCACACCCTGCGGATCGGGGGCGGCGCCCCCCGCGGCGGCAGGGCACAGCCCGATACACGGACCGACGATGCCGTACCAGTCGCCCAACAGATCCCGGCGTTCGTTTTCGGAGTACGAGGCCAGCAGCGGCTGGAACAACTGGCGCACCACGTGGAAGGCAAGGCTCTGCTCCTGCTCGACACCCTTGGCGAAGAGTGCTGTGCACCCCCGCTCGGCCGCGCTGCGACGCACCTCGTCAAGCAGGGTCGTCTTGCCCACTCCGGCCGGTCCCGTGAAGGCCAGCAGCCCGCCACGGCGCGTAGAGGGACTTACCAGGTCCGTCGTGGAATGCCCCGTCACGGCATCCAGCGCAACCTGGGCGACGGACAATTCAGCCTCTCGCTCAAGAGGTCTCAGCATGGTTTGCGCACCCCCGTTACGCTGCTGCCCTGCTGCCCTGCTGTCGCCCGAGCACCAACCACTGAGCGTTCGGATTGATCGGTGACCACCCGCTTCCCTCCCCTGCAGCGTGGCTTCGCTTACGTAGCGTATGCACCAGTTAACCTTCAGCGACATGACGTGCGGCGCACTTACACCTGAACGAGCGTCGACACGTGACGTCCGCACGTACACTGCCCGCCTTGCGGGCGACCTCCTGCTGGGCCCTATCACCCCAGCGGCGACCTCCGAGGCCATCACTCGGAGATTGCGACCGCAGGTCGAGCAGGCACCGCGAGGCGATCCAGAACATGATTGACTTTCATGCGGTCTGCGAGAGAATCGCCGAACTGGCCGAAGTCGCCGTCCTACAGCCAACCAGGGCGCTGGCCCGCCTGGACCCTCACTGTGCGCCACCCCGACTCCTGCTGATGTCGTCCTGCTCCTCACCCGCGCACAGCACCAGGCGATTGACTCTCCGGAAGACTCGGGGAAGGGCGCTGGCGATCTGAGGCGGGCATCCGCCGTTGCCGCTGACGGTCGGCGGGACGTTCGCGGGCAGACGAAGGACGTTGTCGGCCCGGACGCCTGCCGAAGCACTGCAGTTGCAGGCCGGCCCGGCAGACGAGGGCGTCCCGCACCCGCACCAGTGCCTGCTGCTACCCGGGAGGGCCGTGAGGCAATGCACGGGCATACGGTTCGACCTCATTTTGGACAACGTGCGTCGATATCGTGTGCCGATACCGGCTGGCAGGTCACACTGGGCGGCGAGGGGGGAGGCGTGCGGCGGCCACTGGCCGGCGCAACGTCCCACGTGTCCCGCCGTCTTGGGGAAGGCGGCGAGTGGACCGGTGGGGGGATGCATGACGCAGGCACTGACCTGGCGCCGCGACGGCCACGACGAGCGCATGGTGATCGTCTCCTCTCTGGACGCCGCCGGCCGCGATGACCTGGTTGCCGCGCGCGTTGGCTCGACCAGCGACCCGCTCGGGCTGGCAGCGGCTATGTCGGTAGTGGGGGAGGGGTCCGACTACATCCGGGCGTTGACGGTGATCTGCACCTACGACTCCCTGAACAAGATCGAACAGACCCAGAACACGGGATACGACGTCCCGCCGTTCGACCTGACGGTCATGGACGAGGCGCACCGGATCGCCGGCCGGCCGACAAGAAGTGGGCGGTCGTCAACGACGCCCAGCGCATCCACGCCGACCGCCGCCTCTACATGACCGCCACGCCCCGTATCTTCGCCGCGCCCGAGCTAGCAGAGTGCGCCGACCTGATCCGCCCGCGCCGAAGGCGCCCGCAGGGTCCGGAGGTGGATGCGTTCGCCAACTCCATGGACAACGAAGCCGTCTACGGGAAGAAGGTCGTCGAGTACCCGCTCGCACAGGCGGTCGCCGACGGCCGGGCGGCGGACTACCGCATCGTGGTGCACACCCTGACCGACACCGACCTGCGCCGCCGCCTGAACCTGCCCGTCCCCGGCACCACGCCCGTGGCCGGCGCCACCGCTCAGGAGCCGGAGGACGACGGTGCGCTGCGCACCACAGCCCTGCACCTGGCCGTGCTGCGCGCCATGACCGAGCACGGCCTGAGGAAGGTGCTGGTCTACTTCCATCTCGTCTCCGACGCCCGCCGCTTCGCCCGCGAACTCCCGCACACCCTGCGCCTGCTGGCCAAGACCGACCCCGACCTCGTCCCCGGCGTCGACCCGAAACTGTTCTTCGCCCACGGCGAGCACACCCCCGAACAACGCGCCGAAGTCTTCGCCCAGTTCGCCGCCGCCGAGGTCGCGATCCTCGCCAACTCCCGATTGATCGCTGAAGGCGTCGACATCCCATCCGTCGACGCGATCGTCTTCGCCGATCCCACCCGCAGCGTCATCCGCTGCGTCCAGGCCCTCGGCCGCGCCCTGCGCCTGGACGTCTCCGGCAAGACCGCCTCCCTGATCGTCCCCGTCTACATCCCGGCCGGCGCCGAGGCGGAGAACCTCTGGGCACCGCGTACGAACCGGTGTGGGCGATCGCCTGCGCGCTGGCCAGCCACGATCACCGCATCCTCGAGCGCCTCCCCGACAAGGTCAACCGGCTGCCGAAGGAGACCAGCGACGTCATCGCGCGGCGCTGGCACTTCGACTTCACCGTCCACCCCGAACGCATCGCCCAGGCGATGGACCTGGTCTCCTTCGACCCCCGCGACCCGGCCGTCTCCCGCTCCCGCCGCCTCGGCCTTGCCGCCGCCCGCTCCTACCGCGACCAGTACGGCCACCTCGACGTCCCCGCCGACCACGTGGACCCCACCGGCTACCGGCTCGGCACCTTCATCACCACCATGCGCGACGCCCGCACCGCCGGCCGCCTCGAAGCCGACTGGATCGCCGAACTCGACGCGCTGGGCATGATCTGGGACAAGCACGACGCCGCCTGGCGTGCCCGCCTCGCCGCGGCCGCCGACTACCTACGCACCCACGGCCACCTCGCCGCCCCCGCCACCACCCCCGTCGGCGCCTGGCTCGCCTACCGGTAGTTCGTTAAATCCGGCGGTAGAGACACCTCAGGCACTCAACGTGTCAAGCAGCTGCGGCGAGAGCGGTTGGAAAGGCCGTGTGTTCC
>NZ_JBIBKS010000055.1:0-16421 GCF_042959345.1 Streptomyces sp. NPDC007905 | reverse complement strand
CCCGCGGAGCGGGTCCCATCGCGCTGCGCGCGATGCAAGCGAACACCCGCGCTGCGCGCGGGTGTTGCGCTTCCGCTCCGCGGAAGCGAGAGCGGCTCGCTGCGCTCCCCGCCAACTCCGCTGCTTCGCAGCGGAGTTGGCGCTCCTTGCGCTGCGCTCCAGGAGCGGGCCACTACGTGGCCGGCCCCGTGCTCCGCACGGGGTTTGGGGCGGTTCTCCGCTGCGCTGCGAACCGCGTGCAGCAGTAAGGGGTGGGCTCCTGCCGTGGAGCCGGGTGCCACGCTGTCAGCCTCCCCCCTTGGTCGCACATCAGGTGGGAGTGCGGTGCGCGGGCCGGCCGAGCTGCCGCGCGGCCTGCTGGGATCACTTGTGCTGCTGTTCAGTGCGGCCTTCGAAGTCGCGCCGGATCGCGGCTCCCTGATCCTCGATCAGTCCGGCCTGGTCGGGGAGGTCGAGGACCGCACCGCAGTGGTTGCACAGCTTCCCGTCTTCGGCGGGCGTGCCGCAGGCCTTGCAGAACCGGTTGCCTCGAGTGTTGTCGGTGTTGTGGGTCATGGCTCTCCTGGTCGGGTGGGCGGCAATGGAGGCGGAGTACCCGTAGCTTGGGTGTTGATTCTTCGGCTCGTCTGCTTCATTTTGTGGTTAGGATAGAGTCTGGAATTGAGTGGCCGTGCCTCTGTGAGTGTGTGGCCTGCTGGAGGGCGGTCATTTTGGCTCCAGGTCGAGGATGTGGACCTGTGCTGTACGGATGGGCTGCTGACCAAGTCCCTTGGCAGCCAAGGCTAGTTGCCCGTGTTGCGGGGTGAGGACTGTCGTCCGGCTTGCAGGAGGATTGGACCGTAGTGGCTGCGAAGGAACTCCGTCCGCATCAGCGGGAAGCCGTGGATGCAGTACTCCGGGCGCTTGAATTGCCTGCAAGATCGTCTGTGCCCGAGCGGGGCCTGCGGACCCAGGTGATCATGGCTACCGGATCGGGCAAGACCCTGGTGGCCACCCGGAGCGCTGAGGAGCTCCGTGCGGGCCGTGTCCTGGTCCTCGTGCCCTCCCTGGACCTCCTCGCCCAGACCGAAGCCGCCTGGCGCGAGGCAGGGCGCACCGGGCCGATGATCGGTGTCTCCTCCCTGCGCGGGGAGGAGGCGTCCTTCCCGAACACCACGGACGTGGACGAGCTGGTCGCCTGGGTCCGGCCGTTCGACCGCGTCACCGTGTTCGCCACGTACGCCTCCCTCGGACTGGGCACCCTGGAACGGGCCCACGCCGCGGGTCTTCCGGGGTGGTCGCTGATCGTCGTGGACGAGGCGCACAGGGTTTCGGGCAGGATCGGCCGGCCGTGGGCGGTCGTCCACGACAACACCCGCATCCCCGCGCTGCGCCGGCTGTACATGACCGCCACCCCGAGGCTGTGGCAACTCGACGAGGACACTGAGGCTGCACCGGGCGCACCGGGTGAGCTGGTCGCGAGTATGGAGGACTCCCCCGACTCGCCCTTCGGCAGCCGGTGTTACACGCTGACGTTGTCCGAGGCGATCGACCGCGGGATCTGCGCGCCGTACCAGGTGGTGTGCCTGGACATCACCGACAGCCAGCTCCAGGCGGCGCAGCTGCTGGGTGTGGAGGGCCGCTCGGACGAGGTGCGGGGGGCGCGGCTCGCTGCTCTGCAGACGGCGTTGGTGAAGGCCTCGGCCGAGGAGGGCTTTGGGCGGACGCTGGTCTTTCACCACCAGGTGAAGGAGGCCGAAGCGTTCGCGGCCGGTCTCCCCCGCGTGGCCGGCCGGCTGCACGCCGCCGACCCCGAGCTGTACCCGCGCGACGTGTGGGCGGACTGGCTGTGCGGCGAGCACAAGCCCCACCACCGACGCCGAGTCCTGCACGAGTTCTCCCAGGGAGTCGCCGCTGACGGCACCGTCGTGGAGAAGACGTTCCTCGGGTCCGTCCGGGTGCTCGGCGAAGGCATCGATACATCCCGCTGTGACTCTGTGTACTTCGCGGACGTCCGCGGCTCCATGCCCGACCTCGTCCAAGCCGTCGGCCGCGCCCTGCGAGTGCGGCCGGGCGAGGGCAAGATCGCCTCACTCGTGGTGCCGGTCCTGCTCGGGCCCGGCGAGACGGTGGACAGCATGCTCACCTCACGGGCGTTCGCCGGGTTGGCAAGGCTCTTGGAAGCGCTCCGCGCGCACGACGCCCGCGTCGTGGAGGCACTCGCCGAGCCACAGGCACGCAGCCGTGTCAGAGGCGTACAGACCCGCTCCGCAGAGGGCAGCGACGAGGCCGGAGAGGGCCCGGACGCCGACGAGCAGGCCCGGCTGTCGATGCCGGCCCGGGACCTGCTGAAGTTCTCCACCCCACGCGACCCCGCCCAACTGGCCGCCTTCGTCAACCTCCGCGTCCTCAACCCCGAACACGCCCACTGGCGGCGCGGCATCGAAGCCGCCACCCTCTACCAACGGCTCCACGGGGACCTGAAGGTGCCGTTCACGTACCGCGTGCCCGGCCGCGACGACAAGGCGGTGGAGGCCGAGGGGTGGCCGGCCACGCTCGCCGGGTTCCCACTAGGGCAATGGATCGCCGACGCCAGAAGGCTCTACGCCCGCGGCGACATGGACACCGACCGCATCGCGCAGCTGGAGAAGCTCGGCATGGTCTGGTCACACTACGACGTCGCCTGGGAAGAAGGCCTCGCCGCCGCTCGCGGATGGGCCGCCGAAGCGGGCCACCTCCTAGCCCCGACGGACGCCACCTACAAGGGTTACCGCGTAGGGCTGTTTCTGAAGAACGCGCGGGCGGCCGCCCGGCGAGCGGCCATGAACGAGCAGCGGCGAGCCGAAGGACTGCCCGTTCAATCCGCGGCCAGCGCACTGCCGGAGGAACGGCGCGAGCAACTGGAGGACATCGACCCGGCCTGGTGCCCCGCCTGGCCAGTGGAGTGGCAGCGGTGCTTCCACCTGGTCCGCATGCACCTGGAGTCCGGCGGCGAGCTGCCGACCGAGCCGGGCACCGTCGTGCACCAGGGCGAAGACCTTGGCCGGTGGGTGCGCTCCGTCCGCCTCGGCTGGGACAACCTCACCACCGTGCAGCAGTGGCTGTGTGAGCAGATCCTCGGGATCACCCCCGCGACCGAGGAAGAGAGGCCGAAGCCACGCCGTAGCCAAGCCGACAAATGGGCCCTCAACCTCGCCGCAGCCACCCAGTACTACGAGCGTGAGGGACACCTCCGCGTGCCCAGGAAACACGTCGAAACGATCACCGTTGGCGAGGACCAGGAGGAACGGGAACTCCGACTCGGGGCATGGATCAGCAACCAGCGCAGCCGAGCCGCCACACTGTCGCCCGAGCGCGTGGAACAGCTCTCCACCATCGGCATGCGCTGGACGTAACCCAGACCGCGGTGGACGTATCCCAGACGTACGCAGTGCCCGCAGCGCCCGCGAAGCGGGCGCATGGCGTACATATCGCGTACATGGTTCGCATCAGTGCGCGGGTTGTTCCGGCTGGCTGATCTGCCGTCGTTGCCCGAGGCGGTCGCGCGCGCCTCGCCCAGAGCCCCCGCGACCGCGGCCTCGGCCAGCGCAGACGTGTGCGGAAAGCGGCCCGGCAGCGCCAGAGCGTCGAACACCGCCCACCTCATCGCCCGCCTCCGGCACCGGCACCCACGTCACCTTCCAGCCCGGAGGCAATGAAGCGCCATCCGCACGGCGACGGTCTTGCCCCGGCCCGGGTCACCGAACACACACACCGCGCCCTGGGTCGCCATCGCCTGCCCGACCGCCTCAGCCACCGCCCGCACCGACGACGTCCGCACCAGCTGCGCACCCGCCGGCAACACCACACCCGCCACCGCACCGCTCTCCCCCACCGACGCGGCCGCGACCGCCTCCGGCACAGGGTGCGGCGGCCGGCGCGCAGACGTCTTCACCGCGCCGCCCTCCCACGGGCCGGCCAGAGCAAGGTCAGCCAGCGCCTTCCTCGTCTGCTGCTCCTCCCGCGCCCGCCGCACCACCACGCGATCCGGCAGGACCCTGCTGGCCTGAAGGTCCCTGCGCACCACCCGGTGCAACGACGCCAGCAGATGCCGGTGCAGCGCCGCTACGTTCCCTCCCGCCTGCGCCAGCACCTCCCACGCCTTGGTCAGACAGCTCCAGCCGGGCCCGCGGCCTGCGCTCCATGCGGCCCTGCGTGCGCGCCGCCTCCAGCCAGCGCCACACCGTGCGCACATTCACCCCGACGACCTGAAATGCGGTCACTGCGCAGTCGTGTCCGGGTCGGGCTGAGCCGCCGGCAGACCCAGCCCCGCCCCGGCCGAGTGGTGGCGGCCGCGGTGCCGACGGGGATACAGGCGAGGGCTTCCGCTACCGGGCCGCACCCGTGCTCGTTGCCCGTGCATCGGCGGCGAGGCCGGCCAGGGACGCACGGCGTGCTAGCGGGCGCTTCGACGTGTACGGAGTCGCGGGCTGGAGGCGGTTGGGGTGGAGGGGGTCGTCCGGGTGGTGCCCGCGGCGAGTGAGACGACGTGGTCGTTTCTGCACCGGGTGGCGGCCGCCTACCGGCTGCAAGTGACCGACTTGGCGGGTGGGTGGCGCTGGCCCAGCCCGGTGCGGCGCAGAAACGGTGAACGTCCCGATGGCGAGGTGCTGCTCGACGCCATCGCGCAGGAGCAGCTGGCCGGGTGGTGCCGGGTGCCGGTAGCGCATCTGGCCCGGGCGCTGCCGTCGTGGCAGGCCGGACCTCAAGCGCTGGACGGGCATGACGGTGGTGGGATGGGACGGGCGAGGTGGCGGGTGGGGCCGCTGGAGTGGGGGCCGGTGGCGTTCGGCTGCCGGGCGTGTGCGGCCCGGCGCGGGACCGGCGGCCGGCCGGTGTGGGCCTACCGGCCGGCGTGGCGACGCTGGTGCGCGCCCCACGGCCGGTGGCTACTCGCCGTGGGTGAGGGGCATCCGCTGGAGTTCACCGAAGTGACCGCTATGGCCGCCGAGTTGGGCCGGGCGCAGCGGCGGTGGAGCCGGGTGGAAGCGGCTGCGCACGCGGCCGGCGTCCAGCGGCGGGAGGTGTTCGCGCTGGCGCGGGCGGTGGTGTGCGGATGGTGGCAACAGGAGGAATTTTGGGCGCGGGAGCAGGCATGGGGGCCGCGCCTGGAGCAGGTCGTGGCGGCGACCGCCCGGCAGGCCGGCCACCCGCAGGGCTGGGAAGCGGAGCAGTGGCGTCTGCTGGTGCAGGATGTGGTGGTGTTCCCGGAACTCGCCCTGGTGGCGCAGGCGCTGCTGGATCCCCGCCTGCAGGACCTGGCCGCCGTGGACGGCGCGAGCGGCCTGGTGCGCGGCGGCGACTGCGGCCGGGTTGTTGCCGCCTTGGGTGAGCGGCTGGGACGGGACTGGCTCGGTGAGGCGGAAGTGCAGGCTGCTTCTGGCGTGTTGGCGTCCTGGGCGCAGGCCGTGGTCCGCCGACGGCGCGGTACGGCCGGATCACGTTCCCGGCAGGACCGGCACGGAATGTGGTGGGTGCCCGCCGCGCACCGGCCCGCAGAGGTGAGCACGGGACTGCAGCAGCCACCCGGCCCGCGCGGCGGGTACGCGGGCACGGACAGGCGGGACGGAAAGGCGAGCGCGGGCGTCTGGCGAGCGGGGCTGACGGTGCCGCGGCGGGTGGGTCCGGGACGGGGCCTTCAGCACTGGCGCGCGCAGCTGTTCGCCCAGGGGCTGGAGCAGGCCCGCCGTCATGTTGAGCACTTCGGTCATCTGGCCGTCCCGCACACCGACACCCGGGCGGGGGACGGATTCGATCTGGGGCGGTGGTTGGCCAACCGGCGTGCCGAGGCGGCGTCGTTGACGGGTGAGCAGGCGGCGCAGCTTCGCGAGCTGGATGCGTGGTGGAACCCGCCCTGGCCGCTGGACTGGCAGCGCGCCTGGTATCGGGCCCGCGCCCACGTCCAAGCCCACGGAATGGTGGGGGGCGGGGACAATCTGGAGGGGCTGCCGCGCTGGCTCGAGCGGTGGCTGCGCCACCAGATCACCCACTACCCCCAGCTGCACGACGACCAGCGGCGCCTGCTCGGCCACCTCGGTCTCACCGAACGCGAGGTGGCCCGCTTCCACACCTGGCCGCACCGTCGTCGGCCGCTCGCCGACGGTGTGACCGCAGCCCGCGCTCACGCCGGCCGCCACGGCCATCTCGCCCTCTCCCGGCCCACCGCCTTCGACGGCTTCCCCCTGGGCACCTGGCTGGCCCGCGCCCGAACCCGCCAACGCCAGGCGGGACGGCCCACCCGGCTGGGAGCACAGCTGAACGCCCTCGACATCTGGTGGGACCCGCCCTGGCCCCTGGCCTGGCAGCGCATATGGTGGGCCTGCCACCATCACCTGACCGGACTCCCCCAGGGCCTTGAGTGGTGGCCGGGCGCCCCGGGCGCCGACCACGCCACCGCCTGGCTCACCCAGCAGGCCGCTCGCCGACCGCTGCTCCAGCCCGCACAGCAGGACCTCCTCGACGAACTCACCACACTGGCCGGCCACACGCCCGGCTGGCGGCCGAGGATCACCGACCACGCCTGGCAGATCTTGTCCCCGCTGCTGCCCCCGCTCCCCCACCACGGCGGACGCCGCCGCAACGAACGCCAGCTCCTGGAGGCCATCCTCCACATCACCTCCACCCACCAGCCCTGGACCCAACTCCCCCACGCCCTGGGCCCCTTCCAGACCTGCCTCCACCGCTACCACCAATGGCTGAGCGACGGCACCCTGGCCCGCATCAGCCACACCCCGCTGCCCGAAGCCGACCAGCACTGGCAACACCGCCTGGCCACCCATCTCGACCAGGCGGCGAGCAGCGGATGACGGCGCGTCTGGCCGCCCCGCTGACGTACGGGCGGGCGCCGTTCACCTGGGGTGCACGCGTCGGCCGGCACCTGCTTTGATCCTCGGCCGGGGAAACGACGAAGCCGGCGCCCGCGGGGCGGGTGCCGGCTTGGTGCGGGCAGGTCACGCGCCAACGTGAGGCTGCCGGGTGTCCTTGTCAGCATCGGTTGCAGCCAGTAGCGGTTCAAGGACGTACGCGGGCCGGAAGGACCGGCCTCGTCGTGTTCTGCTGGCCACCATCACTTACAGATGGCGGCCTGGGCAAGCCGAGTATGGACACCGGTGAGCCAGAGCGGCAGGGCAGACGGCCGGTTCATGTGGTGCCGGCGCGGCCGTGCTGGTCAGGGAGCATGTGGGTGGCGGGATGCGGCGAAGGGGTGAGAACCGCTCTCTTGGACACCGCTGAACCAAAAGACCGACATATCAAATCTATGGGACATTACGGGCGGTGCTGTCTCTGCGGAGACCGGCGCGGGACTGGAATGATGGCGGCATGCCCGGCGCGGTCGGTGACGCCAATCACCCTCGCGCACACGGGCTTTGCAGCCAGTAGCCGTTCAACTGCCCCGCATTTGCCGTGCGTTGATGCCGGGGCCTTCGAAAGGACCCGCGCATGTCGATCGACAGCAGCCCTGTGCCACCGGCCAGGGACGACCATCCGGACACGGCGCCCCGGTTCGGCGCGCCACAGGCCTTCACGGCCGTCTCGTTCCCCGTCCTGGGCGCTGCCCTGCACCTGGCCGGGATGCCGGTCAAGGACATCTTCGTGCTGCTGAGCGGCTGCGGCGCCCTGGGCGCCGCGGCAGTGGTCGCCGTTGCCGGCGGCCGGCGCCGCCTGGCCCCGCTGGCCGCCGCGGTGCTGGGTGCGGTGGCCGGGAAGTAGGCGGGCCCGGCAATGGGACGCAGAGAAAAACCGGTCGACCACAGCCGGCCCGCGCGCGGCCGGCTGGCCGAACACCTGCGCCGCTGGCGGGAGTCGGCCCAGATGAACTACGAGACGCTGGCCGGCCGAACGGGCCTGTCACCGGCCACCCTGAAGCGGGCGGCCTGCGGCACCACAGTTCCCAAACGTGCCACAGTCGAGGCCTACATCGCAGGCTGCGGCGGCGACCAGGACGCGGTGGGAGCCGCGGACGAGCTGTGGCGCCGGGCGCGCATCGAAGAACGCGGCCGGCTCGCACAGCTGCATGCACCTCGGCCTGAACTCATCGGCGACGAGGGCGACTTGAGCCGGGCACTGGAGGTGGTGTTCGAGCAGGCGGGGGCGCCGAGCCTGCGCGACATCCGCGATCGCTCGGGCAACCCGCTCGCCCTGCCGGTCAGCAGCGCGGCCCGCATCGTCAACCGCGACACCATCCCCGCCGACCAGCAACAGCTGCAGGCCTTCCTGGCCGGCTGTGGCGTCCCGCCCGAGCGGCATACGCCGTGGCTAGCGGCCTTCGCCAAGATCAGCAGCCAGTCCGCCGGCCTTACCGGGGCCATGCCTGCCGTCGACGTTCCCGGGTCGGACGCCGAGCGCCGGGTGGCGCTGCGCCAGCGGCGTCAGCGGGTAACGGACCTGGCGGCCTTCTGGTCCGCCATGCAGGGCGAGGCCCTCCAGCCGCTGGCACTGGATGATCTGCTCACCAGCTACATGATCACAGAGGCCGGCCGCAACGGGCTCACCGCGGACCAGGCCCGCCCCTGGCAACCGGACTACCTGGTGCAGCACGACGGCAAGTACCTGATTGTCGAGGTGAAGAACGCCTCCGGCCCCAAGCGCGGTCCGCAGGCCGGCGGCGCGGTGACAGCACCGCGCAAACCCCCGGGCGGCCCCAACCCCGCCACCGCGCGCAGGCAGCCCGGCCGGGCATACCCTGCGCCGCTCCCGCCGGTGACCGGTACCACTCCCGCGCGCAGCATCACCCCGGCAGGCAGCCCGGACCCGCACCATCCGCCAGCCGGACAACTCCCGGTCCCGGACCGGAGCACAACAGCACCGGATGACTGGTTCAGCGCTTTCCGCTTGTGCGAGGAGGCCGCCTCCACCGCACCCAACGCCGCTTGAACAGGCCCCACTCATCCCCGGTCCCCGAGCCCGCAGAAGGCCGGTGACCGGGGATGCTCCGCCACGTCACACACGACCGAGGCCGAAGTGATCAGTTTGTCCCCCGATGACGCGCCGCATCCCGCGGGAGTCCTGCGCACCGCACCGTTACCGGGAGAGACTACGTCCTCGCTGGTCAGCCGCCTCGCACACCGGTATGGCCTTCAGGAAAAGGCTCTGCGGTCCTGCTGGCAGTGGCGCAACTACCCGCCCCGGCACGAGAGCGGGAATCTGCGGGCCGATGCCGAGGTGCTGCTGAACACGGCCGGGCAGCAGATGCTGACCCGGCTGTGCGGGGTCGGACAGGACGTGCTGGCACGGGCGTTGCCGACCTGGGGGCAGCAGGACGCCAAGCTGCCGGCCGCACCGGACGCGGAGCCGGCGGCGGCGTGGCGGATCGGCGGCGCGCTCGCCGGGCCGGTGGCGTTCGGCTGCCGCCTGTGCACCGTCCGGCGGACCGGGGCGGCGGACCGGGTGGTGCGGTATACGGCGCGCTGGCAGCGGGTGTGTGCCCGGCACGGGCGGTGGCTGCTGGACGCGGACGCCGACCAAGGTCCCGAGCATCTCGATCTGCGCAGCGTGCCGGAAGTCATCGCGGCGCAGCGACAGTGGGCCACAGTGGCGCGGCGGGCGGTGCGGGCCGGGACTGAGCCGGAGCGGGTGTTCGCGCTGGCGCACGCGGTGGTCGCCCGCTGGTGGGAACAGGCCATTGACTGGGAGCAGGAGAGGATCTGGCCACGCCGCCTGCACCGCCTGGCGGGCGGCAACGCCGGTGAAGATCCGGGGTGGTGGCGGATCGTGGGACGGGACGCGGCCGTCTTCCCCGAGATCGTGGCCGTCGCCGGTGCGCTGCTGGACCCGGCCATGGCCGAGCTGGTCTGGATGGACAGCGGGGCCCTGCGGCCGCGGCCGCTGCCTACCGACGGGATGTTCTGCCACCGCCTCGGCGAACGGGTCGGACGCGCCTGGCTGGGACCGCTGGCCGCGACCGACTACGGCAGCCCACTGACGTCCTGGATGGGCGCCGTCATCCGCCGGCGCCGCGGCGAAGGCGGACCGCCCGGATACGAGTCCGACCTGTGGTGGCTGCGCCAGGAACACCAGGCCGCGACCATGGCCGGACAGCTGCGGGTGCTGGGCAAGGAGAAGAAGACGCCCGGCGCGGGAAGGACGTGGCGGGCAGCGGTACCGCCCGAACAGCGCGCCCAGATCACCCGGGCGATCGAGAGCGCCCAGGAACAGCTGATCCAGCTGCGCGGCGCTCAGTACGGCAAGACCGCCGACGCCGCGCAGCAGTTGCTGCGCACCCTCAGCCACGCCGCCACGCTGATCAACCAGGCCGTACGGGAGACCGCAACGGCGGCCCTCACCGCCGGGATGGCACTGGAGGATCTGGCGCACTGGGCCCGCCTGCCGGCCGACGTCCTGGCGGATGCGCTCGTGGCCGATCACGACGAGCGGCCGGCAGCGCAGTGGTGGGTGTGATCAGGAGACGACGGGTGTGCGCGATCCTTTGCGCAGCGGCAGCTCCTTGTCCGGTGCCGTGTGGTCAATATGCGTGAAGCCGCCCGCGCCGCGGGCAGGACGGGCTTGACTGGGCCGGGTGGGCAGCAAGGACGCTGCGGCCAAAGCGGGCGGCCGCGCACAGTACGCGCAGGCGGATACCGGGTCCGGGTGGGAGGCGGTCTTCCTCGACCCTCTCGGGCAGGTGGTGCAGCAGCGGTGGGCGGACGCCGTCCTCGCCGTCGCCTTCGAGGAGCTGGAGCCGGTCTCGGCGTTCCCGGTGGTGCCCGGGCGGCGGTGGGGGCCGGGCCTGTGGTGGTCGGCCACGACCGGCCGGCACGTGTCCTGCGGGTCGGCCGCGATGCGGGCGCAGCTGATGGTGCTGGACCGCGACCCCAAGGTGGTGGGCCTGGCCGGGCGGCCGGTGCGTGTGCTGTGGCGGGACAGGCGCGGCCAGGTGCGCTCGTGGACGCCGCAGCTCTTCGCCCGCTACCGCGACGACACCGCCCTGCTGGCCGACTGCCCCAGCCGCCCGGAGACCGGCGGACAGCGGGCCTTGGAGGCCGCCACGGTTCTTCAGGCGGCGTGCGCTCAGGCCGGCTGGACCTACCGGCGCTTTGAGCCGCTGGAGGACATCCTGGCCGCCAACCTGAAATGGCTGGCCGGCTACCGCCACCCCCGCAACGCCGGCCGCCTGGGCCTCATGCCCGCTGTCCTCGAAGCCTTCACGCGGCCACGGCCGCTGATCGAGGGCGCCGAAGCAGTCGGCGACCCGATCGAAGTCCTCCCCGCCGTCTTCCACGCCCTGTGGCACGGGCAGTTGACCACACCCCTGGACGTGCCGCTGCACGAGCGGGCCCTCCTCAGCCTCGGCCCCGGCCCCGGCCCCGGCGGTCAACAACCTCGGCCCGACAGCAACACCGGCACCAGCACTTCCACCGGCACCGGCAGGTCCGCCTCCAGCAGCGCGCCGGCCGGTGACCGCCCCGCAGCGGACGGCGCCGGCGGCGCGGCGCGCGCAGCCGGCCGCCGCCGCGGGGGCGGCCGGTGAGCGGGCGGCACACCGGCAGGCCGGTGCTCGAGATCGGCGCGCACGTCCGCTTCCGGGAGTCCACCTGGCAGGTCGTCGCTGTGGCCGGGCAGCTCATCCACCTGGCGGGTGAGAGCGCAGACGAGAGTGTGCTGGCCGGGCACCTGTTCGCCGATGCGTCCTTCTGCATCGTCGGCACCGAGAGGCCGCAGGCGGTGACGCAGTGGGGTTTGTTCGAGACCGCGCCCGAGGACGCGCGCCGCAGGGCGCTGGCGTGGCAGCGCCACATCCGCGAGGTGGAATCCGGCCTCCCCGGCGAGCCCAGCGCCAGCTCGGTGCCCCGGGCCGAGTACGACCCCGACCGGTTCACGCTCGCCCAGCGCGAGCAGGCCAAAGCCGCCGAGCTGACCGCGAGCGGCTTCGGGACCGTCTCACGCACCACCGTGCAGCGCATGCGCCTGGCCTACCGCAAACAGGGCCTGTGGGGGCTGCTCGACCACCGCACCACCCGCCGCCCGAGCCCCGCGGGGCGCACCGACGACCGGGTCATCGCCGCGATCGAGGAAGCCCTGCGCCGCCAGCGCGGCCGCTCCAAGGGCACCGTCAAAGGCCTGATGCCCCTGGTCGCGCAGATCCTCGCCGACCGGCACGGCCCCGGCACGGTGCCGATGCCCTCCCAGGCCACCTTCTACCGGCTCATCCACCAGCTCGCCGGGCCCGCCGAACACCCCCACCGCCCCGCTGCCGGCCCCAACACCCCGGCCGGCCGACGGGCGTTCACCCCAACCGTGGCACTGCGGCCGGGCGAGCAGGTCCAGGTCGACACCACCCTGCTGGACGTGATGGCCGTCTTCGACGACGGCACCACCGGACGGCCCGAGCTGACCATCGCCGTCGACGTCGCCACCCGCGCCATCCTCGCCGCCGTCCTGCGCCCGGCCGGCACCCAGGCCGTCGACGCCGCCCTGCTGCTCGCGGAGATGGCCGTCCCCCACCCCGCCCGCCCGACCTGGCCCGACGCCCTGCACCTGGCCCACACCCCACTGCCCCAGCTGAAGCGGCTGATGAGCCTGGACGAACGCCTCCAGGGCGCGGCCGCACGGCCGGTCGTAGTGCCCGAGACGATCGTCGTCGACCGGGGCAAGGTCTACTTGTCCGCGGCGTTCACCGCGGCCTGCGAGATCCTCGGCATCAGCGTCCAGCCCACCCCGCCCCACGCCCCCAACGCCAAAGGCATCGTCGAGCGCACCTTCGGCACCCTCAACGCGCTGTGGTGCCAGCACCTGCCCGGCTACACCGGATCCGACGTCACCCGCCGCGGAACGGACACCGAAACCGAGGCCTGCTTCAGCGTCCCCCAGCTGCAGGACCTGCTCGACGAATGGCTGATCCACTACCACCACCGCCCCCACGAAGGCCTGCGCCACCCCACCCTGCCCAAAAAAGCCCTCACCCCGAACCAGATGTGGGCCGCCCTCATCGCCGTCGCCGGCCACGTGCCCCTCCCTCTGAGCGGCAGCGACTACCTCGAACTGCTGCCCGTGCGCTGGCAGCCCATCACCGCACGCGGCATCCGCATCGACCACCGCACCTACGACGCCGACGTCCTTACCCCCTACCGCGGCCAGCCCTCCCCCGTCAGCGCACGCGGCGGCAAATGGGAGATCCACACCAACCCCCACGACGCCCGCCAGGTCTTCATCCGCCTCCCCGACGGACACCTCACCGAAATCCCCTGGATCCACCGCGACCACATCCACGCTCCCTTCAACAACGCCACCTGGCAGCACATCAAAACCACCACCACCCGCGTGAGCGACGACCGCGACACCCACGAGGCCGACCTCGCCGACGCCCTCGACCAGCTCATGCGCCGCGCCCACACCCGCACCGCCACCCCCCGCGAACAACGCCTGATCACCCGCACCGCACCCCTGAAAACACCCTCGCCCCCCGCCGCCACCCGTCCGCCCACCCCGCACCAGGCCGACGGCGCCGGCCGGCTCGCCGACGGCTGGGACGACGACACCCTCGACGACCTCGACCCCCCGCCCGACAACCAAGAACAGGCCGACGACCATGACCCGGCCGACGACGAAGCCGGCGACACCGCCCCCGTCCCGTACACCGGACTCGGCCTCTACGACCCCGCCCAGGAAGCCCTCAACTGGTGACCCACCCCGCATCCCGCCAGCACACCCCCACCCCCACCACACCACCGCCGCCCGGCCCGCACCCAGCACAGCCGGACTGGCCGATCACCACCTGGCAGGGCTGGCAGCACTTCGCCACCACCCCACCCCCCACCCCGCCCCAGCCCGGCGACCCGCCCCGCAGCACGGAAGAACGCCTCGCCTACCACTCCCAGTTCGTCACCGTGCGCACCCCCGCCATCAACACCCTCGCCACCCAGGTCCGCACCCTGATGCTGCTCGGCCGCCACCAGCAGACCACCGCCCGCCCCTCACTGATCGTCACCGGCCCCGCCGCCGCCGGGAAAACCACCGCCCTCCTCGAAGTCGGACGCGCCTGCCACCTCGCCCACACCCGCACACACCCCGCCCCGCCCGGACACGCCCACCAGCAGGTACCCGTCGCCTACCTCCTCGTCCCGCCCGGCGCCACCGCCAAAACCCTCGCCATCCAATTCGCCCACTACCTCGGCATCCCCGTCACCACCCGCATGACCCAGAACCAGATCACCGAAGCCGTCTGCCACACCTACACCGCCGCCGGCGTCCGCCTGATCCTCATCGACGAAATCCACCGCCTCAACCCCCGCACCACCACCGGCGCCGAAGCCACCGACCTCCTCAAAGACCTCACCGAGCGCGTCAAAGCGACCTTCGTCTACACCGGCATCGACGTCGCCTCCACCCCCCTGTTCACCGGCGTCCGCGGCGCCCAACTCGCCGGCCGCGCCAGCCTCATCACCTGCGGCCCCCTCCCCGCCCGCCACGGCCACACCCGCCCCTTCACCGACCTCATCACCGACATGGAAACCGCCCTCGACCTCCACCACCACACCCCCGGCACACTCCCCCGCCACGCCACCTACCTCCACCAGCGCACCGCCGGCCGCATCGGAAGCCTCGCCCGCCTCATCCGCCAAGCAGCCATCGCCGCCATCTGCGACGACACCGAACGCATCACCAAAAAATCACTCGAAGCCATCCAGCTCGACCACCTCGCCGAAGAAGCCAGACGCCCAGGCACCCGCCAATCAGCGACGGCATGATGCGGACATGAAGAAGACGAGAGGTACACCGGCCCAGGAGGAGTCCGCTGCCCTCTGCGGCCGGGCATGGGACGTCCTGATCCCCGCCCGCGCCGACTACCTGGCAGGCGTCTCACCGCACTACGACGAGGTCTTCCACGACGTCGCACAACGCACCGAGCACACCGGCAGCCTCGGCAAGACGGACATCGCAGCCCTGGTCGTCTGGAAACGGCTGACCGCACAAACCCGTTGGGTGTCGGCGCTCCCTGCCGGACACCCAAGTACGAGCCGTCACCGAGCGGGCCGTCACCGCTGCCCGCGACACCACCGTCCCGCGCAGCGAGGCCGCCCGCCAAGGGCGCGGCATCATCGGGGAACTGCCCGGCTTCCGCACCGGCGACGCCCTCGCCTCAGCCGTCCTGACCGCAGCAGCACCCGCCCGGATGGCCGTCTACGACCGCCGCGTCCAACACGCCCTCACCACCCTCGGCCTCACCCTCACCCCCACACCGGGACGCTACGGCCGCTACCTCCAACTCCTCGACGACCTCCTCAGACACGGCCGACCACACGCCGACGGCTGGACCGCACGCGACATCGACACCGCCCTGTACTGAACCAGCGCCAACCCACCAACAGCCCCGCCCACCCAACAAACCCCTGACCAGCACAAACCCACACCAGCCCATTAGATGACAGAAACCATCACCCACACCACACCCACCGCTACCAGCAACCCCAACACCACAGACCACACACCCCGCCCCCACCGCCCCCAACACCCAAAACACAGCCGAACTCTTCTCAGAGAACCCCCAACACCCCAGCTCACACCCACCCACCCACACCAACTACATAGCCCTCAATCACACTCCGTCAGCCAGCGTCAGGGCTGCCTGGTGTTGAGACCGGTCAGTCATCTGGTAACCAACAGGCATCGCCTACGGATGGTCAGCGAAGCGGTGGAGAGGGCGACGCCGGTGCCGATCTCATGCTGCGTCCAGCCGGTCGTGTCGAGCAGCAGGCCCTCCAGCTGCGGGCCGTGTCGGCCGGCCGGAAGCGATAACCGATCGAGCAGACTCCTGTACGGCAATTCCGGGGAGCTCAGCCGAACGGCAGCAGTTCAGCCTTCGCCGTCTGGGTCTGCTGCGGGCGCCGGAGCTGCGGCTTGAGCATCAGCAGGTCCATGAACCGCTTCGGCGGCGGGTAGCCGCCTGACTTCGCGGTGAGGAACTCGCCGACGAGCAGGATCCGTGCGCTCACCGTGGTCGCGTCGGCGAGAACGGGATGGAGCTCACCTAAGGGCTGTCCCGTAACTGATCTTTGAGGTTGCCAGTTCCGGGTCCGTCGGCCCGCTCGCAGCTCGGGCGCCGAGAGGTAGCTCTCGTGGTGGAGGGCGGATCCTCTGTGCGGATGACGCGTGTCGTCGCCGTTCGGATCATGATCGAGTCATGCCAATCATGCGGTCCTCGGAAGACACAGTGCGCCCCGTCCCGCGCCGGGCAGTCCGCCTTCGTCTGAGCAAGTGGCCTGGATACGCCGCTGCGACGTGGGGGTTCTTGTTCGCGGTACCCAGTTTCGTCTGGGCGACGGGCAATACTTTCGGCGCGCAGTCGACGGTGTCGCCGTCGTTGGTGAAGCTCGCTAGTAGGACTCCGTTAGGTCTGTCTCGCGGTCCTGTTTGGGGGCATGTTGGGGGTGTGGATGCACATGAAGTGAACCGTGCTCGGGCGCAGT
>NZ_JBIBKS010000054.1:0-17194 GCF_042959345.1 Streptomyces sp. NPDC007905 | reverse complement strand
TCGTGCTGGTGTGGGACCGCCTGAACACCCACGTCTCCCGCGCCATGGGCGAACTGATCGCCGAGCGTGCATGGCTGACCGTGTTCCTGCTGCCCGCCTACTCACCCGACCTCAACCCCGTCGAAGGGGTATGGGCGCATGTCAAACGCAGCCTGGCCAACCTCGCCGTCGTGGCCCTGGACCGGCTCGAAGCACTCGTACGCAACCGGCTCAAGCGCCTTCAGTACCGGCCCTGCACCCTCGATGGCTTCATAGCCGACACCGGCCTGACCCTCAAGGAACCAGCGTCACCTTGACGAGCCGAAGTCAGTAACGGTAGTTCGTTAAATCCGGAGGTAGAGACACCTCAGGCGGCGCTGTCGCTGCTGGTATGAGTCGAGTCTTGTGGATCAGGTGTGCTGGTGGTGAACAGCGGGCGATACTGGGTGTCGTGCAGGCGGGGGATGGGGGATGCCGGTGGAGCGGTTCGGCCCGTATGTCGTCATGGAAGAGCTGGCCAGTGGGGGCATGGGCCGGGTCCTGCTTGCCCGTTCCCCGGGAGGCCGTACGGTTGCGGTGAAGACACTTCTGGCCGACTCGGCCGACGACCGGCGCAGGTTCGCGCGCGAGGTACGGATCGCTCAACGGGTGCGCGGCCTCTACACGGCGAGCGTGGTCGAAGCGGACGCCGAGGCCGCGAAGCCGTGGATGGCGACGGAGTACATTCCCGCCCCGTCGCTGCGTGACCTGGTCGACAGCTGTGGGGTGCTCGGGGCCGGCGCGCTGCACTGGGTAGCCGCCGGTGTGGCTGAGGCCTTGCTCAGTATCCATGCGGCCGGACTGGTGCACCGGGACATCAAGCCGTCCAACGTGTTGCTGCCGGTGGAGGGTCCGCGGGTCATCGACTTCGGTATCTCGCAGGCCCACGATGTCACCCGGACACAGGCGGCGCTGGGTACGGTGGCGTATGCGTCGCCCGAACAGGCGCGTGGTGAGCCGACGACCGTGGCGTCCGACGTGTTCTCTCTGGGCGCGACACTTTTCCACCTCGCCGTGGGCCGTGCGCCCTACCGTGACGGCGGGGCCGGGTCGGCACTGGAGCAGCTCGTGCGCACGGCGGCAGGTGAACTCGACGTCACCGGACTACCCGGCGACCTGGAGGAACTCATTCTTCCCTGCCTGCGATTCGACGCTGCTGCCCGGCCGGAGCCCGCGCAGATCGTGGCACGCTCCCAGGAGCGGTTGGCAGAGCGACCCAGCGCACGGGGTGGCGAGGACTGGCTGCCGGGGAACTGGATCGAGGCCATCGAGCGCCACCGCACACAACGCATGCGCGCGGTGCGGGAGGCCCAACGCCGGGTGGATCCGGACGCTCGGACCCAGCTGGTGCATCCGCCACGGCCGACCGCGCGCATGGCCATGCAGCCGGGTGCCGGCCAGGCAACCCGGCGGCCAAGGACCCTACTGCTGGTGACCGGAGGGGCAGCTGCCACTCTCGCCGTCGGCGCGCTCCTGGTTCTGCGTCCCTGGACCGCGGAGGCCGGCTCCAGCGGCGCGGGGAAACCGGACGGTCCGGTCGGCATCCTGCCGGTGATGAGCGAATCGCCCGGGGTGTGCCCCGCAGATTCCCCCGAGGGGCGGTCCTGGACATCGGACGACCGTCAGACCTGCGTGGTCACGGCCGGCGAGAAGGGGCTCACGATTGGGCAGTTCAAGAACGTCAGGGCCTATTACCAGTCGGACAACGGCCTGAACGGGTGGACTGTGGAAGTCACCCTGAACGACAGCGACCGGGCCGCCTTCACTCGCCTCACCGACAGGGTAGCGGGACAGTCCCGGCCACAGAACGAGTTGGCCTTCGTCATCCGGGACTCGGACCGCCTCCTTGCTAGCCCCGCCATTTTGGAGAAGATAGCCGGCCCCAAGGTCCCGGTCGCCATCAACCTCAAGAAGAACGAGGCCCGCTTCATCGCCCAGGCGCTGGGAGCCCCGTCCTGACACGGTCGTCGACGGACCGCTCGTCGTCGGCGACTCGGCTGGCCTGGGGACGCCCGCCCAGAAGGGGGGGCTCCTGATCTAAGACCCCGTCCTCCGTGGTGCTGCCTCGTTGACCTCGCTATGGGGCGGGGGCACATGGAGTTGGATTGTCCGGGACGGGCTGTGGGAGATCGCGAAGCCGCTGATCCCGCCGTCGAAGGTGCGGCCGCAGGGCGGCGGGACGCAACACACGCCTGATGAGACGCTGTTCGCGGCGATCATCTACGTGCTGGTCAGTGAACAAGCAACCCGACAACAACGGCGAGCAGCAGAAAAACCCGAGGGCAAGGGCAAGCCGGCCGGAATGTCGAACACATGTGTTTCGGTCGTGTTGGAACCCTGGGATTGAGCGCGCGCCGGAGCTTGCGGATTGCATCGACCCTGGCGGCCCTTAGGCCAGGGGAGATGGAGCGGCGGTGGCCAAAACGCCGAACGTGCCGCTGTTCGGCGCCCAGGGCCGGAGCGTGCTGAAGGACTACCGGAGGGACGCCGCCGAACGCTGACTCGGGGCATCCGCCGGGACCGAGACTGGTCGCGCATGGGTCGCGTTGGGGTACCCGGCGAACTGTTCGGCGGTGCTCCACCAGCCTTCCACCAGCGTGAAGCGCTGTTCGAGCATGTGGCGGATGAGCCGGTTCAGGAGGTCGGCACCTTTCGCCGGGATCGGGTTGACCATGAGCACGGCCTGCTTCGCTCGCGGCGGTGCTGCCCCAGGCAGCTGATCGCATACCGCCGCCCACTCCTCATCCGTCATGTCGGAGGGATGGCCGGCTGGGCACGCCGACCGCCAGGGCTCCTCGGACGGCACGGACAGCCGGTACGCGGGACGGGGTATGAGCATGCCCGTGCCGCAGCCCCACAAGGCGGCAGCCGTGATGATCAGCAACCTCTCCACCGGACGGAGCTTAGGGTCTCGCCGGTGCCGGGCTAGGACGGCACCACCAAGAGATGTACTACGTTGTTGCCCGCCCTACGCCGCGGACGCCGCCGCGCCGGGCTGCGGGCCGAACCGGCTGGCGAACTCCTCGCGGACACCGGGCGTGCTGAGGAAGAGAGCGCTGCCTTCGAGGAAGCGAGTCCTGCCGAGCTCCTGGGCCAGGACGCGTCCGGCGTACACCGTCGGATCCTCGTTCCGCTCGTGCGCCTGGAGCACAAGCTGCTCGTAGTGTTCCTCAGCGACCTCAATGCGAAGTTCCCTGGCAATGCCCGCCACGGTAGCCGGGCAACGTCGCCAGAGTTGGGCTCGGCTACCGCGGCGTGCTGCGCTGCCGCGCAGCACGTGGCCCAGTCCGCCGAGCGATCAATCGTCGATTCTCCCGTGGAATACGCAGCGCCGGTCAGGGTCAGACCTGGCGCCAGGAACGCAGCCTCTCGGCGATGCCGTACGAGTCCAGCCGCAGGCCCCGGATGTCGTAGATCAGTTCCCGCCAGAGCTCGAACTTCGTGTCCACGCGTTCTCCGGAGGCCTCGAGGTAGGCGATGGCGATGCCATATCCGTACACCTCGTTGCGGGCCGGGAGTGGGCGCAGCAGCACGCATTCCTCCAGCATGACCGCAGCCCGCCAGAAGGCATCGGGATGGTGCTGATCGTGCCGGGGCGGGTCGACCCGGTGGCGCTGGGCCATGCCGACAAGCACAGAGAAGTCGTTGACGGTCAGGTCGTCCCGGAGGATCTCCTCCTGGCGCTCGAGGAACCACCGGTAGTCGACGTACACGATGGGAGGCACAGGTCAGGCCGCCCGCGAGGTGTCGTGCGCGACGGACGGCAGCCCGCCGAACTCGGCATCGAAGGCGTCCATGACGCCGGGCTCGCTGATCACGCGGCGGAAAGCGGCGGTCGCCGTCTGCAGCGCCCGCTCCTGCTCCTTCTCCCCAGCCACCTTGGCCAGGTAGGCCTTCACAGACAGACCTTCGGCAGCGGCGAGGCCCTGCAGGATGTCCCTGGTGCTCGTGTCGACCTTGACAGTGGTTTCAGCCATACCCGTAGTATCCCGCACGGTATACGCGCCGCGCTACCTAATGGTTGTGGACGTTCCTCGGCTGATGGGTCTTACGGCTGATGTCGCAATCGCACGAGCCGTGTCGTACCGATGTCGTATACGACATCGCCGTGAGACTAGCGCGCGGGTGGGTGTTGCTGCCCTGGGTGTGTGGTGCTCGTCGAGCTCCGGTTGGACTCGACGCGTTTCAGTGGTCCATCCGTCTGTGGTGACGGATCTTGTTGCCGTTCCTCTGTGGGCTAATCAGCCCACTCCATGGCTTGGGCGGCGCACAGAGCAGGCGAGCACGAGATATACGGAGGTACCAGTGAAGGCAATCGTCGCGACGGATCCGGCCGCGGAAGCAGCCGGGATCACACTCGCGGAGCGGCCTGAGCCGACGCCGGCGATCAACGACGTCGTCGTTGAAGTCCACGTGTCGGGCTTCGTCCCCGCGGAGTGGGAGTGGCCCTCGACGTGGGTCGATCGCGCCGGTCGCGATCGAGCCCAGGCGATCATCGGCCACGAGTTCGCCGGAGTGGTCACCTCCCTCGGCTACGGCACGACGGGGCTCTCGCTGGGACAGCGGGTGTTCGGGATCACGGACTGGCACCGCGATGGAACCCTGGCCGAGTACGCGGCCGTGGAGGCACGCAACCTGGCGCCGCTGCCGGGGAACGTCGACTTCATGGTGGGCGCGAGCCTGCCGATCTCCGGCCTGACCGCGTGGCAAGGTCTGTTCCAGCACGGTCGTCTTCAGGCGGGGCAGAGCGTCCTCGCACACGGCGCCGCCGGCGCAGTCGGGTCGGTGGTTACGCAGCTGGCCCGGGAGTTCGGCGCCTACGTCATCGGTACCGGGCGGGCGGCGGACCGCCAGGCGGCGCTCGACTTCGGCGCGAACGAGTTCCTCGACCTCGCCACCGAGGATCTCGACGACATCGGCGGGGTCGACGTGGTCTTCGATGTCATCGGCGCTGACATCCAAAGACGCTCGGCGAGAATCATCCGGCCTGGCGGGACGCTGGTGTCGGTGGTCGGGCCTGTTGAGGCTCGCCCTGTCGACGGCTTGGCGGTCGACTTCGTCGTCGAGTCCGTTCCGAGTCAGCTGGTGGAGATCGTCGACCGGGTGCGGGACGGGCGCCTTCGCACGCACATCGGAACCGTCGCGGCCATCGACGACGCCGTCCCTGCGCTCAACCCGACCGAGCGACGCAAGGGCAAGACCGTCATTTGCGTGCGCCCCTGAGCGCCCTGGAAAGGGCCAACAGCGTTGGTGGGCTGGATGACCGCTGACCTGCCCGGTGTCGGACGAGGAAATGCCACGGACTTGAGGCTGATCATGGTTACACGGCCGTGAGACAACGAGGAAAGCCCAGGTCGCAAAAGATCGACATGTCGGACGCGGCGAGACCCTACAGCCGCTGCGCCCGCTCGCGGGCATCACCGAAAGATCAGGTCCAGGGTGCTACGCGTGCTTGCTCGCGCTGAGAGGTGCGGCTTGGCGCTGCGCGGCCTCCGCCCCCGTCTTTTTCGCGGTCGTTCTTCGGTTCCGCGGCATCGGGCGATGTCAGTGGTGGCAGGCAGGATGACGGGCATGACAACACCTGCAGCTGTGATCATGGATGCCGCCGCTTACGCGCAGGCGGTCGAGGAAGCGGTGAAGGCGTCGGCCGCCTACTACGCGGGTGGGACGTCGGCCTTGGACGATGACGCCTACGACAGGCTGGTGCGAGGCATCGCCGCGTGGGAGGCCGAACATCCTGATCAGGTGCTGCCCGACTCTCCGACGGGGAAGGTCGCCGGCGGGGCCGTGGAGGGCGATGTCCCGCACACGGTGGCGATGCTGAGTCTGGACAACGTGTTCTCGCCGGAGGAGTTCACCGCTTGGACCGCGTCCCTGGCCCGGCGCATCGGCCACGACGTCGAGCGGTTCAGTGTCGAGCCGAAGCTGGACGGGCTCGCGGTCGCCGCCCGTTACGCCGGCGGTTGCCTGATACAGCTGATCACACGTGGGGACGGGACGGCCGGGGAGGATGTCTCGCACGCGATCGGCACCATAGAGGGCCTGCCGGACCAGCTCGCCGAGCCGGTCACCGTGGAAGTCCGCGGCGAAGTCCTGATGACGACCGCTCAGTTCGAGCACGCCAACGAGGTGCGCACCGCGCACGGCGGACAGCCGTTCGCCAACCCGCGCGGCGCCGCGGCGGGCACCCTGCGCGCCAAGGAGCGTGCTTACACGGTGCCGATGACGTTCTTCGGCTACGGCCTGCTGCCCCTGCCCAGCACCGAGGCGTCGCTCGCCGTGCGGCTGGGCGAACTCGCGCACAGCGACCTCATGGTTCAGGCCGCCGCGTACGGGGTGAACACCACGGCCACCACCGCGGTGCCCGGCATCACCGCCGACACGGTCGAGCAGGTGCTGGCCCGGGTGCAGGAGATCGCCGCCCTGCGGGCGGAGCTGCCGTTCGGGATCGACGGAATCGTCATCAAGGCAGACCTGGCCGCCGATCAGCGGACGGCAGGATCGGGTTCGCGCGCTCCGCGTTGGGCGATCGCCTACAAGCTGCCGGCCGTCGAGAAGGTCACCCGGCTGCTTGAGGTGGAGTGGAACGTGGGCCGTACCGGCATCATCGCCCCGCGTGCCGTCCTGGAACCGGTCGAGATCGACGGCGCCACCATCACGTATGCCACCCTCCACAACCCGGCCGACATCACCCGCCGCAACCTGCGCCTGGGCGACCACGTCATGGTCCACCGGGCCGGCGACGTCATCCCCCGCATCGAAGCCCCCGTCGCCCACCTGCGCACCGGCGACGAACAGCCCATCGCCTTCCCCGAGACGTGCCCGCGCTGCGGGGCCGGTATCGACACCGGCGAGCAGCGCTGGCGCTGCGAGAACGGACGCAACTGCCACCTGGTGGCAGCCCTGTCCTACGCAGCCGGCCGCGACCAGCTCGACATAGAAGGCCTCGGCACAACGCGCGTCGTCCAACTCGTCGACGCCGGCCTCGTCGCCGATCTCGCCGACCTGTTCACCCTGACCCGCGAGCAGCTGATGGGCCTGGAACGGATGGGCGCCACCAGCACCGACAACCTCCTCGCCGCCATCACCGCGGCCAAGGGCCAGCCGCTGTCGCGGGTGCTGTGCGCGCTCGGGGTCCGCGGCACCGGCCGCTCCATGTCCCGCCGTATCGCCAGGCACTTCGCCACCATGGACAACATCCGCGCCGCGGACGCTGAAGCGATGCAGCAGGTCGAGGGCATCGGCACCGAGAAGGCCCCCTCGATCGTCGCCGAGCTCGCCGAACTCGCCCCGCTGATCGACAAACTCGCCGCCGCCGGGGTGAACATGACGGAACCCGGCGCCACCCCACCCACCTCGTCCGACGGCGACACCGGCGACCACGACGAGGACGCCGAGCGTGCGGGTCGACCGCTGGCCAGGATGACCGTGGTCGTCACTGGCGCGATGACCGGCCCCCTGGAGAAGCTCAGCCGCAACCAGATGAACGAGCTCATCGAACAAGCCGGCGGCCGCTCGTCCTCCAGCGTTTCCAAGAAGACCACTCTCGTCGTCGCCGGAGACGGCGCGGGGTCCAAGCGAGCCAAGGCCGAAGATCTCGGTATCCGCCTGGCCACCCCCGACGAATTCGCCGCCATGGTCGCCGACTACCTCAACTAGGCCTCCCCTACGGAGCGTTGCCCAGCTCACACCGGCAGTCCGGGACGTGCGGGAACAACCCGAGACGGTTGACCGTTCACCTACACGTGGGCCGCGGAGGGGACAGTGTCCCCGGGCCTCACCTATAGCCCATGGGGACGATCGTCCGGCTGAAGCCCCATGGAGCCTTCCGCCGAGAGGCGACCGCCCTCCGCATGTCACCGCCTTACGCCCCGGCTGGTCTCCCCGTCCAGCCGGGGCTTTTGGGTGCTTACGGCGGCGTGCAGCCCTGTGTGACTTTCCGGCCGTGCCGCCACCATCAACGCGGCCATCGCCGCCCTGATCCGTGACGCCGGAAATTCCGAGCTCGACGACCGCATTCACACTCTGCGCGCCGAACTCGACATCGCCGGCCTCACCTCCATGATCCCCACCCTCGAACTCGCTGCGTGGCTCGACGGCAAACCAGCCACCCGTCAGCGGTGGCGCGCCCCGGTCACCGCCCGCCGCAACCGGTAGGGCAGCAGGCAGCCCGTACTCAGGACCCCTGCCGTGATACCCCGTCCGTAATCCTTTGATCAGCGGGCACAGAGCTGCGGCCGGCGCTGCAGACCCGCCAGGCCGAAGCTCAGGTCGGGTTCAGTGGAGTGATGCCGGTCCCCGCGTACAGCGCGGGTTCCAGCGACAGGACAGTGAGTGGTTCCCCCGCCTTCACCGCCTGCCAGGCGATCGCTGCCGCGTGCGCCACCGGCCAGTCGACGTTTCTCCAGTCCATCGCATCGACGGCGTGCGCCGCGGTGAATGGCACGTTCTCCGCGAACCGCAGGGACGCCGCGTGCTTGCCGGCACCGGCAACCTGTCGTTCGGCGGCCAGCATGGACAGCGACGGGATGATCACCCGGCCGGTGCCGCGCGAGGCCTCGATGTAGAGGCCGGTGAAGAAGGGATCCGCACGGAACAGGGCGGCCAGAGCGGTGTGGTCCAGGATGGCCGTCAGGTTCACGCGGCGGCGCCGCCCTGATGGGCGCGGATCTTCGCCCAGGCGTCCTGGCCGGCCTGCTGGACCTGCTCGGTGTACTCGATGCCGAGCTCACGGGCAGCCTCCCGGGCCCGCTGCTCCCGCTCGGCCGCCGTGAGCTCCCGGGTAGCGAGATCCTCCAGCAGCTCCGTGATGGTGGTGCCGCGCTCCTTCGCGAGGATGCGCAGCCGGTTACGCACTTCCTCGCTGGTCTTGATGCTGGTCGGCTTGCTCATAGAGCCGATTCTACCGCCGGTAGACATAGTGGGGATCACGTCTTCGAGCGCCGTCGGCGCAGCTGGTGGACCACCACAGGCGGCCGCGGATGGCGGGGCGACCTTCAGACGGCATGGCTCTCCCACCGGCCCCGGGTCGGATGCCAAGGCTGATTCCGTTCATGTGGCTGATTCCAGTCACAACCCTGTTGGCTGGCTGAATCCAGTGCCATCCTGTGACCGCGGTGATCCTCTTCCTCCCCCCAGGCGGAGGCCCCCCGCCCCCTGACCCCGTCCCTGTGCTGTCACCTGGGCGGCGCCGCGTCGTTCCTCCCGTCCCCCCACGGGAGGGCCGACGGCTCCGCAGACCCCGCACCATGCGCGCCCTCTGCACGCTTGCCTCGTCGATCCGGCGTTTGGCCCGCATGAGAGGGCCAAGAGTGAGAGGCATCATCTGGCGTAGCTGAGGATCAGGAGGGCCAGCACGATCTGCGCCGTCCACTGCACCGCGATGGTCGCGAGCCTGGTGCCGGTCCACCGGGCCCGGGGCCACAACAGCGCCGCCAGGCCGGCGGCGACGGCGGTCCAGAAGCACCACGAGGGCGTCAGGGACCTGCGAGCATTCCTCGCCGTACAACCGTTCCGGCGGGCCCCCAGTGATCAGATCCCCTACTCATCTGCCATGCATGCTCATCGCCGACGCTCCGCCCTTCTGTCCCAGAGGCCGCCTCTGGGACAGAAGATGTTCGAAACGGGCCACCCGAGGGCGAAGCTCCTGGGCGGGGAACCTCAGTCGGAGACTTACTGAGAGGGTGAGGAGGGCCCGGGACCGGGCTCCTGCTCCTCGGGCTCAAGCCGTCTCATGAGTATCTCGGCCATGTGTGAGGTCAGGGGCGAGTCGTAGCGGAGTTCCTTCTGGAGTCCGGTGTGGCGAAGGATCCAGTCCGCGATGGCTTTGCTGATGTCCTCGGGAAGCCAGCCGCCGACGACGCGGGTACGCCCGCTGTGCTCAGTGGCCAGCTGTGCGAAGCGTTGCACCTGCTCGGCGGTGGGTTCCTCTCCGGCCGGGACGATGGCAGCGGCCGTCAGCGCGGTGCGGGCCGAATCCTCCACCCCGTAGACGGTGACCGTGTAGGGAAGTTCGATGACGAACCAGAGGTCTTTGTCCCCTTCGTCCATGTCCGGGTCGGAGGCCGCTGTCCACGTCCAGCCCAGTCCCACCGCAGCGCTGGCCTGCGGGATGTCGACGTCGACGTACCCGTGCAATACCTCGGTGCCGCTCGCGTCCCGCCAGGCCATGTGGTCCTGGGTCCAGGCCAGCGTCTTCGGAGCCGCCTTCAGCCACGCCAAGAGACGGTCTTGCGCATCGGCCATGGGCAACCTCCCATCAGTTGACTCTGCGCCGCCGGTAGCGCGGACACGGAACATGTGGACACGGTGAGCATCGAGCGGGGCCGGCGGCCCGCCCCGGTGACTCGCCCTGCACCTGGTCGGGATAACACCCTGCAAAGCGGCCGCAGGCTCGGAGACTGCGGCCCGCGGCCTTGGCGGCGAAGCGAGCGGGAACAGGCTCGAGAGCCGGTAGCGCGTGCTGTGGGATTCTGCTGAGTGGTCGCTTGTACGGTCAGAACAGCGAGTCCGGCGTGTGGTCGGTACGCGTGCCGCGGCCGCGGGATTCGGTGGACAGCGCGTGGCGGCGAAAGCGGGAGGCGTTGAAGTCGGGGCGGCCGTCCAGGAGGGCGGCGATGGCCTCGGCGATGGGTTCGCGGTCCTGGGGCGTCAGGGGAAGGGTGCGGACGGCCTCGGCGAGGTCGATCCAGGCCCGGCGGGGTGTCTTCGAGTGCCGCGCCGGGGTCGGTCGGCTCGCGCCGGGCTGACTGGTCCAGTTGTGGTGGTCGAGCCCGGTGCCCGCGGCGAACTGGCGGCCGCGGCTGCGACTGGCGTCGCCGACGCGCTTGAGTGCGGCCTTGGCGGAGCGGGAGTAGTTGCCGGACTTGGTCTGCCGGATCAGGGCTACAAGGATGGCGAGCTCCTCGTCGAGGTCTGTGGCCATCTCGGTCGGCGCCGAGGCGGCGGCAGCCTGCACGGCGTCGCGCGCCCGGCGCAGTTCCTCGAGTGCCTCCTGCGGGTTCCGGTTCCTGAGGGCGACGGCGGCGCGCCGCTTGGCCTGCTGGGCCCGCTGGAAGACGAGTTCGGTGGCGACGCGCGGATCCGCGGTACGGGTGGCGGCCACGGAGGGCGGCGCCACCTCGGTGTCCAGGGAGACAGTGGCGGTGTGCTGTTTGAGCGTGGGCAGCTCAGCCCAGGACAGCTCCAGTTCGCCGAGTCGCACGGGGCCCGACAGGGGGCCGGCCGGGACGTCGAGGACGAGGGTCAGGGTGCGCGTCTCCCCGGAGTACAGGCTGCCCAGCTCGATCAGGACACCGTCCGGCGTGACGGTGACGGGCAGCTCGTTGACGAGCTCGACCCCGCGCACAACAGACTCCATCCGCAGCAGCAGGCTGACGGCCTGGGCCGCCTGGGACAGCAGACCGTCGACCTGGGCCGCGATGAACTGCGCAGCAGCGTCGGTGTGCTCGGCCATTCCGTCGTTGCCGCGGCCACCGCGGGCCAGCGCGGCCAGCAGGTGTTCGTCGTATCCCTCACCGATGCCGAGCGCGGAGGTGGTGATGCCCCGGTGGAACGCCTGGTCGGCCTTCTCGCCGAGAATCTCCGGGTCGGTGACGCCGCGGTTGGCGTGGCCGTCGCTGACCACCAGCACGGTGGCCCCGGCCTCCTTGGCCACCCGCTCGGCCTCCTGCAGCCCGCGCAGGTAACCGGCGGACAGGTTGGTGGTGCCACCAGGGTCCAGGCTCGCGATGGCGGCCTTCACCGTGTCCTTGTCCGTCAGCGGGCCTGCCGGGACGACGACCTGGACCTGGTCGTCGAAGGCGACCAACCCGAAATTGTCGTCCGGCCGCAGGCGGTCGACCAGGTCCTTGAGCGCCGTCTTGGCCACATCCAGGGGCCCCCTCCCCATGGAGCCGCTGCGGTCGAGGACCACCTGCAGAGTGTGCGGCGGCCGGGTGTCCGCGCCAGCCTCGTCCAGGTGGGGCGCGGTGATGTCGACCAAGACCGGGACCAGTTCGTCCATGCCCTGCGCGATGAGATCGAACTGCGAGCTTACGTCGATGCGCATGCGCATCCCCCTCAGTGCTGCGGAAGCGGCTTCCGCAGCCACCCCCGATTGCTATGCTACAAGCATAATGCTGTGAGCATCGAATATGCAAGGAGCAATACATGGGCATCTCGGACCGCGGGGCGAAGAACCTCCCGCGACTGGGCAGGTCGCTGCTCGACCTCCGCAACGAGCGCGGCTGGAGTCGCAAGGACCTGGCCGAGCGCTCCGGCCTGTCCTACCCCTACATCAGCCAACTGGAGAACGGCGACCGCGAGCCCTCCTTCGACACCCTCACCAAACTGGCCCAGACCTTCGGGCTGACCGTCGACGCACTCCTCGCCCCCGTCATCGCCCCGCAGCCTCCTGGACCATCGGCGGCGCCCGGCAGGCAACGGCACATCCCCAATCCCAACTACCGCCCCAATACCGATCACGCGCAACCCCCTGCCGAGCCCCCCGCTCAGGAACCGGCCGGTGGAGAAAACCGCACGGCCGTGGTCGACGCTGCTTACCGCCTCCTCCTCACCCTCCCGCCCGACGAGCGCCTGGACGCCGCCGGCGCCCTTCTCGCCCGCTGCCTCAAAGCAGCCACCCCACCACCCATCCGATGAGACATCCGACCGTCGGCAGATGAGATCCGCAGGTCACAGGGCGTCACGTCCCCTACCAACTCGTTACCGACCCGGCGGATCGGTCGCTCCTATATGTCGGGCTGACCTGCGGCAACAGAAGGTGAAAAACAGGACGAACCCGTGGAATGTCGTATACGAAGGGGCAGGTCGACCGTGGCCCCGGCCAGCCCTGGCGGCCCGGCATCCCGGCACCCGCACCGATCGATGCGGGCACCCCGAGCGAGGACATCCGCATCGGCTACGCCCGCTGCTCGACCCTGACCCATGACCTCCGGACCCAGCTCGACGCGCTCGCCGCCAGGAACATCCCCCGGGACAAGATCTTCGCCGAGAAGATCAGCACCGCACCCGTGTGCGGATCCGCCCCAAGTCCGAGGAAGCGCTGCGCACCGCCCGGGAAATAAAGGCCCACGTCCCGCACTGTCGCGTGATCTTCACCGTGTACGAGATGACGGCTCGGGCGGGACGCCGCCGAAGTGACCGCGCTGGCCGACCACTTCGCCGCCCACGGCCTGGTCCTGGAGATGCTCGCTGGTCCGCTCGCCGGAATCTACGACCCCACCGGACACGGCCGGCTGTTGTTCGCCTTCTTCGCCGCGATGGCGGAGACCGAACGGGAGAACATCCGCGAGTCCACGCTGGAAGGACTCGACAGCGCCGCCCGCAAGGGCAAGCACGGCGGCCGGCCGCCCGTCATCACCGATGACATGCTCCACACCGTCCTGCGCCGCCGTGCCGACGGTGAGACGGTCGAGCAGATCCAGCCCGACCTGATCATCCCCACCGGCAAGCGCAGAGGACAGAACCCGAGCTTGTCGAGCATCTACCGGGCGCTCGCCGAACAGGAGAAGCGGCAGGCGTACCCGGAAGCCGTCGAACAGGCCCACGCCGATTTCGCCGCCCTCCAGGCGGCCGACAGCATTCCCGGCCAGATGGCGGGGAGCGTGAAGGCATGATCCACGGCATTCACCGCGCGAAGGGCACCAGTTCTTGGGGCTCCGCCTGGCGAGGACGGTTCCTTCGGCCGGCGGCCCGCCCCGGGCGAGGACGATGACACCGAGACCCGTGCAGGCAGCGCCGACGCCCCCCTCCTGTGCGACCTGCGTACGCCTGATGTGAAGGTTCGGGGGTAAACAGGTTTGGATACGGGGGAAGGGTGGGCGGCATGGAACAGACAGCAGACGGCGAGGACAAGTCCTCGCGGCTCGGAGACGTCCTATCGGTGTCCGGGGCGTTCGAGGGCAGCGAAGACATCGCCGTCGCCCGTGACCTGGCCCGCAGTTTCCTCACCGATGTGCAGGCCTTGCACGGGTTGCCAGTGTCCGGGCGCGCGATGGGCATGGTGCAGCTCGTCGCCAGCGAGCTGGTGACCAACGCCCGCAAGTACGCACCCGGCCCCTGCCTGCTGACCCTGGAAATCAACGGCGGCGCGGTCGACGTGACCGTATGGGACAGCAACCCGACCCCGCCCGCGATCCTCGCGCCCGACCCGACCCGGATCGGCCAGCACGGGCTGGAGATCGTGATGGCCGTCGGCCAGAGCTTCGCCATCCACCGCGAACCGGTGGGCAAACGGATCACCACGGCAATCGTGCTGGCCGACGATCCCGGCGGAGACCCTGCCGGCCGCCAGCTGTGACGGCGTGAGACCCGGCGGACCTGCACGCGAACCCCGTCACGCACCGGCAGCTGACCCCTCCGCCAGAACCACGATGCCGTTTCCGTCCGGCGACTCCACGACCGTGTGCCCGCACTGGACCAGCAGCCCGCCACCGCGGCCCGCACCGCCATCCGCATCCCGTCGCCGGACGCCCCACGCTGATCGGCCGCCAGCGCGGCGAACCCGTGCGACGCCGTCCAGCTCACCAGGCACGCCCGTGGGCGTCTCGCTCACCTTCAGCCCCGGTGCGGTGTCGTCCGCCTCATCCACGACATGGAAGCCCGCCAGCTTCAGGGCACGGCGTACCCGTCCAGCGAGGTCGGGATGGATGGACTGCATTCGCCTCGCCTGCCCCAAAGAACCGGCTCATGCCAGCTACCGCGGACCCGTTGAGGCAGCTCGCACCTCGCCAGATCCCTGAGAGTCCGTCTCTGGGGGAGCATCACACACGGTGACGTCTTCTGAACGCAGGCGCCTCTTGCGATAGGCACGAGTCCGGCACCTTGGCGAGCAGCACACAGCATCCACCCGCTTGCGGTTCCCGCCTGTGACCTCACCGACGACCCACCGGCCGTTGCAGACTGGGCAGCGGACTTTCGGCCGGCGGTACGGTCGGCCCTCCCGCAGCGCGGCGGCGAACTCGACATTGCTCCGCCACCACTCCCCGCGCTTCCTGCGCCACCGCCACGCCTTCGTGCGGCAAGCCGCTGAGCAGTACCGACGTGATCGACGGCTGCCCTCGGGGAGCGACGTACCGCACTGCCTGCATCTCAAGACGGTCTTTCTTGGCACGCCCTCCCAACCGTCCTCCACGACCGGGAGGAGGGCGCTGCCATTCGCGGAACGAGATCACCCCCACGGCCCTCTGGCGCGTATCTCGGTGACCCCAGGGACGGCGGGAACTCCAGCGGGGGTCCCCTCCCGGATGCGACGCGTGCCACGGTGCGCCGTGAAACGGCCGACGACCCGGAGGCTACGTCGGGGCCGGCTCGGTGCGGTCTACCAGTAGTGGCGTCGGCCGCCGACGGCGTGTCCCACGGAGCCGAGGAGGAACAAGATGAGTCCGATGGCGAGCAGGATGATCCCGATCGTCCACAGGATGTTGATGTGCAGGAGAAATCCGACGATGAGCAGGATGACGCCGAGGGTGATCACGGTGGCCTCCTTCCTCTGCGGTCGGCGTGCCGGCCGCTGATGGCGCCGGGTAGGCGACGCCCGGCTATGGTCCTGTCGGCTGTCGCGTGGGTGGGGGCGTCAGGCGGTGAGCAGCAGGCGGTTGAAGAATGACCGGTAGTGGCGCAGGGCGGTGCGCAGGGCTTCGGTGTCCGCTTGGCCGCTGCGGTTCCACTGATCTTCCAGTTCTTTCTTGTGCTCGTCGAACGTGGTGGCGAGCGTCTGCATGACGTTGGCGACCAGGCTGTCGGCTGCCTGAACGGCCTCGCGGGGATCATCGACGAACGTGTTCTGGATCTTCTCCCAGCGCTTGCGGAAGTCGTCTTCGTCCTGCGGTTTCAGCAGCTGCGGGGTCTCGTCGGGGTCCACGGTCTGCTGCGTCGTCGACTCCTCCGTCGCGGGGGCATCCGGGGGACGGGACTCGGTTTCGTTGCCGGTGGCGGCGCTCTCGTCGCCTTCACCGGGGAAAACCGGGGGCGGTGATGCGGCGCCCGGCGGTTCGCTCGCTGTCTGGCGGGGCTGGGCGAAGTCCTCGGTGGACAGTCCGCTGTCAGAGCTTTCCGGTGTGTTGTCGCGCTGCATGGCGCCTCCGTGCGGGTACGGGCCACCGGGTGTCAGGCCGGGGCGTGGCGATGGCCGCCGTCGGAGAGCAGCTCGTCGAAAAGGGCGCGGTAGTGCACCATGGCGCCGCGCAGCTGCTCGGTGGTGGCCTTGTGGCCCGCGCTGAGCGTGTCGATCTCGTGAGCGGCCCGGTAGTGCTCCAGGGTGCGGCCGTGCTCCACGGAGAGGTCCTTCATCTGCTGCTCGAAGCCCTCGGTGGGGTAGCCGCGGGCCTGCATCAACGAGGTGACCAGCCGGTCCGCGTCGTGCACCGCGTCCTCCGGCCGGTCCACGAACTCCTGCTGCACGCCGTCCCAGTCCCGGGCGAAGCGGTCCCGGGCGCGGGCCGGCAACGGCTTGATGTCGAGCTCGTCATGACGCTTCGCGCGCTCGCTGAGCTCACGCTCGGCGGCGAGTCTGCTGTCGGCTCCCTGCACCGTCCGCTCGTACTCCGGGCCGAAGCGTTCACGCAGCCTCCGGCGCCGCATGAAAAGAGCCACCGCGGACACGATCAGGGCCACGACCACCACAGCGGGAATGACGATCGCCAGAAGAGTACCTGTAGACATCGGACCGCCTCCCGCCCGACCGCCTGACTCCCAGAAAGCAAATTAAGAGAAATTAACCCATTCAGATGATACCCGAAATAACCCATAACATACCTTCGTGGCACCTCATCGGCCGATCATGAGCCTCGGTCCGCTGGCCCTGGCACGATGCTGGGTATGCAGTCGCTGCCTACGCCCTGCCCTGCTGATCTGATCCCGGACGTGACGGGCCAGGATGCGTTCAACGTCGCGTGCCGTGCGGCCAAGGAGCAGCGAGCCGTGTTTATCGCCGTTGAGCGTCAAGGCGAGCTCTGGGCCGTGAAGGCAGATGCGCTGACGGCCCCGCAGCATGACATCAGCGCCACCGCGTACGACGCCGTCCGCACGGCGATCATCCGGCTGATCCAGCCCACGGCAGCTACATCATTGCCCCCGGCACCACCACCCAACACGGCACCTACACCCCTCTCGGCGAGACCCGTGAGCCGGCCGCACTCCCACTGTGGCTCGCCCAGGAACTCGCCCGCACCGG
>NZ_JBIBKS010000053.1:0-18154 GCF_042959345.1 Streptomyces sp. NPDC007905 | reverse complement strand
CCCGTCGAATACGAAGCCAACTACTACACCGAACTCACGAAACCCCAGGTCACAACCACAGTCTGAGATCTCTACCGAACCCGGGGCGGTTCACTGTGATCTCGGCGACGACGTTGTTGTGCGGAAGCGTGATCACCTCTCGGATGCACGTCTCCAGCCAGTCGGCGAGCTGAAGGCCGGTCAGCGCCACCTGGTTGGGGTGGGCTGCGCTTGCGTAGTTGCGCATGAACCGGATGTGGTCGACCTGGTGGTAACCGACATCGCTTATGAGCCCGATCTCCCGGGCTCCGCTGAGCAGTTTCGCGTCGTCGAGCTTGACCAGATCCTCGGCCGTCTTGAGCTCTTTGCGGCGGTTCTCGCTCTTCTCCGCAACGGCATAGAAGTACGAGAGGTCGTAGCCGATCACCCGCTTGCGCAGCTCGATGACGGTCTCGTCCCAGAGATAGTTGAGCGCCGCGTCGAACAACCCGACCGAGCCAGCCATGATCATCTTCGCTATGTAGGCCGAGCGGGCCAGCTGCTCCTCGTCCAGGCCCGCAAGAGCGTGCTCGGTGCTCTGCAGGAGGGCGTGGCGCTGGTTGAGCGCAACCAGGACATCCTCAGTGGGTAGCCCTAGGTCGCCGAGACGGGCCAGGATCAGGTCCTGGAAATCCCGGAGGCCGTCAAGGGCGGCTCGACGAGGCTCGCGCAGTGCGACTTCTCTGGAAGCGCTGGGGGCAGCCAGTGACTGACTCTCTGTCATGCCGGAAGGGTAGATCCGGAAGAGTCCCACCGTCTGCGGATTTCGTCGGTTCTGCAGCTGAGTGCGCTCCGGCGCCGACGGGGCCGCCCCGATGACCCGACCAACCGGCTCGCGTTATTGGTACGACCCGGACGGCCGGGTCCTGCCAGTACATCCGCCGCGGCGCCGCCGTTACCGAGCCCCGGTGGAGGCGCCCTGTCCATCGACGATCTCCGATGGTAGAAGTGGGCAGCGGCGTGTACTTGGGGGAAACGGCGCACCGGGGGGTAGGAGTGGACGCATTGCCGCAGGACGGTGGCCAGAGAAGCGCGGACGGTGTGTCCGTGTCACAGTATGTGCCGCCGCCGTCGGTCGTGCCGCACAACCAGTTCGACACCCGGACACCCCTGCAGCAGGTCTTCTACTGGACGCCGGAGCAGTGGGAGCAGTTCACCTGCGAGTGGGTCCGCATGCGCAGGGACGAGTTTGGCTACCTCGGCGTGGAGGTCCTGGGCGGGACCAACGACCGCGGCGCCGACGTGGTGGCCTTCATGAGCGAGCAGCGGCTGAACGGTGTCTGGCACTGCTACCAGTGCAAGCACTACACCGACGACCTCACGCTCGACCACGCACTGCCAGAGATGATCAAGCCTTTCGTGGCGACGCTGGAGACGAGCCGGACGTTCCCCGCCCGGTACATCTTCGTGGCACCTAAAATCCATCCCCGGCTCAAGGACATGGTGCTGACCCCGGACGCGCTGAAGGACCGGTTTCTCATGTACCTGGACGGGCGGACCAAGCCGGTCGCCGCGTTGTCCCCACAGACCCGGGCGGCCGTGCGGGCGTTGGCGCAGAGCACGGACTTCTCGATGTTCTGGACCGTGAACCTGGACGAGGTCCTGGAGGTCTACAGCAAGTCGCCGCTGTTCGCCTCCCGCTTCAACCTGCCGCCCACCGGCAAGCCCCGCAAACTCCTTCCCCCTCCCGAGCCCCAGGTCAACGAAGCGCGCTACCTCCAGCAGCTCCTGGACGTTTACCAGGAGAGGTTCGGCGAGGACATCGCCACCGTGCAGCACGCCTTCGAGCACCCCAATTCGGGAGAGCATCTTGGGCGGCAGCGAGTGGCGTTCTTCGACGCGGAGGCCCTACGCATGTATGCCCGAGAGAGCATCGCGGGGGACACCTACGAGGAGCTACAGGACGACGTGCTGACCAACCTGATCGAGGTGGCTGCCATCGACTACCCCTCGGGGTGGGATCGCCTCCAGCAGGTCCTCAAAGCCTCCGGGCAGATGACCCTCACCGGGTCGCCCTTGCTGCACCTGTTCCGCAACAGCCAGCGTCAGGGCATGTGCCACCAGCTGGCGAACGTCGACAAGCTGCACTGGTGCAAAGGAGGTTGCCGATGAACCCGCTCAACAGCCCGGTCGAAGTGGGGATGCGTACGTTGGTCCTGCTAGCCAGCAGCCATCCTCACCCACTGGACCTCTCCTGGCTGGTGGTCCTGGACCACGCCATGCTGCACAGCAGCCAGTTCGACGGTCCGCCCAGCCTCCATCCCCGCCTGCCCGCCCAGCCGGGCGAGCTCGGCATGAAGCGGCAGATGATGCAGGAAGGGCTGGAGGTGCTGCTGCGCGCCGGCCTGGCCACGGTCGAGGCGACCGAGGGCGGGATCGTCTACCAGGTTACCCCGCGCGGCTCGGGGTTCGTCGGCATCCTGGAGGCCCCGTACGTCGGCGAACTGCGTCAGCGCGCGCGGTGGGCCGTGGAGCAGTTCGCCTCGACCACGGACGCGGTGGCGGCCACACGCGACATCACGACCCGCTGGCACAACAAATTAACCACCGAAATGCAGCACCTGGGGGTCGACCGTGGCTAACTTCACCCTGACCCATCTGACGTACGCCGGTGCGGGCCTGCCGACGGCCAGCGTAGAGTTCGACCCCAAGTTCACGGTGATCTACGGCTCCTCCAACACGGGCAAGACCTTCCTGGTCGACTCCATCGACTACATGCTCGGCGGTCATGTACGTCCCTCGATCCCGCGCGCCGAAGGATACGGACAGATCCTGCTCGGCCTGCTGCTTCCCGACGGCAGGCCTCTCACACTGGTCCGCAAGCCCGGCGGCAAGAGCATTTACGTACACCAGGACGACCTGAGGGAGCTGTCCCACGCCACCCCCGACGCGATCGTCTCGGCCCGCAGGATCCGCAGCCGCCGTGACATCTCGCACTACCTGCTCAGCAAACTGGGACTGGACGACACCTACGTTCGCACCAACGAGGGCGGCAACACCGAGCTGCTCAAACTTGCCGACCTGACCCACCTCAGCGTGGTCACCGACACCCGCATGATCGATCCGAATCCGCCCTCGCAGCGCACCCGCGGCACCGCGGCCAGGACCACCGCCCGCTCGGTCATGAAGCTGATGCTGACCGGAGAGGACGAGCCCCCGGCGACCAAACTCCCCAATGCTGCTCAACGGCGCGTCCAGCGGGGCAAGATTAACCTGATCGATTCGCTGGCACTGGACCTGCACGCCAAACTCTCCCGCGACCAGACCCCCGACGAGCTGCGAGATCAGCTTGCCCGGTTAGAGGACAGCCTCAACGACATGGCCCGCTCGCTGACCGGCGAGTCCGAGCAGCAGGCCAGCGCCGTCGCCGCCCGTGCACGCCTGGCCGAGACGGACGCCGAGCTGGAGGCACGTCTGGGTGAGGTACTCGATCTGCTGGGGCGATTTGACACCCTGCGTCAGCAGTACGAGACGGATCTCGCTCGTCTGGAGATGGTCAGCGAGGCGGGCAATCTGCTGGGCTACTTCCAGGTTGGCCGCTGCGTCTTCTGCGGGGCGGACCCCGAACACCAGCAGGTCCAGCACGGCCATCAGGAGACCACCCAGCTGCACGAGGCCGTGCTCGTCGAGTCCGCCAAGACGCACTCCCTTCTCGCCGACCTCCGGCTGACCATTGAGGGGCTGGAGGGCCAGCGCGACGAGCTTGCCGAACGCCGTAC
Organism: Streptomyces sp. NPDC007905; assembly: GCF_042959345.1. Lineage (NCBI taxonomy): Bacteria > Bacillati > Actinomycetota > Actinomycetes > Kitasatosporales > Streptomycetaceae > Streptomyces > Streptomyces sp. NPDC007905. Next base: position 14,417 of record NZ_JBIBKS010000053.1, on the reverse strand, counting down.
CGCCCTGAGCGCGCAGGCGGCCGAGGCCGACAGGGCCCTGGCGCAGATTGAAGCGCGACTGGCCCCTCTTCGCGACGGGCTGCAGGACACTGTCGACGAGCGACTGCGTGTCGAGCGCGACCTGGAACTGCGGGCCCGGCTTGATGAACTGGAAGAGCACCGCTCCCAGCTGGTGGCCCAGGGCGCCCTGCCGTCCAAGCGGCGGGAATCCCTGATCGCGGGCAGAATCCTGTCGTCGTTCGACGAACTCTTCCAACGCACCCTGGATTCCTGGCGGATCCCCGACGTGGAAGGCGCCAGCTACGACCCCTACAGCGGGGACGTCAGTGCCGGCGGAACGGCGCGCGCCGGCCACGGCCGTGGCATGCGCGCTCTCCTGCACGCCGCGTTCTCCATTGCCCTGGCCCGCTACTGCCTGGACCGCAGACTCCCGCATCTCGGCTTCCTCGTCCTGGACTCGCCCCTAGTGACGTACAAAGAGCCGGACTTTGACGCCGACCGCATCCCCCCGAACGTGATCGATCATTTCTACCGCTCGTTCCTAGCCTTCCCCGGCCAGGCCATCGTCGTCGAGAACGCGACGCCGCCCCCAGACGTCCTCGAGCAGGCACGGATCGTCACCTTCAGCGGCAGCGGAGCCCGCCCCGGCTTTTTCCCCGCGCGTCCCAGCACCGCCAACCGGACCTGAGCCGCACCGAACCCGCAGGGGGTGAAGCGCCGGATGGCCCGGCATGCCGATACCGTGCTGACCGGACGGCCACGATGTGGAACGGCGACACACCAGGGTGCCCTCAGCGCCGCGAAGCCGTCACGGGCTTTCTGCCGACCACCACGCACACGTGAACAGCTTCGTGGACGCCGCCGCCTTGCGGCCCCACTTCGTCCCGCTGATCCGCACCGGGTTCTCCGAAGCGGCACATCGCCAGCTTCTTTAGTCCGCCAGGTCCTGACGCGTCGCCTGCTGCCACGACAGCCCGCGCGAGGAGAGGGAATTCAGCAGCGTCCGGCAATCCGTTTCATGATTCCTCGCCGTCGTGCTCGGCGAGTGCCCTGTGCACGGCGGCCTTCTGGATCGCCCGGAACACCGCCTCGCCCTCGTCCACGAAGATCTCGGCGATCGTGTGGCCCCCGGCGGCCACGATGTCGTCGTCGGTGTCCCGGTAGGCGACGCCCAGCGGCTCGGCGAGCAGCTGCCCGACCGTGGACTTCCCGACACCCATCGGGCCGACCAGGACTCCCGTGGCGGCAATGCTGCCAATGGCCGGGGCGACCGCGGTGGACGTGCTCGAATAGCTCGGCCTCCCGGCCGGTGCCACGGTCCTGGTCAACGGGGTCGGGGGCGGGGGCGGCCTCGCCGTCGCCCGGCTGCCTGTCGGGCGTAAGAAGTGCCCGTGATGGGGATTCTTGAAAACGGGCAGGGCTGCTCGTCGCCCCACTCGGTCCGGAGTTCAACGGAGTGGGGTGGTGCCACGAGCGGGGCACGTGCTGTCGGAGGTCCGGGCGAGGTGTGGATCAGTGGCTGCGGGGGCCATACATGATCACGGCCATGCCGGCGAGGCAGACCAGGGCGCCGATGACGTCGCACCGGTCGGGGTGGTAACCGTCGGCGACCACGCCCCAGGCGATTGACCCGGCCACGAAGATCCCGCCGTACGCGGCCAGGATGCGGCCGAAGTCGTCGTCGGACTGGAAGGTGGCCACCACCCCGTACAGGCCCAGCGCGATGACGCCGGCGCCGATCCAGATCCAGCCCTTGTGCTCGCGGATACCCTGCCAGACCAGCCAGGCGCCGCCGATCTCGAAGAGAGCGGCGACGACGAACAGGGCAACGGAACGAGCGACAGTCATACCGTCGGACCCTACCGACGGTCCGCGCCCGTGATCTTCAGTGGGCCCCGGACCCCTGGCAGCCACACCCGTCCTCACCAGGGGCCTTCGGCGCGCAGGAGCAGGCGCGGCGGCGCTGGCCGAGCCACCAGGTTCCGGCGGCGAATACCGCCAGGACGATGGTGACGGCAGGCAGCCAACCCACCACCGCTCCGGCGCTGGCCCCGACGACGCCCGCCGTGATCAGGACGGGCAGCGCGCAGCACGCCACACACGCCAAGGCGGCCAGACCCCCGAGCACCTTCGGGGTGCGATGGGGACGAGCGTCAACAGCACGGGCCGGCATGGCGGTTCTCCTCGGCAAGGTCGGTGAAGGGGATGGGGCAGCACGCACTTCCGGCGCAGACGGTCAGGTCGTCGCACCCGGCTTCGACGGCCGCGGCCAGGGCAGTGCGGATGGTGGTCAGGTCGGCGATCTTCGCGTCGACCTCGGCGAGCTTGGCAGCGGCCCGCTCCTGGAGCCCGGCGACGGGCCGGCCGTGCCGGTGGCGGCCGGCCTCCAGCAGCTCGGCAACCTCCTCCAACGTGAACCCGAGCCGTTGTGCGGCCTTGATCACCCGCAGCGCGGTCACCGCGTCCTCGCCGTAGAGGCGGTGGCCACCGTTGCTGCGTTCAGGCTCGGCCAGCAGGCCGCGCCGCTCGTAGTAACGCAGCGTCTGGACGTTCACCCCGGCCGCCTCGGCGACCTGCCCGCTGCGCAGGCCCGCGCTCACCCCTGCACCCTTGCGGTCCGTGCGGCGATGGCGTCCAAGACCGCCCCGTGCGCCGCCTCCACCGCGATGTCAAGGCCGATCAGATCCTCGCCGGGGGTGGTGGTGAAGGTGAAGAACGAGCAGCAGCTGCTCTCCCGCGCCACCAGGTCCCGCACCCGCTCCTCGGCACCCGGCCCGCCGGCCAGGTCGAGACGCAGCCGGAGCGGTTCAGGCCTCGACGACGAGGTCAGCCGCTCGGAGAACAGCGCGTCCCACTCCGCGACCCGCAGGGGCCGCTCCTCGGTGGGCAACGTGCAGGACTGCGGCACCCACGCCAGATCACTCATCGCATTCACTCCCGTCGTCACGTCCCCGAGGGCGGGGACGTGACGACGGTAAACCTGTACATAGGTACCGGTTGCAAGTCCGGCGGGGCCTGGGTGGGGAGATCCACTGAGCAGGTCTGGGGTCACCCCAAGCAAGGGGTGGCCGTTTTCAAGGAGCGCCATCACCCGGCCGTCTGACGCCGTCGACCGTCCATTGCGGACTGAAGAGAACCCGTGGTCAGCGCGCATCAACTGAGCACGTTCACCTGTACGGGGTTGGCACGTTCAGGCGTACGCCAGCAACTACCTCGTGCGCAAGATCTTCGAATCTGGTGGCGGAACGAGGACCACATCGGTGGATACTGCCGCATGGCACGGATGTTGGAGAACCTGCTCGAAGAGAGCAAGGCCAAAGGGTGGGCAGCAGGCCAGGCGACCCTAGCCGAGGTGCAACTTGGTGCCGCGCTCCTGGGATGGGCGGAGGTGCCCACACGCCGCGGAGGCCCAGCCGTGAGCACCTTGCGACCAGTCGATCCAGCCGAGGCAGAGCCCAATTCCCTTAGTGCCCGCTACGGCAAGGGAGCTCAGCCTTTGCACACTGACGGCGCACATCTTCCGAAACCCCCCGACATCGTGATCCTCACATGCGCGACGACAAGCGCGACACCGACTCGCCTTTGGAACAGGCAACGCTACGGCCACGTCATGCAGCGGCTGCCGGAGCACGTGCATCACGGCGTCTTCCTGATCAGTAGCGGTAAAGACAGCTTCTTCGGCACGGCATACGCAGGTCGGCGCTTTCGCTACGACCCGGGATGTATGTTGCCCTGCGATGCACGGGCCCGACAGACGGCACAGTTCTTCACCGACGTGGAAAAATACGCTGACGAGCACGTATGGAGCGAGCCCGGGCAAGTGCTCCTGATCGACAACCGTCGGGTCCTCCATGCCCGCGCCTCGGCAGTTCAAGAACCTCAGCGAGAGGTCCAGCGGATCAGCTACCACCTGAAGCGCGAGGCATCATGACAAGGCCCTTCGACCACGAAGCGCTCTGGATCAAAGCGAAGCTTTTCCTCAATCGCGCCATGGACGATGACTCTAGGTCGTTCGACGAGCAAGCCCTCTGGGCCGCCCTGGCGCTCGAACTGTTGGCCAAAGCTGCCCTTGCCCGCGTCTCACCGCTCCTGATCGCAGAACCCAACGAGGAAGGCACCAACCTCCTCATCGCGAGCGGGCTCGTCAAGGGCGACGCCAGGTTCACCTCCGTACGCGCGAAGACTTTGATGGCCCGATGCCACAAAGCCTTCAAGCCTTTCGACCAGACAGAGGCCATGAAGATCATTAACGGTCGGAATGAGTACCTCCACAGCAGCGGGGCTGGCTTCATGGCGATCCCGCCCCACGCCTGGTGGCCCAGATACTGGTCACAAGCCGCCATCCTGGTCACCGCGCTCGATCGTGACATCGAGGAACTGGTGGGCAGCGACCGCGAACCCACGGTCACCAAACATCTCGAACAGAACGCCAAGAATCTCGAACAGCGCACGGAGGCCTTGATCGAGAGGGCCAAGCAGCGTCGACAGCAGTGGCTTGACGGGACTCTCCCCGCGAAGGTCGCTGCTGAGTGGAAGACGGGTCAGTATCTCTCAGCCACGATGGCTCACAGTGAGAACGTGACCTGTCCTGCCTGCGAGTCCGCTGGACTCCTCGAAGGTGAGGAGGTAGTCAACGTCGAGATCAACTACCCGCAAAGTGGCGGCTATGGGCTGGACGAGGAGTATGACAGCCACTACCTCGACGACGTCTCGGTGACTCTGACCATCGGTGCTGACTACTTCAGCTGCGCTGGCTGCCAACTGGTCCTGAACAGCTACGACCTCATCAGGCAGGCGGGGCTGGACACCGAATTTGATGTTGAGGGCGACGTGGACGAGTACGTCGGTCAAGAGCCTGAGTACGGGAACGACTGAGCCGATCCAATTTCACCCCCTAGCTAGCACACGGACCTCAAGGACCGCTTCCAGGTCGAGGTGGCAGCCGCAGAGGCCCGACGGATCACGGCAACCCAGACCCTGATGCCCACGAGGAACTGAAGCGGGAGAACGCAGAGCTCCGTCAATATTGCCGCCAGATGGAGAGCCGATCTACGCGCGACGGCTTTGAACCAGCTCGCGCTGGAACACGCAGCCCTCTCCAGGCGGGATACCGACGCCGGCTAGGGTCAAGACACCGCCGCGTCGCCGCCAGTCCTTGCCCTGACCTGCGATTCGATCTGCAGTCAACTTTGTCCGTGCCTCCGAGGAGCCTCACCACCGCCGAACGGATTACCCAGAAAATAGGTATCGGCGGGACGCAGATTCGTTAATCTGCGCCGCGTGATCATTGTTGATAGCAATCAGATGAGATTCGTGTTGCCGCACAGCCCGGCCTTGAAGCTCTTCTCCGCTGTTGCGCGACGGGCCGGACACACGCTCGCCATCACGGACGTCGTCTTCCGCGAGATCGTCCGGCAAAACCACGAAGAGTTGACCTCGGCAACCAACGGGTATCTCCGAGCCCGGCGCACACTCAACGAGCTGCTGGCGCCGCCCCAGCGCGTCCAGGGCACCCCGCGCATCCCAGAAGATGGGCTGAACCGGAAGAACTTCATCCGTCGGGAAGTCAAGCGATTTGAGGCGGACATCCGCGCCGACTTCCTCGTGCTGCCTACCTCATCAGAGGACGCGCTGGCCGCGCTGATGATGGAAGCGGACCATACGGAGCCGGGTCTGAACGGGACGGGCGCCAGGGACGCCTCGATCTGGCTCACGGCTGCCCGAGCGGCTGCCACTTGCGAAAGGGACAGTGCGGGGCGGCGACTGCCTGTCATCTTCGTTTCTTCGGACGGAGACTTCACGGCACCTGGCAAGAGTCGTGACCTGGCGCCGCAGCTGGCCAACGATGCCACCCGGAAAGGCCATCTGATCCTGAAGTCGACAGTCGTCGATGCGATGGACGCCTTCGGCTATCCGCAGCAGCTTGTCGATGCGGAAGAAGTGACTCAGCGTGACGCCTTCCAGCGGGTGCTGATAGACGTGGCCACTGACGTGACCGATCTGCCTAGTCGCCACTTGGAGAAGATGGCCGAAGCTGAAGTCACCGTGCGGTTCGTCAGCGGCCAGAAAGGCCGTCGCTGCAGCGGTGACGGCACGACCCTCACCACGGTCTCCGGGACGTGGTCAATTCGATTTGTTTTCGAACGGCTCCCGCGTCGTTTCGGCAGCTATGGGAGCGCCCCCTATAGGGGGCTCTCTATGCAGATCGAGGGCACGGCCCTGATCGTCGAAGAGCGTGACAAGGAAGCAGTGATCGAGTTCGCTCCTCAGATGATCAGTGTCGCCGGCCGGGATTCCCGGGTGCTTTGACAGTCGCGGGCATGCAACACACGTGTTGCATGCCTTGCCCACTCCTCAGGCATGATCTCTCGAGCTCAGTCCCGGGCTTTGGAACGGAGAAGCAGACTCGACATCCCAAAGGGACTGGCGGAAGAAGGCGGCGCTTCGACTTGGTGGTCGGGGCAGACGGGCTGCACTCGGAGCTGCGAGCGATGGTCTTCGGGCCGCATGAGCGGTTCCTCCGCCACCTCGGGCACGTGCTGGCCTTCTACAGTGTGCCCAACGAGTTCGGGCTGGACCGCTGGCTGCTGGAGTACCAGGATCAGGAGTCCGGGCGCTCCGCCCTCCTGCGGCCCATCCAGGACGCTACCCGGGCGATGGCCATGTTCTACATCCCCTCGGCTGACTTCGACGTCGACCACCGTGACGTTGCGGCCCAGAAGGTTCTGCTGCGAAAGCGGATGGCGGGGCCTGGGCTGGTTGACCCCGGACATCCTCGCGCACCTGGATGACACTCCGGACTTCTACCTCGACCAGGTCGCTCAGGTGGTGATGGACCGCTGGTCCAGTGGACGGGTGGGGTTGCTCGGGGACGCGGCGTTCAGCTCGTCGCCGATGTCCGGGCAGGGCACCGGGCTGGCCCTGGTCGGTGCCTACCTGCTGGCCGGAGAGCTCGCAGCTGCCGGATGGGACCCCGACGCCGGGTTCGCCCGCTACGAGGCGCGGATGCGCTCGTTCGTCGAGGCCAACCAGGAGATCGGCCGGTTGAACGCCCGCAGCCGCGACGTTCCCGGGCCAGACGCCGAACCGCGCGATTTCGGCGGAGAATGGTTCGCCGAGCTGGTCGGGCGCGCGATCAACGGCGTCGAGCTGCCCGACTACGCAGAGGTGCCGGACTCCGCAGCCTCGGCCGGATCGCCGATCACCTCGTCGGCCAAGCCGTAGGTGTCACGGTCGTCCGGGCTACCAGCACTCGGGACGAGTGCGTCCTGGGCCCTCTGCGTCTGCCATTTCGCTGCGCAGCACCGACCCCACCATCGGTGCGGCCGGTGCTGCTGGTCACCTGCCTTCCTCCCATGGGGCGGCGCATGAATGATCTGACGAACGGTTTGAAACATCTCAGCGCCGTGGGTGCCGTTGGGGAAGCGGACTACCTCGCTCCATACGCATTTCGCCCGCCATATGAACGCCAAATGTGCGCTTCACGGCGCGGCCGCTGCGCTTGGGCGGTGGGGTGAGGCATTGTCGACCACCGATGCGGCCACCGTGCGCGAGTGGCTGACCACCTGGACGGCGGTCGGTCTCGAAGGCGTCGTGTACAAGCGGCTGGAGGGAAGGTGCGAACCGTCCGTCCGAGGCAGCCGTACAGGCCTGCGGCCGGGTACTCGATGATGTCCCCCCTGGGGCGGGGGTTCGTGAGCGTGTGGGCGCTGGTCAGCGGGGGGCTTGCCGGTGCCCGTTCCAGGCTTCCGCGGTGAGTTGCATGGGCGTGGCCCAGTCGTCTTCGCTCTGCTCGGCGATCGAGTCCCAGACGCGTTGCTGGACGCGGGCGAGGACGTCGAGGCCTTGGGTCGGGGCGAGCTTCCACGCCGGGTGAGCAGCGGCGGCGCTTTCTGCCTGTTCGGCGGTGTGGCCGTGGGCCATGAGCCAGAGTGCCCACAGTGCCGGGTCGATCCAGGCGGCTCCGAGGGAGGCCCATCCCCAGTCCACGAGCAGGGCGCCGCGGTTGGTGATGAGGACGTTGTGTGGGTTCCACTCGGTGTGTAGCAGGCTGTTTCCGGCGAACCAGGACAGTTCTTGCGGGTCGTCCACGAATGTCCGCAGCCGGTGCGGCATTGTCTTCAATTCAAAGCCGGGTGCCGACACGTCGGCCAGACGGATCATGGTGGCCATGACGGTGGGCAGGTCGAGGGAGCCGGGCGTGTAGTCGGCGTGGCCGCCTTCCACGTACTCGAAGCCCAGCAGGCTCCAGCCGTCCCCTTCGACGTGCCACAGCAGCTCCGGGGCGATGCCGCGGACGAGCGGGCCGATCTGCGCTTCCCGCTTCTGGGTCCACACCCGCGGGTGATCCAGGGGCAGACCCTTGACGAACAGCGCGCGTTCCGTGGTGCGGACGCGGGCGGCGATGGCGCTGTTCAGGCCCGCGTTGATGCCGCTGATGTCGACCACGGGGCCGCTGACCTTCTCGATCAGCCGTCGTACGGTGTCCGGAAGCTGGGTCAGGCGCTCGGTGGGCAATTCACTCTCCTGTTGCGGTCGGGCGCCGGGGCCGCGCATGGGCGCGGCCCCGGCAGTCCGTTCTACTGGTAGGGGTTGTCGTCGTTGCAGCCGGGCACGGTGCCCGGGGTGAGCGCGTCGACGTCGCCGATCAGGGTGACGTCCTCCGGGTCCTGGACGACGAGCTCCGGTTTGCGGGTCAGCTCGATCATGACAGCGGTCATGGGGCTACCTCATTCCGTGTTGGCAGTAGTTTTCGAGTGGTGCCTTCGCCTTCTGGAAGACCTTCGCCATCGGCCTGCACACCCGGCACGTGCCGGACAGCTGGCAGCCTCTGCATCCTCCGGTGCGAAGCATGAGGGACTCGGCGATGGGGCCGAGCCGGGCCAGACCTTCCACGCCTTCGGCGATCAGGTCGACGTTCGGTTCGCGGCCGACCTTGCAGATCGAGGCCCGTCCGAACGGGTCGGCGTGGAAGAACGTCACGCCGGCCGGGCAGCCGGTGAACGGCTTCCGGTGGGTGAGGTACTCGGGCGACTGCTGCGGCAGGGGCTCAGCAGTGCCGTGGATCGTCGGCGAGATGTTCGCGTACTCGCGGAACCGAACACCGAGCCGGCGCGCCCATTCGCGCATCGCCTCCGCCTCGTGCGCGTTCCCCCGAATGATGATCAAGCTGAGGTCGACGTTCAGTCCCGCGACGACGGCGTCCTGCAGGCCGGCCGCGAACCGGTCGAACGCACCCCGGTTGCGCGTGACGGCGTCGTACGTGGCGGCGGTCGCGCCGTACACGCTCAGCGTCAGCTTGGTCGGCGGGTAGGTGCGCAGCAGGTTCAGCACGTGGTCCTTGTGGAGTCGGGACCCGTTCGACAGGATCTCCACCTGCATGCCGAGCTCGTGCGCGAGCTGGTACGCCTCGGGGAAGTCGGGGTCGATCAGTGGTTCCCCGCCGGTGATCTGCAGCCAGATCACGCCCGCGTCCCGCATGACGGCCAGGAGCTGGCGCTTGCCGTCCATGTCCAGGCCCTCGAAGCGCTTCTTGCCGAGATAGCACATCGGGCAGTCGTAGTCACAGCCGAGGTTGATCTCCCACGTGGCCCGGCTGAACTCGTACGGCCCGGCCTCGCGCAGCAGCAGGGCATCACCGACCCGGCGGCCGGCCAGGTCCACGTTCCACTGCTCTCGCACCGGGTCGGTGAGCCACGGGGACATCGTGCCGGGCCCGGCCGCCAGGGCGCGCAGTTCCTCGAACCGGGCACGGGGCAGCTGCACGGCCTTGGCGCTGCCCGGCCGCAGGATCAGGCGCCGCTCACCGAACGGTGTCGCAAGGAGTTCGTGCACGTCGTGTTCCCTTCTCGTGAACCCGGCGTCGGGCCGCTAGGGGGGTGGAGCGGCCCGACACCGGGCGTTGGAGCCTGCTCCTCACCGGAGCCCTGAACAGCGGTGAGGAGCAGGTGTCATGGGGTGGGCTCGCGTAGTGCGGGCAGGTAGGCGAGGAACACGCGGCGCTCGCGCAGGTGCTCCACCACGTGCGCGTAGGAGTCGTTGTCGGTGGTGATGGCGGGCCGGGTGATGGCGAGGATGCCGTGGGCGTAGCCTTGCGCGGCGTACCGGCAGGCTGCTGCGAACCCGGGCCGCTGGTCGAGAGGCAGTGGCTGGCGCAGGTCGGCGAAGGTTGTCCGCGTGGTCTTCCAGCGCATCTGTGTCGCGTACTGCTCTATCAGTTCGAGGTCGGCACGCCGCTCGGAACCGGTCTGCGCGACCACGTAGGGGACGACGCGCACCGTGCGGCGGTTGCGGGCGGCGATGGCGATGATCTGGGCCGTGTACTCCCGGCGCAGGGCTTCCAGCCGGGCGGTACAGGCCAGGGGTTGCAGCGGTGTGGACACGGCGTTTCCCTAGTAGGTCGACTCTCCGCCGCCCGAGGAGGGGCCCTTTGGGGCGGCAAGGGGGTGGGGGCCGCGTGCGGCCGAGGGGTGGAGGTGGTGGGGTTCGGTCGCACGCGGGGATCAGGAGATGCTGCTGAGTACCGTGCCGAGGAGCGTTTCGTGCGGGACGGGCCCGGGCCGGAACCGGTCCAGGAGCTCACGCAACGGACCCGGCGGGACCAGCCGGTCACCGCGCATACGCCGCCGCCAGAACACCCCGGGCGGCTCCGTCTGCGCCAGCGGTGGCAGGGCGAGCTGATGGGGCCGGCCCAGGCACGCCCCGTACCGGTGCGGCGCCCAGCACTCGCTGGTTCCGGGTGGTACGAGCCAGACCAGCCATCCCCGTTCGGGGTCCTCGATGACCGGGCCGCAGGCGTCTGGGTGGTCCTGCTGCTCGCACCGCTGGATCTCGTCCAGCATCGCCACCACCCCGCAGGCCTCGGGCCCGCTCGCAGTGACGACGAGGTCGAACAGGTGCCCACCCAGGGGGAGGATCAGGTCTCCACCGCGCTGGAAGGTCATCAGCCTTCGGACGCGGTCGGCCAGGGTCTCCATGTCCGCGGCAACCTCGCCGGGCGGGCCCCATGCTTCGGGGTGGGCGAAGTCGACCTCGGGTACGGGCGGCCGACCTTGAGTTGCGGCGCTCTGCGGCTCGCGGCGAGGTAGCCGTGTGGTCGTCACGCCGACGCCTCCCAGGTGGCGGGGATGATCGCTTGGACCGTTTTCCCGACCACGTGATCTGCGTCGTCCCTCTTCACGTCCCACGACAGGCGTCCCTGGTAGTGGCGGATCCACCACAGGCCGTTGGGGGGCTGCTGCGGTGCGGGGCTGGTGGCTACGGCCTGGTCGAAGTCCGGGAACTCACCATCCGCATCCGATACCTCGATCAGTAGTTCATCGGTCTTCGAGAACAAGACGAGCCGGAGTTCGACACAGCCGTCGGGGAAGGGGCGGCCGTGCTTGAAGGCGTTGTCCACGAGCTTGTCAGCAACGCGGGCAGCCGCATCCACATTCCCCGTCCACCGCCATACCGTGAGCAGAGGCCGCGCCCTGAGCCGGGCATTCGGACCAGCACCCGCGTTCGCCGTCAGGCTCCACTCCCTGGACCGAGCCGGCTCATCCCCGGTCTGTAACGGCAGGAGGGTCACCGTGGCGCTCACCGGATGTGGCGCCCCAACCGGCTCCCCCGGCTGTTGGTGCCTGGTAGAAGCCGACCTCTTGGTCGTAGGTGCGTCCCCTTGATCTGCGGAGGGAACGGCGCGCTGTGATGCCGGATTCATAAGGGACTCCTGGTTCGCGATGGTGGGTCGCTGGTGCACATTGAGCACGGGTGTGATCGCGTCGTTGAGCCGACTGGAATCCGCTTGCACGAAGACACGGCGCTCCGCCTGCCACGTCATTTGCGCCAAGTGGTCTTCGAGGGAGGCTGGACGTCCGGCGTGCGCGCCGCTGGTCGGGCTCGTAACCGAGCGTAGAGCGGCTCACGCTCAAGTCCCAAAGAAATTGCGCGAGTTTGCGGAAAGCCGATTGACGGCCTCGAACGCCCAACCGACCATCGTCGTGTCGCGCAAATCTGAGCAAGACTGCAGACAGGAGAACGACCATGAAGCTACGGTTCCTTGGTAAGAACTCCACAGTCGGTGACTGCCCGACCCTGTACGCCACCGACCGGGAGACCTACCTCGTCCAGGGCTGGAGGATCTTCGCGAACGATCTGTTGATGCAGCTTGACATCTCCGAAGGGGAGACGGCGATCGAGGTGCCCACAGAGCTGTTCGAGCACCTCACGAACGACGGCCTCCCGGCCGGGGAGATCAGGCGCCTCGAGAATCCGATCATGATCCTGACGCCGGGCGGTACTTTCGTCGTTCAGGGCCACGAGGTGACCGACCCCGAGGCCCTGGCTCAGATGGAGGTTCCGGACTACGAGACCGTGGTCGAGGTCCCCAAAGCCGCGATCACTGCCCTACTGGAGGAACCGCGTGGAGCTGATCTCCAGCGCCCAGCGCAACCAGCTCTTTGAGAGCTTCGCGCACGACGCATTTCACCTGGAGCTGAGGGACGACTATTCCGTCCCTGACGAGGACAGCCCGTTCACGAGCTGGCTCCGCGGCGAGACCGTGGACTACTCCTACATGGAGCCGTGGACGAAGCTCATGCGGCACCTCACCAGCGAAGGGAAGACAGTCCGACGCGTCCGGGTGGTCACTGAGCCACAGAGCCCCTACATCCAATGGGAGTACGCCACCACGCCCCTCAACGAGGGGGCCGGCGAGCAGATCCGGTGGCTTCCCCGGCACCGCTTGCCCGAAGACCTCGTCTTCCCCGTGGCGGGCAACGACTGGTGGCTGTTCGACGACCGGCTTCTCGCCGTAGGTCACTTCGACGCAGAGGGAAGAGCGCTCGGCTCCGAGATCATCGAAGACCCAGAGACCGTGGCCGAGTGCGTATGCCTGCGAGACCAGTTGTGGGCCGCGGCCATCCCGCATCACGAGTACAACTCCTGAGCCTATCCGTGACCACGCAGGTAGAAGAGGCGCTGCGAGCGCTTGGTGCCCGGCTGCGCGGTTTCCGCAAGGATGCCGGATTTGCCAGCGGCCGGGCATTCGCGCGTGCCACCTCGTGGCAGGAGTCGAAGGTCTCACGCATCGAGAACGGGAAGCAGCGTCCCAGTGAGGACGACATCCGCATCTGGTGCGAGACGACTGGCCAAGGCGACCAGTTGGGGGACCTGGTCGCGATCGTTCGCCATGTCGACGAGCTGTGGCTCGAATGGCGCCGGCAACTCCAGACCGGTGTCGAGAAGCGGCAGCAAAAGGCCATTCCGGTGTACGTCAAGACCAAGGTGTTCCGTGTCTGGCACCCCACTGTCGTCTGGGGAACCCTGCAGACTGCCGAATACGCTTCCGAGGTCTTCAGACAGGGCGTCAGCTACTACGAGATTCCTAATGACGCCGAAGCGGCCGTGGCGAAGCGGCTTGAACGCCAGCAGTACCTGTACCAAGGCGATCGCATCTTCAACGTTCTGCTCGGTGAACAGGCTCTGTACACCAACTTTGGTGGCCCGGAAGTAATGAAGGGACAGCTTGACCGCCTCCTTGCGGTGATGAGGCTTCCCCGCCTCAGCCTCGGCATCGTCCCCAGATCTGCACCCACCACGATATGGCCGGGCAACGCGTTCTCGATGTTCGACGACCGGGTCGTCCTCGTCGAGACCTACTCGGCGGAGTTCTCCGTCACACAGCCCCGAGAAACCGAGCTGTACACCAAGGCGTTCGCCCTTTTGAAGCAGTCAGCGGTCTACGGGACCGCTGTCCGAGACCTCGTCTTCACAGCAATCCAGCACTTCGATCAGATGCCGAGCGACTAGGAGAGATCGCACCATGCAGCCCATGCCACCGAACTGGCGTACCAGCTCCTACACGGGGACGGAGAGCTGCGTTGAGGTTGCCGACAACGACCCGAAGTACGTGAGGGTGCGGGATACGAAGACGCGCAACAGGGGAGTCATCGCCGTTCAGCGAGCCGCCTGGATTAAGTTCGTGGAGTACTCAAAGCAGTAACACTTGAGCTTTGGGGGCGCGGTCGGATTGGCTGACTGCGAACGTCGAATAAAGGGCACAAGGCCGTGAGCTGGGCATGTCTGCCCCTCGCGGTGCATGCCTACCACGTGTATCCGTGCTGCCGGCGGGTCTCCCATAGTGTGGCGTGCTCAACAGGCGGAACAGATAGGTGACCGCCGCCGAACCTAGCGCGCCGCAGGCTCCAAAAAAGAGCTTGAAGCCCACTCGCCGGAGGAAGAGCTTCCGATGGAAACGCTCCAGGTCAGAGGTCTCTTGCTTGGTCGGCTACTCCGAAAGAGTCTCGGCATGTGGGAGCGGGTTCAGGGGCGCGCCGCGCCCCCTAGTAGACTGTCGCGACTAAGTGTCGTTCTGGTTGGTGGAGTTGGGGTCGGGGAGGCTTCGCTTGATGCTTCCGTTCGGCCGGGCAGGGGTG
>NZ_JBIBKS010000052.1:0-19885 GCF_042959345.1 Streptomyces sp. NPDC007905 | reverse complement strand
AGAGTGCGGTCACGAGGGTGTCCAGGTTCGTCGTCACAAACGATCATGGACACCCTCTCCTCGCGCCCGCAGGCATTTGGAAAGACTCGTCTAGGGTGTCGGCAGGTTCGGGGGCTCGGCACTGGTGAACGTCGGACTCGTCCCATCGAGTCCGCGCAGGAGGTACGTCGTGATCCTGCGCCCCGTGACGCGTTCCTCGGCGGGATTGGCCGGCAGTGGCCAGCGCAACTGGGCGTACAGCGCGCCCCGGTGCAGGTCGAAGGAGGCTTCCAGCAGGTCGGCGAAGAGCTCGGCCCTGGCCGGAACCCATACGAACGCCGCGGAGAGGGCGACGGCGAGCCCGGCGGGCAGGGCCCACGGTGTCCAGGGGGTGAAGCCAAGGAAGAGCAGTCCCCACACGCAGGCGCCGACCGAGGTGTCCAGGGACCGGCGAGCGGCGGTCAGTTCGGCCCGTACGGTGTCTGGGAGCAGCAGCCACAGACAGGGCCAGACCACCACCGCGTCCAGACCGTACTTGTCGATGGGGCGGGTCTCCGCGGCCCGCAGAACGTTGCCGACCCGCGTGGGCAGCATGCGCGGCCCGGTGGGCAGGCGCCGCAGGCGTTTGTCGACGGACGTGTAGCGTTCGCGCTGTTCGGGAGTAGCGCTGCCATCGTGGATCGCCTCGGCGAGTGACTGGAACTCCTCCCCGGCAGCGCGCGCCCAGCGCGACGCCCGCCGGACCAGCCGTCGGCGGACCGGCCGCAGCGGCGCGGGCCAATAGCCCTCCAGCAGTGCGAGGACGGGTCCGGTCAACCGGTCGACGACGACTCCGCAGGCGCCGACGGCGCAGAGCAGCGCGAGCAGTACCACCGCCTGCCCACCGGCGGGTTGCCGTCCGAGCCAGTGTGCGGGTGCCTCCCACACGTGGGGCCCGCCTCGGGCGAGTGTCCAGGCGAGCAGCCCACCCAGCCAGAACGTCAGGGCGGGCAACGCGACCGCGGCCCAGCGCTCGGCGAGCTTGCCGCCCACCCCCGACCAGAACGTCCCCATGCTCAGTACGCCTTCAACTCGCGACCAGCCTGACACCCGGGTGATCGGGACACTCGGGTATCTCTTGCCCCACCGACGTGCGCCACCACGCGTAGGCGCCGTCCTCGGGACAGAGGTACCGCTGGGCGTCCACGGGATCGCCGCCGTGCGGATTGGCCAGCGGGGAATATCCCGTCTTGTCCCCCGAGCGCACGGCTCTGTGCTGGAGGTCCGGAGGCAGATGCCGCTCGTCCTCCAGCACGGACGCCGCCCATGCGAGCGTCGCCGGCGATTCGCCGAGCAGTTCCAGGACGGCCTCGCCGACGTCCACGCCGTCCCGTGCCCGGTCGAGCAGCGCGACGATCCGCAGGTCCCACCGCGGCGCGTCCCCTCCGACCAGGCTCGGAAGATACGGCCGGATGGCCCGGGCCACGTCGAGGACCACCTCATCCATCCCTGCCCCCGCTCTCCTCGTCATGCCTTCGTCGACAGGCTGCCAGAGGAGCGCCGGCATGTCGTACCGAACGCGACAATCCCGCCGGATCGGATGGGGCGGGAAATCGGCGCCATGGGCTCAGCGTCAGTGACCGGACCGTGTTCGGCAAGCTGCGGCGGCTCCTGCGGTTCGGTTGCCCCGCGGAAATAGCCGCGCGCCGATCATGGTTGCTGCGAGCATGACGACGAATGCGCCCAGCCCCAGGTGTTGTGATACACCGCCTTCTCGAGCGTCCCCGACGGCGGAAATCCCGCCGGCGTCGTTCTGGACGCCACAGCCCTGGACGACAGCGACATGCTGGCCATCGCCGCCGATCTCGGATACTCGGAGTCCGCGTTCCTGACCGCGCCACCGGAAGGCCTCGACGGCCAGGAGGGGCGGGCGTACAGCATCCGCTACTTCAGCCCCAAGGCGGAGGTGCCCTTCTGCGGGCAGGCCACCATCGCGACCGCCATCGCGCTCGCCGAACGGACGGGCCCGGGGAAGCTGGTGTTCGCCACGCGCGTCGGCACCGTGCCGGTGGAGGTGACCGAGGAGGGCGGGACGGTCAGGGCCACCCTCACCAGTGTCGAGCCGCACATCGAGGAGATCGCCGACGCCGACCTCACGGAGGCGCTCGGCGCGCTCGGCTGGCCGGCCGCCGATCTCACCTCGGCTTTCCCGCCCCTGGTGGCGTTCGCCGGCGCCCGCCATCTCATTCTCGCGGCCGCGACGCGCGAGCGCCTCGCCGACTCGCGTACGACTTCGCACGCCTCGAAGCCCTGATGCACCGCCTGGACCTAACCACGCTCCAGTTGGTGTGGCGGGAGTCGGCCACCGTCTTCCACGTCCGGGACCCGTTCCCCGTCGGCGGCGTCGTCGAGGACCCGGCGACGGGCGCCGCGGCCGCCGCGTTCGGGGCGTACGCCCGTGAACTCGGCCTGGTCCCCGGGGATGCCGTCCTCACCCTGCACCAGGGCGAGGACTTGGGCAGCCCTGGCGAGCTCACGGTCACCCTGCGAACGGGTGACCCGCGCGTCCGTGTCAGCGGCACAACTACTGCTGCCCGAGGTCCCCGATCTGCCGGGAGCGCAGGTCGCCACGTATTACCACCCGGCCGGTGAAGGACTCGACATCGGCGGCGACTTCTACGACGTCTTCCCCCTCGCCGACCAGACCTGGGCGTTTCAGGCTCGGCGACGTCTGCGGACGCGGTGCCACTGCTGCACCACCACCGCACTGGTCCGCCATACCGCCGGCGCCCCCCTCCTGCCGGGGCCGGACGCCGTCGCCCAGGCGATCAACAAAGCCCTCCTCGACCGCCCGAACAGCCACGGAACCGGCTTCGTCACCCTCGTGTACGGCTACCTCGCGCCCGCCGTCAGACATGACGCTCATTTGACGCTCCGGCCGCCTCACAGCCCGCGCCCAAGGCAGGAAAACCCCATGTGACCTGCAGATTCTCCTCCCGTCCACACACCTTGTGACGTGTTTTCGATGACGCATCACGTGGAGTGCGTGGCGATTCTGGAGCCTGCGGACAAGGGCGCCTGACCTCGGGTTCGTGAGCCAGGCGCTTGTAACAATCAGGCGGCGACGAGCTCCTGCTCACGGTCCGGCGTCTTGACCTCGGGCTTCTTGTTCGGCAGCGAGAGCCGGAAGACCTTGCGCCACGCGGAGAACACCTGTTTGGGCAGCGGTCCGGTGACGTACTCCAGCTCGTACTTCTCGAACAGCGCGCGCACCTTCACCGCGACCTCGGCGTACCGGTTGCTCGGCAGGTCCGGGAACAGGTGGTGCTCGATCTGATGCGACAGGTTGCCCGTCATGAAGTGCATGGCCCTGCTGCCGCTGATGTTCGCCGAGCCCATCATCTGGCGCAGGTACCACTGGCCGCGCGTCTCTCCCTTGATCGACCGGCGCTCGAAGACCTGTACGCCCTCGGGGAAGTGCCCGCACATGATCACGGAGTGCGACCAGATGTTGCGGACCAGATTCGCGGTGAACGTGGCGGCGAGCGTGGGGAGGAACGACGGGCCCGATAGCAGCGGGTGGATCACGTAGTCCTTGAGCACCTGCTTGCGGATCTTGCGGCCCACGGCCTTGGCCCGCGTGCGGAACTCCGGGTTCTTGCGGCGGCGCTTGTTCAGGTTCTTGCCGAGCTCCAGGTCGTACGCTGCGATGCCGTACTCGAAGAAGCAGGCGTTGATGAAGTTCCACAGCGGCTGGCCGAGGTGGAACGGGTGCCACTCCTGGTCCTCGTCGACGCGCATGATGCCGTAGCCGAGGTCGTTGTCCTTGCCGATCACGTTGGTGTACGTGTGATGCAGCTCGTTGTGCGAGTGCTTCCACTGCTCGGACGGCGAGACGTGATCCCACTCCCAGGTGGTGGAGTGGATCTTCGGGTCCCGCATCCAGTCCCACTGGCCGTGCAGGACGTTGTGGCCGATCTCCATGTTGTCCATGATCTTCGCCACGGACAGACCGGCGGTGCCGAGCAGCCACGCGGGCGGGAAGATCGAGAACAGCAGCACGCCCCTGCTGACCAGCTCGAGCTTGCGCTGCGCCGAGATGACCCTACGGATGTAGGCGGCGTCTTTCTCGCCGCGTCCGGCGATCACTTCGTCGCGGATCGCGTCCAGCTCGTGGCCGAGCTCCTCGATCTGCTCCGCCGTCAGGTGGGCGGTGGGGTCGATGGCGGTCAAGGTGCTCCTACCGTTCGATGTCGCAAGGGCCCGCCGCGGCGGACACACAGGTCTGGATGAGGACGCCCGGCTCGGCCTCGGTGATCTCGCCGGTGCGCAGGTCGCGGACGGCGCCCGCCTTGAGCGGCGTGACGCAACCGAAGCAGATGCCCATGCGGCACCCGGACGGCATGAGCACGCCGGCCTCCTCGCCGACGTCCAGCAACGGCGTAGCGCCGTCCGCGTGGACGGTCTTGCCGGTGGCGCGGAACGTGACCTCGCCGCCGCCGCATCCGTCGCCGGCGACGACGATGCCGGGGCGGAAGCGTTCGGTGTGCAGGCGCTCTTGGACGCCGTGCCCGCTCCAGTGCTCTTCGGCGGCGTCGAGCAGGCCCGCGGGCCCGCAAGCCCAGGTCTCGCGCTCGGCCCAGTCGGGCACGAGTTCGTCGAGACGGGCGATGTCGAGCATGCCGTCTGTGTCGGTGTGCACCTCGATGAGCCGCAGCTTCTTGTCCGCGACCAGATCGTGCAGTTCGTTGCGGAAGATCACGTCCTGCGGCCGTGGCGCGCAGTGGACCATGACGACGTCGTCGAACTCGATGTCGCGCAGCATGCCCATCACGGGCGTGATGCCGCTGCCGGCCGTCAGGTAGAGCACCTTGGCGGGCTTGGCCTGCGGCAGCACGAAGTCACCGGTCGCCTGGTCGAGCTGGATCAACGTGCCCGATTTCGCCCTGCGGACCAGGTGGTTGCTGACCTTGCCGTCCGGGATCGCCTTCACGGTGATCGTGACGCGGCCGTCCTGGCGGTTTGTCGGCGAGGTGATGGAGTAGGCACGCCACAGGCGCACCCCGTCGACGTCGACCCCGATCCGCACGTACTGACCGGCTGTGTGGCCGCGCCAGCCCCGTCCCGGCCTGATCACGACAGTCGCGGCGTCATCCGTCTCGGGGTGCACGGCCTCGATGCGCCCCCGCAGGTCAGCGCCCGCACGCAGTGGGCTGACCAGGTCGAGGTAGTCCGACGGCAGCAGCGGCGTCGTGACCATCTCCAGCAGTTTCCACGCCCTGCTGCGGAGGGTTGCACTCGTCATGACTCCAGCTTGCTGCGTCTCAGGGCGTAAAGTCCTGACCGTAGGACGTGAATCTGGTGGGTGGAATTGTTCGCAGGGAATAAAAACGTGAGTCGTGTAACCCAGAGGGCCAGCGAACTGGCCCTGGATGAGACGACGGTCACCGCACTTCGGGCTGCGCTGAAGACCACCGCCGACGAGGTCGTCCAGGCGATCATCGACGAGGTCCCTTCCTACGCCAACGCCCTGTCGGGCAGCATGGGCGGCACCATCCGCCGAGCCGTTCGCACCGCCCTGGGGCACTACCTGGACCTCGCGAGCGGGAACGCCATGGGCGGCGACGGCGGTGACGCGGCCTACGAGCTGGGCCGCGGCGAGGTGCGCGACGGCCGTTCGATGGACGCCCTGCTCAGCGCCTACCGCGTCGGCGCCCGCGTGGCCTGGCGATGCCTGGCAGCGGGCGCCGTGCCCGCAGGTCTGCCCGCCGCAGAGGTCGCCAAGTTCGCCGAGCTGACCTTCGCCTACATCGACGAGCTCTCCGCCGCGAGCGCCGCGGGCCACGCCGACGAACTGGCCGCCCGGGGCAGGGCCCACGAGCGCCACCTGGAACACCTGGCCCGCGACCTCCTCGCCGGCGCGAGCCCGGACGTGCTGCTGGCCTCCGCTCAACGGGCCGGATGGCAACCTCCGGTTACGCTGACGGCGGTCCTGCTGCCCGCCGCCCAGGCCAGGCCTGCCTACCGCGCGCTCGACCCGAGCACCCTCGTCCTCGACGATCTGCCGGACGCCACCGGTGTGCTGCTCGTCCCCGATTCCGACCGATCACATCTCTTGCGGCAGCTGACCGACCGCACCGCCGTGGTCGGCCCGGCCCGGCCATGGACTCGTGCGTCCGCCTCGTACGCACGAGCCGTACGCGCGCGCTCCCTCTCCTCTGATATCCGCGACACCGAGGAGCACCTGCCCGAGCTGGTGCTGAGCGCCGACGTGGACGCGTTCGCAGACCTGCGTGCCCGAGCCCTCGCACCGTTGCGCACCTTGCCTGTCGCGACCGCTCGGCGGCTGGAGGAGACGTTGCGGGCGTGGCTGCTGCACCAAGGCAGGCGGGACGAGGTGGCGGCGGCGTTGTTCGTCCATCCCCAGACAGTCCGGTACCGGATGTCGCAGCTGCGGGAGCTGTTTCCGGATCTCGCATCGCCACACCGGGTCCTTGAACTGACGCTGGCGGTCGGTCTTCGGACCAATTGACGCGTACTTCGACCGTCCACGAACTCCCGGCGGATCCCGGCATCGTGCTCGGTGTCTACCTGGACGTCCTTGCAGCCGGGACGGTTCGGGTGAGCGACGCGATCAAGGTGCAGCAGGTCGGCTGACAGGGAGCGTTCCGCCACGAGTCGCCCACCTGTCGATCCGTCGGGCCCGCGTCTCGCACGACCAGCCACACCCGGTCGCGACTGACCGGGAGTTGGCCGAGGAGGACGCCGGTCGCGTCGAGCAGGGTGTGTTGGCGACGGCTGGAGTGACCGGGTTGAAAGGGCGGACTGTCGGCCGTGACGCCCGTTTGACTCCCTGGGCACCCACATGCATGGCGATGGGCGAGGAAATGGGATCTGACCTCGGGTTTTCCGAAGATCGCTCAATCGACATCTTTCCGATGACCCACCAGGTCGGTGTGCCGCGATTGAACCGGTCGCGAAGAAACCCCACTGGCCGGCCCTTGCGGTGATGGTGAAGTGGGGATGTGCCCTGCGGCGGCGATGAGGTGGGGGTGCGAAGCCGGTGTGGCCGGCCGAGCAGGTGTGGCCTTCGGCTTCGGCGGTGGTGATCAGTGCCTGGATGAGCCGGAGAGCGCGTCCTTGGACGGGCTTGGTCAGGCCGAGCGGCTGGCGTTCGTTCTGCATGGCCCGGATAACGGAGTGCGGCCGAGTGAGCCGCGAGGGCACGGGCACGGGGACGGGGCCGAGGACGGCAAGGTGCCAGGCGGGGATGTCGACGAGCTTGATCTCGTACCCGTCGCGGCACCAGCTTCCGTACAGCTCCTTGGTCTCCGGAACGACCACGATGCCGGCGAGGGGGCGGTGCTCCACGCCACCCACGTCACCCTGGGTCTCCTGGCCCGGCGCATCAAGCAGCTCAGCGACGAGGGCCAGGACTTGGAAGACCGCCTGACCCGGCTGGTGGAGCACCACGCTCCGCAGCTGCTCG
This sequence comes from Streptomyces sp. NPDC007905, assembly GCF_042959345.1. Taxonomy (NCBI): domain Bacteria; kingdom Bacillati; phylum Actinomycetota; class Actinomycetes; order Kitasatosporales; family Streptomycetaceae; genus Streptomyces; species Streptomyces sp. NPDC007905. The sequence continues at coordinate 12,438 of NZ_JBIBKS010000052.1, read as the reverse complement.
AGGTAGTGGGCATCGGTCCGGACACGGCCGTCACTTTGCTGATCACGATCGGGGACAACCCGAACGCCTGGGCAATGAGGCGTCCTTCGCGGCCCGGTGCGGGGCAGCCCAGTCGAGCGTTCCTCGGGCAGTCGGCAGTACCGGCGCCTCAACCGAGGCGGCGACCGGCAAGCCAACGCAGCCCTGCACCGGATCGTGCAGACCCGCCTGCGCGTCGACCCGCGCACCCAGGACTACTACGAACGTCGCAGCAAGGAAGGCAAGGCCTGGCGTGAAATCGTCCGAAGCCTCAAGCGCTACGCGGCCCGAGAGGTCTTCCACCTGGTCAGACCTGTGCGGTCGCAACCCCCGTCACGGGGGCAGTCGTGAGACGTGAGAGGGTCTGGGGCGTGAGTGAGACACCACCGAACACCCTGCAATACCGCTTTGACGGGCCAGAAGACGCTCCGGTCCTGATCCTGGGTCCCTCACTGGGTACCACGTGGCACATGTCGTAGAAACCGTCTCTGGGCATCCAGTTGGTCCAGGTCGAGCACGTAAGTCCAGGTCAGAGCCTTGTGGCGCGAGAGCGTCCGCGGGGTTGGTGACACGCCTGTGATCGCTCGTGACACGTGAGGACCCCCGTCGGCCTGCTTCGCCGGGGGTCCGGCGTAGAAGGGGAACGCGTCGGCACGCTGATGGCAGGCGAGCCACGGGCATGCGCGCATGGTCTTGTCCCGCGGGTTCCAGGAAGGCATCGGTACCCCGAGACGAGGGTGCTCTTGGGAGGGGGCAGCGGACGACAGCATGGGAGTGATTGTGCAGACCCCAGTAGTAGGACTGCTGGTCCAGCTGGGGATCACCGTCACCGACACGCCTGATGGCGGTGGCGCGGTGGTGCTCGCCGAAGCGGCCCTGCCACGAGGCGACACGGGCAGCTGGGCACCGGCCCGCCCGACGTACCGGGCGTCGGCGGTGTGCGTGTGCGCGCGAAGTCGGCATCGTTCGCGACGCTGTCAGCCGGCGGCCCCTCCGCGCGCCGGAACCGTGCCCGCCTCGGCCGCTCCCGCCCGATTCGCCCCTGCCGCCTCCTCACGGCAGATCGCCAGGGAAGGCGGTGAGGCCGACGGGAGCGCAGGCCGTTACTGGGGGCGGCGTCCGGTGATGTCCCCGCCGGGGTCGTCAGGCAGGGCGATGCGGGCGGTGATGCGTTTGCCGACCGGCTCCCGCTGAGCCTCGAAGCCCTGGGCGACGGCCATGACGATCTCCAGGCCGTGCTGCCCGACTCTGCCCGCATCGGCTGCCCGCGCCACTGGCAGGACGGGATCGCTGTCCCACACGACCACTTCCACGACGGCGCCAATGACGCGCAGTTCCATCAGCACGGGGCCAGGGGCGTACTTGCGGGCGTTGGTGACGAGCTCGCTGACCACCAGTTGGGTCAGGTCCACGGCGCGAGCGGACACCGGCAGGCCGTGCTCCGCCTGGACACGGGTGAGGAAGTCCACCGCCCGGTGGCGGGCCTCAGCGATCACGTGCCCGTCACCGTCCAGCGCGACGGTGTCCTGTATCCGAGGGGCGTCCGGCATCACGCTGCCCTCACCCTCGGGGACTGATTCGGCTGAGTCCACCCTCGTTCCCCCTTCGCACGTCCTGCGCGTACCAGGCACTCTGCCTCACATGTCCCGCGAGAACGGCAAAAAGGGCCGCACACGTGTTCGTCGTAGCGCCGAGGCAGGTTACCGGCGCACTGTCACGCCGGGCCTTGAGGTCCCATCAACGAGCGCAGTCGAGGGAACGGTGACAGATATCCACGGAGCAGCCCGGCCCGGCCACTGTCGATCCGCCACACCGCCATCAGCGGCATCCGGGTGGTCACCATGCACGGCGGGATCGACCACGCCGTCAAGGACATGCTCAGCGAGGCCCTCCTTTCCTACGACGGCGCGGCGCCGAAACCGACACAGCGTCCGTGCGTCCGAGGCTGCCCCTGAGCGAAGGCGCTGAGTCTTTCGAAGCCGCCGAGCTGCAACTGAGCCTGGTGATGTGCAGTCCTTCCACACCGGCGCACTGGCGCGAGATCCGTTCCACACCCGCGGACAGGAATCCTTGGGGGCTGGAACATCTGGTGTTCCCCACAGAGCTGATCGTCGGCGAGCTGGTCACCAACGCCGCCCGCTCCGGCGGCGCCCCAGTGGGCCTGCGGCTGATTCGGGATCAACGTCTGATCTGCGAGGTCTCCGATTTGAGGCGTTGAACGCCGAGTGAATCAATATCTGTTCCCGAGGGATCAGTTTTTGGGGGGCCGCGCAACTGGAGTTTTTGCCGCGAAGAGCGGAGTGGAATTATCCAACGCACACGGGCGGCTCCGGCGTGCTACTGTCTATCTCAGTTGCAGTTGTGGTTCCCAAACTTCAAGTGCCCCCGCCAGGCTTCTGCCGGGCGAGAGGGCTTTTGTATTTCCGGTCATTTCCGGGCGGGGTAATCATCGCGGCGACACGGCGTCCGCGCAGTGCGGACGCCGATGCACTGCCCCAAAGGAGATATGACATGGCTGCTGGTACCGTGAAGTGGTTCAATGCGGAAAAGGGCTTCGGCTTCATCGAGCAGGACGGTGGCGGCGCCGACGTGTTCGCCCACTACTCGAACATCGCCGCGCAGGGCTTTCGTGAGCTGCTCGAGGGCCAGAAGGTGAGCTTCGACATCGCGCAGGGCCAGAAGGGCCCGACGGCCGAGAACATCGTTCCGGCCTGACGCTCACGCGCAATCCGTAGCTGGGGCCCGCATCCCTCGGGGTGCGGGCCCCAGCTGCACGCGTATCCCGCATCGGCTTTCACCCGCGGGACGCCCCGTAGGAATCCGCAGTACCACTACAAGCGGTTCCTCCCCAGGGCGCAGGCGCGTCCTGCAGCGCTGCATCGCAGCGGGCGCCCGGATCTCAAGGTCCCCATCGCGTCACCCATTTCAGCACCTGTGCCCACGGATGTTTCCGCCGGCCAGATCTGCTTTCTTTTGTCACCGGTCCATACTTGTAATTCTCCAGGCCATTCATCGCGGCGGGAATTCCTTGATATGTGCCACATCGAGGAAGGTTCCGCATGAACCGCACGTACACGAACGACCGCCCCGCCCGCGCCCGTGACGGCCGTTCCGACGCCGGAAGGGGCGCCAGCGGCTACGGCTCGCAGGCACCGCGCCGTACCGGCGGGCCCGTCCGCTCCGGCGGTTACGGCCGTCGGCCCGGCGCAGTGCAAGGTGAGTTCGCGCTGCCCAGGACGATCACCCCCGCGCTGCCCGCCGTTGATGGCTTCGCCGATCTCGACATGCCTGAGCAGTTGCTGGCCGAACTCGGCAGTCAGGGTGTGACCGTTCCGTTCCCGATTCAGGGCGCGACGCTGCCGAACTCCCTGGCGGGCCGTGACGTCCTCGGCCGCGGCCGCACCGGTTCCGGCAAGACCCTGGCCTTCGGCCTCGCCCTGCTCGCCCGCACCGCCGGACAGCGTGCCGAGCCCCGCCAGCCGCTGGGGCTGATCCTCGTACCCACGCGTGAGCTGGCACAGCAGGTGACCGACGCGCTGACCCCGTACGCCCGCTCCGTGCGGCTGCGGTTGGCCACGGTCGTGGGCGGCATGTCGATCGGCAGGCAGGCCGGCGCGCTGCGCGGCGGAGCCGAGGTCGTGGTCGCGACCCCGGGCCGGCTCAAGGACCTCATCGACCGCGGCGAATGCCGACTGAACCACGTCGGCATCACCGTGCTGGACGAGGCCGACCAGATGGCCGACATGGGGTTCATGCCCCAGGTCACCGCCCTGCTCGACCAAGTGCGGCCGGAGGGGCAGCGGATGCTGTTCTCCGCCACCCTGGACCGCAACGTCGACTTGTTGGTACGCCGCTACCTGACCGACCCCGTCGTGCACTCCGTCGACCCGTCGGCCGGCGCGGTCACGACGATGGAGCATCACGTGCTGCACGTCCACGGCGCCGACAAGCACGCCGCCACGACCGAGATCGCCGCACGCGACGGCCGCGTGATCATGTTCCTGGACACCAAGCACGCCGTCGATCGACTGACCCAGGACCTGCTCAACAGCGGGGTACGCGCCGCCGCGCTGCACGGCGGCAAGTCGCAGCCCCAGCGCACCCGCACGCTGGCGCAGTTCAAGACGGGGCACGTCACCGTGCTGGTGGCGACCAACGTCGCGGCGCGCGGCATCCACGTCGACAACCTTGACCTGGTCGTCAACGTCGATCCGCCGACCGACCACAAGGACTACCTCCACCGCGGAGGCCGGACCGCCCGCGCCGGCGAGTCCGGCAGCGTCGTCACCCTGGTCACGCCGAACCAGCGCCGTGGCATGGTCCGTCTGATGTCGGACGCCGGAATCCGGCCGCAGACCACCCAGGTCCGCTCGGGCGACGAGGCCCTGAACCGGATCACCGGCGCCCAGGCCCCGTCCGGCATCCCGGTCGTGATCACCGCACCGGTGGTCGAACGCCCCAAGCGCAGCGCCACCTCCCGAGGTCGCCGCCGCCCCGCCTCGGCGACCAGGCGCACCCCCGGACGCCAGTCCGGCTTCGGCGCGGTGGCCTAGACCTTTAGTGATCAGGAAGCCGGCCCATCTCTGCAGGAGGCACGCTTTGACGTTGGTTCAGACAGAGTCCCGCCCGGCGGACGCCGACCCCGCGCACAGGACAGCGGTGGAGGTCATGGACGCGGCCGGACCGCAGGTCTGTGACGACATGAGCGTCGAGGTGGCGCTGGCCGTCATGGCCGCCGCAGGCACGGTCCGGCTGGTCGTCTGCGACCAGGACGGCCAGTGCACCGGCCTGGTCACCCATGCCGAACTCGCCGCCGTCCGTGACAGCTCCGACTACACGGACCGTGTCCGCCTGCGCGACATCCTCGGCGACCACGGTTCGTTCGCCTCACCCGTGACCACGATGGCCGAAGCCGAGCACGCGATGCGCACCCGTCGGCTCGGTGTCCTGCCGGTGGTCGACGAGCAAGGCAGCGCCCTGGGCATCCTCGCCCTCTCCCGCTGAAACACCTGGCCCCTGGTCGGACCGTTCTTCCCTTCTCTCTGTGAGGCCACATGCGCTGCGTCATCGCCCGCTTCCCCTTCGAGCTCACCAAGGCCGGCGTGCTGGAATCGATGAAGGGCATCAAGCCCGAACCGGTCACCGGCGAATCGGTGATCATCGGCCGCCGCCACTACCCCGTCAAGCAGGTCGGCCAGGTCATCACGCGCCAGGACCGCCGTGACTTCAGCGCCGCCGAAGTCCTGCGGGCCATGGCTCAGCTCGGCTTCACCTGCCGCGCCGTTCCCAAGGCAGCGCCCCTGGGCATTCTCAGCACGATGCAGCACGCTTCCGTGATGCTCGGCACCCCCGTCACGGCCTGATCGGGTAAACAGACACGAGCCGACACCTGAGCAGCACTGTGGGCCCGACCGGTACGCCGGTCGGGCCCACACCGTGTGCAGCGGGTTCCCGTCACCGTTGCCCTGCAGGATCCGGGCGACAGGGAACTGCAGACGCGTGGGCGGCCCGTCCTCCTTCACGGGGGCGTCGCAGACGGCGGGCGAACTCGCCCAAGTGAGCGCAATCCCCCAGCACAGCCGACACCCTTTGCCTCCACAGCGCTTCGGCAGTCGGCCGACCGGTGACGGCAGCGCCACCGGTGGCCGCGGCCAGGGACTTCTGGTGGCTCTGGCCGGACTCCAACAGGGCGGCAACGTCACCCGGCAACTCGTCGGGCTGCGGTATGAGGCGGACCACGTTCGTCGGCCATCCGGCTGCTTGAGCGGTGACGCTACTGGGCAAGGAGGGCTCACGGTCTCGCCGCCGGAGGCCCGGCGGGTGACCGCGGTGGCGTGGGCGAGGCCGGTGACCCTGGGCCAGCCGAAGCCCGCGGTACCGCCGTTCCGCCGTTCAGGTCAGGAGTGCGCATGCGCGGCACATGCCGGCTGGGATCGTGAACGGTGACCTGGATGGTGTCGGGGTGCGCAGCCGGTTCCAGTGTGCAGCGGCCCCCACCGTGGCGCAGGGCATTGGTGACGAGCTCGGAGACGACCAGGACCACAGTGTCCGCCGCGTCAGGAGCCACGGTCGGCTGCGGCGCCGGCAATCATCGTGATCATCAAGGTCACCTTGATCTCTGAATCGTCCATGCCTCCTGCCCTGGGTACCCGACCCCTGCGCCCCGCCCTCCACCTGCCAACCCCGCAGAGCCCCAGTGCTTGCCTGAAAGGGGCGGAGGACCCCAGCCGACAAATGACGGCACCCGCTGCCGTGAGCCCGTTTCTCCGCAGCCCGCGGACTGCTCGAGTCAGGGGCCGTACTGGTTCGCCACCAGCTGCTCGATCATCCCGGGATCGTCGAAGGCGGCGCAGGGCCTTTTGCCACGCTCGTCAACGGCCGACCTGGGGGCGTCACGGCTGGAAACGTCCGTGCCGGTCGGTGGTGTCCTCACCAGACGCAGTGTCGGCCGGTGCCGCCGACGGCAGCCGCGGCGCAGGCGGCGACGTCACGCCCAACCCGACATGCCACGCGGTGGTGGGTCACGGTGAGAGCCGGCCAGAGCCTCGCAGCTGCTTGAACCATCCGTGGGGACCGGTCGAGGCAGACTGGTCGAGGCGGAGTACCTCATCTTCCAGCGCGCGGAAATCTGTACTCGCTGGAGTAGACATCGGCCGACGTTGTGGTTAAGGTTTCTGTCGTAGCCGAGATCAAGAGAGGCCCGGCAGAGATGAACTGCCGGGCAGCAGTACGCAGTTGCAGTTGGCATGACGGTGCGGTGGTGGAGTTCCGAAGCCAGAGTGGTCGCAGGACGGCGACGGGACTGACGACCGGACCGGGTGGCCCGCAGTGATCAGGGGCCGCCATGAGCAGTACCGCAGTGGCAGTACCAGTAAGTGAAGGTTCGCAGTACCCAGCAGTGAAGTCAGTGAGCAGTACCTCGGTGAAGGCGTCGGCTGCGGGCGCGCGCACCGGGAAGTTCGGCAGTGGGGTTCCAAGCCAGAGTAGACGCAGGACGGGCGACGGGGCTGGCTGCCGAAGAGTGGCGCTGTTCGAGGCCACTAGTGGTTCGCGGTATCAGCAGTTGCAGTTTCCGTTAGTGAGTAGTTGATCAAGAGGGAAGAACGGAGGAGCCGAGCGCCATCAGGATCGCCCGGGTGCAAGCCTTGGACCCGGGTACCGCAGGACATCGATAGTGAGGTGGTCTCCGGTCGAGCAACCGCGATCCCCGCGCCCCCGACAGCGTCTCGGTCGGGTCTGCGGAAACAGAGGGCCGGTGCAGTATCAGGGCCGGCAGATGGTGTAGGAGTTCCTTCGGGGCCCTGGTGCCGGTACGGCGCCAGGGCCCCTCGAGGTGTCCCAGAGAGAGGTGCAATGACAGCAGACGACACGTTCGGCCGTCTCGATGACGACGACTACCCCGCCTACACCATGGGCCGGGCCGCCGAGATCCTCGGCACCACACAGGGCTTCCTGCGCGCCATCGGCGAAGCCCGCCTCATCACCCCGCTGCGCTCCGCGGGCGGACACCGCCGCTACTCCCGCTACCAGCTGCGCATCGCCGCCCGCGCCCGGGAACTCGTCGACCACGGCACCCCCATCGAGGCCGCCTGCCGCATCATCATCCTCGAAGACCAGCTCGAGGAAGCCCAGCGCCTCAACGCCGAATACCGCCGCGCCACCGAATCGGCGGACCCGACCGCAGCAGCGTGAGACGAGCGTGCCCGTCCGCGTCGGCGGGTACCGCACGCATGGACTGCCGTGCGGTGTGATCGTTTCCTGTGGTGACGCGGCGTGTGGGCGTGTAGCGTCTGCGTCAGCTGTCGTGGTTCGGAACTCCCCCTTGCCCACGCCTTCGGTGTGGGCGTTTTGCTGTGCTGTGCCGCAGGGACCAGGGCGATCACCTCTGCCTTCCACACGGAGTGGTAGGCGTTCATCGACTGGAAGGCATCAGACATGGCAACGGGAACTGTGAAGTGGTTCAACGCGGAGAAGGGCTTCGGTTTCATCGCCCAGGACGGCGGCGGCCCGGATGTCTTCGCGCACTACTCCGCGATCAACTCCACGGGATTTCGTGAGCTCCAGGAGGGCCAGGCCGTGACGTTCGACGTCACCCAGGGCCAGAAGGGTCCGCAGGCCGAGAACATCACCCCGGCCTGACCTCACAGACCCGCCCGAGGGATCACGCACACTGCGTCCGGTGAGCGCCGCCCGTGTGGGCTTTGCCGCCCACCGGGCGAAGCGCCTGCTCTCGTGCAGGGCGTGCACAGGATCAGGGGCCGCGCAGCCATCGCTGCGCGGCCCCTGATCTGTTGAGACGGGTGTGACCTCGGCCGAACTTCCTGACCTCAGTTGCTTCGAGCGTCGTCCGATGCGGGCGCCGCATGCCCTGTGCCTCTGCGCGCGCAGTTCGGAGCAGTAGACGGTCAGGTGCCCGTCCAGGCGGCGAGGAAGGCTTGCCGTCCATCCGGATCGTCCCATCTGCGGTCCGCATGCAGAACGCGCCAGGCGGTGAGCTCGAGATCTCGGAGCCACAACTCGCCGATGACCTGTGTCTTCAGGTCGGGCAAATGGTCGGACTCGGCGAGGGCTTGACCGATCACCTCCCCGGCCGCCACGCGCTGGGGCGGAGTCATCTCATCGACGGCCGAGAGGATCTGCCTGGCCAGGGCGGTCCCCTCTCCTTCCAGAGAACGCAGCACCTGAGCCTTCATGTTGACCGGTAGCAGGTACGCGGTGCCCGACGACCTCCACAGGTCCGACCAGAAGCGTTCTCCTGCCTCGGTAGGGGCAGGCAGCGCGGCCAGCAGCCCGAGGAGATGGCCGGTGGCCGCGTAACCATCGGAGTGGGCGGCTGCGACGACTGCGATGCCGGCGACGCCCACCACATCGAGCCGGCCGGCCTCGAGATGCGGAGCCAGGTCCAGTTGGTGTTCCAACTGGTCTGCCAGGGCGGTGGATACGTGGGGGCGGACCTCAGGAAGCATCGGCGATCCTTGCGCGTAGGCGAGCGGAGATGCCCGTTCGGAAGCCCTGATCTTTCCCATGGCCGCCCGTTTTACTCGGCTTCGGCAGGCCCAATCCGCGGGAGGGGCAACGGGTCAGGAGTTCATGCGGTGGCGAGTCGGCCGGCCCCGGCGACGTGGCTCTGGAGTTCTGGACCGACCTCCCATGAATGCCTGCCGGAGTGAGGTCTTTTAGCATTACCGCATTGCTGCCAGTGACGCCCAGTCGCCCGAGGGAGAACGAGAAGCAGTGTCCCGTGATGCCGCTGAAGTCGAATACGGTCACGCCGCCTCAGCGCGTGGAGAGCGCCGTGAAGACGGGCCACCCGACGGATCGCAAGGCGGACACGCAGGGGAGAAGGCTCACTCGGTCTCCGCCCTGGCGGAGTGGGCGGCCGACCTGGCCGAACCGATCAAGCCGAGGCTGCGTGGCTGGCTCCATGCCGGAATGGTCCCCGCCGCACTGATCGCGGGCGTCGTACTCGTCTGCCTGGCCCGTACTCCGCAGGCAGTCCTGGCCTGCTCCGTGTACTCGGTCACCGCCTTGCTGCTGTTCGCAACGAGCGCCGTCTACCACCGCGGCACCTGGGGACCACTGGGCGAGGCTCTTCTACGACGACTCGACCACGCCAACATCTTCCTGATCATCGCCGGCACCTGCACCCCCCTGGCCGTGCTCCTCCTGCGGCCTGAACAGCGTTCCATGCTGCTGTGGATCGTATGGACTGGGGCATTGGCCGGCATCGTGTTCCGGGTCCTGTGGGTCGGAGCTCCGCGCTGGCTGTACACCCCGTGTTACCTGGCGTTGGGGTGGGCGCCGGTGCGCTACCTGCCGGACTTCCTGCACACCGGCGGAGCAGCCGTAGCCGTCCTGATCGTTGTCGGCGGACTCCTCTACAGCGCGGGCGCGGTCGTCTACGCCCTACAGCGGCCCGACCCCTCACCCCGCTGGTTCGGCTACCACGAGGTCTTCCACGCCCTGACCGTGGCAGCCTTCACCGCGCACTACATCGCCATCTCCCTAACCACCTACTGACCGCGACGGCGTCCGGGCTTGCGCCGCTGTTCACACGCGTTGCCGCGTGCTGCACCGCGAACGGGCCGGGCGGTGGCCGAGGCATCGGTCCGTAGCTGACGCGCGACGGAGGAGCCTCGAGTTCGAGGCGGAAGGCGCCAGGGTACGGCGAGGCCAGGACACCGACCTTCCGCGCCACAGGGTCGGTGTCCTGGAAGCGGTCTACGTCGACACGACCACGGCCCAGCCCGGCTTGGCGACGGTCGCGCTCGGCCTGCCGATCCGGCACCGGCTGGTGTTCGCCCTCCGGGCGACGCGGCGGTCGATCCGGGGCATCTGAAGGTCGCTACGACAAGAAGCAGGTCGAAATGGCGCCGTCGATCGACACGGACAGAGAACTGCTCGCAAAGGACAAGAGGGTGTCCTCGCGCACTACGAGCCGGCCTACCGAACGGGCGCGGTGACGAGTACTGCCTCGCTCGCCGCTGATACTTCCTCCAACTTCCCCCACCACTCCGAGGATTGGTGGGGAAGGGTCTGTTCCACCTGCTCGTCACCGGTGTGGTGGTCCTGACCGCTGTCTTCGTCCCTGTCAGGCCGCGCCTGGGCCGCCTCCGGAGCCGACTGCCACGGTGAGGCCGCCATCCTGGGCAAAGCACCCCTGGGGCGTCCGCCCAGGGCCCGCAGCAGCGAGGACCGGAGAAGGCCCGAGTCATCGTCCGGGAATGCTCGGCCTCGTCCGCGACGCGGCGGACGCGTCGGTGAGGTCGGCACCGGTGGCGGCGTCCCGCCGGGAGTGGCCGACGCCGTGCCAGTCCATGCACATGACGGTCGCGTCGTCCTGCAGGTGGCCGTTGTGGGCGTCGACGACCGCCGCGATGAGGGCGCGGGCGGCCTCGCGGGGATGCAGCGCGCGGGTGCCCACGATCAGATCGGACAGATCGAGGCGGTTGGCGTTGCGCTCCAGCATGCCGTCGGTCAACATCACCAGCCGGTCGCCTGAACGCAGGTCCAGCGACTGGACCCGGTAGGTGTGAGGGGCATGGAAGCCGAACGGCATATATCGATCTTCGGAGCGATCTCCCGCACCTGGCCGTCCCGCATCCGCAACGGCCAGGGGTGCCCGGCGTTGATGAACTCGGTCCTGCCGTCGATCAGGCTGACACGCAGGAGCTGGCCGGTGACGTAGCTCTGGCGGCCGTGCTCGCGCACGGCCTGGTCGGCCTGGCGGGCCTGTTCGGCGAGGTCGGCACCGGCCCGCCGGGCCCGGCGCAGGGCACCCACCGCAAGGGTGGCCAGCAGTGCGGCGTCGACATCGTGACCCATGGCGTCGGTGACAGAGAGCTGGACCGTGTCCCGGTCGATCACGTAGTCGAAGGTGTCACCCCCGACGTGGTCGGCCGGCTCCAGCGCCCCGGCCACCGCGAACTGCGCCGCCTCACACGTCAGCGAGGCCGGGAGCAGCCGGTGCTGGATCTCCGCGGCCAGGCTCAGCGGGGTGGTACGGCGGCCCCACTGGTACACGTCGGTGAAGGACCGGTTCGCGATGACGATGTACGCCAGGGCGTGCGCGGCCTCGCCGATCTCCCGCATCACCTCCGCATCCGGCGCCACGGGCAGGAACAGTTCGAGGAGCCCGATGGCATCCCCGCGATTGGTCACGGGGGCCACGATCCGAACCAGCGCGCCCTCGCCCTTGTCCTCCACGCTCGGCCGCTGCGTGCGGATCACGTCCTCGTACACGGTGCCCCCCAGCATGATGCGCCGGGCCGGTTCATCGGTCTCGACGCTGCCCGCCGCCCCCAGCCGCACGACCGAACCGCCGGTGAAGTCGGTGATCAGGAAGGACACCGACGCGGCCCCGAGGCGCTCCCTGAGTGTGCGCGCGACCACGTCTAGCGACTCCACGGGCGCCGCAGCCTCGGCCGCCTCCAGCATCCCCGCCAAGGTCACAGCCCTGCCCCGGCCATCGACGTTCTCCGAAGTAGGAGTGGTCGGCCCACCGTCCCCGTCAGGCCCGTATACGGTCACGGTGACTCCTCGCCGCTCGCTGGTGCTCGGGATTCCGTCCCAGGTACGCGGGGGGTTCGCGCGAAGCCCCTGGGCCGGGCAGATGCTGGTGCACGACAAAGCCCGTGCACGGTACCTCTGTCGTCGCAGAGTCCGTTCCCCTCACGGGCTGCTTGATGGATCCGGTCGATGAGGTGGTGCTCTGTGCCGTCGCCCGAATGCGGTCGCCTCGGTCATGTCCGGTGGCCTTGTCGTGGGTGAAGGCGGCGTACAAAGTGCGAGGTCCCGCACACCTTCGCCTGGTCGTGCGTTGCCGCCCCGGCCTCCTCAGGTGGCTGCTGACGCCTGTGCCCGGCCTGGATGCTCGCGGGGCCGTGACCGGAGCCGGCGGCCGTGCTGCGGGGCTGTGGC
>NZ_JBIBKS010000051.1:0-20180 GCF_042959345.1 Streptomyces sp. NPDC007905 | reverse complement strand
CAACACCCAAAACACAGCCGAACTCTTCTCAGAGAACCCCCAACACCCCAGCTCACACCCACCCACCCACACCAACTACATAGCCCTCAATCACAGCCATCACCCGCGTCCAACAAGTCAACCTCGCGCTGGACTGCTCACTCGAAACAGAGACCGAGCAGCTCATCAACGAGCTCCTGGGCGGCTCGGGCACGACGGTACGCAAAGCTCTGTAGCCGCGGGTGCGCAGGGCCGCACGGTACGCGCTACTGGCTGCGGGCAACGTCCCGATCCGGGTAGGCGAGCAGTTCACTCAGGGCCGCCTCGTGGGACGCGGGCGGCCGGGTGCACCACTGCCCCGGTGATTCCCGTACGGTCTGCGCAACCGCGTGCGCGTGCTGGGCCAGCGTCCGTCGTCCAGGGCGGCCACTGGCGTCCTGAGAACGTCCGGTGACGACGACCGGCCCATGGATCGGGTACAGGGCGATGCCTCGCCGTAGACGCTGGTGCCCTGCGCCACGCAGTGCGCACTACTGGCCAAGGGCAACATCCCGAGCCGCGTAGGCGAGCAGCTCACTCCGTGCCGCCTCGTTGGACACCGGCGTCCGGGTACGCCACTGGCCCAGTGTTTCGCGTACGGTCTGCGCAACCGCATGCGCGTGCTGAGCCAGACACTGAAGCCCTGTCGTTGACGGTGGATTGGCAAATCCACCGTCCCGTTGACAACGGCTACGTTCAGTAGGGGTCCCCCTGGGTCTCTGTCGATCTCCTGCGCATGTGCGGTGCCCCGTCCTCCGTACGGTTCCCAGCATGGCAGTACCCGCTCGGCTACCGCAGTTTTCGCAGGGTCGCTCGGGTGGGTGTGACTGCCGGCGTTCGGCTCCTGGGTGTCTGGCGTCGGCCGTAGGGTGCGGCTGTGGATGAGTTGCTTATTGAGCGGGTGCGGCTCCTTGATCAGCAGGGTCGGTCGGTGAAGGCGATCGCCAGGGCCCTGGGGATGAGCACCGCAGACGTTGTCGGGGTGCTGAATGGCGCGCTCGCGGCGTCGGGGCCGGGTCGCGGCGAGCCGCGTTGCTGGGTGAACACCGGCTGGAGCCGCGGTGTAGATCTTGAGCGTGCGCCGCAGTGGGCGGGCCTTGATCCCGGGGCTTCCGACGCGGAGGAGGTGCGCGGCCTGGTCGCGGTACTCGTCGCCGCGGACAGCACGCGCTCCACGAAGGCGCAGGTCGCGGGGTTCCTGCTGGACGTGTGGTGTCTGGGGGTGAAAAACGCTCTCGCCCCGGAGCCGATGAGTGAGGGTCGGCTGGCCGGGCACCGGGGGCTCTACTTCAGCGCCTACGAGGGGCATGTGCAGGTTCCGGCCGACCTCGCCCGCGCTCTGGTGTTCGGGGCCGCCGCCTATGCGCGCGGCTTCGGGTTCGAACCCGAGGGGGAGCTCGCTGAGGAGTTCACGGAGGCTGCCGTGCTGCTTGGCGAACCTGCGGGCCCCAGCCCGATCGGCTTTGGCCGGGACGGCAAGCCTTCTTCGTCAACGGCCCCTACGACGATCCCGAGGCGGTGTTGCGGACGCTGCGGCGCGCGGTCGGCGACGACGGTTTCCACTTCGAGGTCGCCTTCCCCGAACAGCCGTCGCGGCGGCGTCGCTTGTTCGGGCCTCGCCGGTAGCGGTCGGGGCGCGGGAGCCGAACAGCGGTTCCCACTCGGGCGGGTGACGGGCGGGCTGTTCCCGTCCGCGGCCGGCCGGAGCGTCGGCAGCATCGGCGTTGTGGCGACCGCGTCCGGGGAGGGGAAGCCGATGCCCGCAAGTCCGATGGTGCCGGCGTCGCTGCTGGCGGTGCTGGGGAAGCTACGCGTGTTCACCACGCCAGGGTTCACGACGTTCACCGCGATGGTGACTGGGCTGGTCGCGCAGGCCGGGGCCGGTGACCGGGATACTGACCGGGGCGCGCCTGGCCGCACGACCGGGCCCATGCCTTCGTCTCCCGGACGCGCTGGAACATCGACAACCTCGAAATCGTGCTGGCCCATCTGATCGTCAGAACGCTACTGCCGCAGAGCGCAGCAATCACGGTCGCGGTCGACGACACCTTGTTCAAGCGGAGCGGGAAGAAGGTGTTCGGTGCGGCGTGGCAGCACGACGGGGCCCGCCAGAGGTCCGAAGCCGGTCGGGCGCGGAACGTGCTTCGTGGTGGTCGGGATCGTCGTGGAACTGCCGTTCCTCACCGGCCGGTGTGCCTGCCGGTGACGGCCCGGCTGTAGTGGGCGAAGACCGGACCGTCGAAGGTCGAACCCGCCGCGTCGATGGTGAAACTGCTGGCCGTGTGCCTGAATCGGCCCCTGCACGTGGTGGCGGACGCCGCCTAACACGGCAGGGCCCTGCGCCACCTGCCCGCGGCGATCACCCTCACCACCCGGCTGCCGGCCAGCGCCGTGCTGTTCGACCTCGAGCCGCCGCCGACCAAGAAGCGCGGCCGCTCCGGCCTCAAGGGCACCAGGCTGGGCACGCCCGCCGAACTCGCGGTGACCGCCCCGTTCACGACCACGCGCGTCACCCGATACGGCCGCATCGACCAGGTCGGGATCGCCGAGGTCAAGGATATCGGCAAGGAGACGCTCGTGGAGCGGGGTGAGCTTCACCCGGTGGTCTCGTCGGCCGGAGCAGTGCGGGGCAGCTCGGGGAAGGCGTCCTCCCACACCTCACGGATGTAGGGGCTGACCAGGCGACGCAGAACGGGCCACTGTTCGGCCAGCAGCCGGTGGTGCAGGAAGGCTGCCAGGTCCTCGCGCAGGCCCTCAGCGAGGACGGTCCGGTAGAGGGTCATGCGGGACTTCGGGCGGTCCAGACTGTAACTCGTCCGCCCGGACCAGACGACGTGGAGCGGCAGGTCGACAGTGCCCTCGACGGGGCCGACCAGCTCCTCCAGGCGCTCGGGCAACCGACTGCGGTAACGGTCCCGCAGCACTTCAGCGCGCAGGGCGGTGGTCGTCACATCCATGCATCCAGTATCGCTGGTATGAGGGGGCGCCATGGCAGATACCCGGCACTCCTGCCGTATGGGTGGCGCCGTCCCCCTCCCCGGCATCTCACCGGACAAACCCCTCACCACATCATCACTCGCCCCCGCAGCCGGTTGATGCTTGATGTTGCGTGGTGGTGAGCGGGGGGTTCTCACTGCTGTGACCGCGCGTGGTGGCGGGTCAGTGCCTGCCAGCGCCGTTCGAAATCGACGGCCTGCTCGGCGATGTAGTCGGCTGTGAGGGGCCGGTTGTGCTGCGCGGTGATCCCGTGGGCTGCGCACTCCTGCGCAACGGCGTCGAGCGACGGGTTTTCGTTGCGCACCCGCTGTTCCGCCCAGAAGTTGTAGACACGGAACGGCAGGAGGTAGCGGCGCAGCGTGGAGGGGCTGACCGGCTTTCCGCCGCGGCCGGTCATGCCCTTCCTGCCGGCGAGGTAGGCGGAGAGCTGCTCGGCCTTGGGTTCCTCGCCATGCTCGGTCTGGTACTCGGTCCAGGCGAGGTAGTAGCGGTCGACGGTGGTGAGCGCTGCGGGCTCCCCGGACCTGTCGGCCTCGCCCGGCGGCTCGTCGATGGGGGCGCTCACCCGGGGGCTGCGCGTCTCCTTGACGGGGTGCGCGCCCGCGGCGGCCGGTGTCTCCTCAGACTCGGCCTCGTTCGGGAGGGACTCGCCGGCGGGTGCCTGCGCGGCGCGCTCTGTTGTTTCCTCGTCGGCGGGCGGCTCCGTCTCCTCGAACTCACGCTGCCCGAAGGTCGCGACGAAGCCCTCCAGGTCTTCGCCCGACAGGGGCCGGCCGTTGCCGCCGGTGATCTGGTCCCGCTCGTAGACGTACGCGGCGAGAGCGGCGGCATCCGGGTACGCCCCGTGCTCTTGGGCGTAGGTGAGCCAGGCGTTGGAGAAGTAGTCACCCCATCCGTCGTCGGCGTCGCTCGGGTCTTGGGGCTCGCTCCCGCTCTCGGCTGCGGGGGTATGGCGCTGTTTGAGGAGCTGCAGCAGGGGTTCGAGTTGCTCGTCGGACAGTGGCCCGCCGGCCGCGGTGGCGATGCCGTACTGGTCTTGGAGCCACAGAGCGAACTGCGCGCGCGTGGGCTCGACTCCAAAGGCGGCGATCCAGTCCTGGTAGGCGTTGGCGAGGTGTTGGGCGTTCCCGTCGTCCACGAGAGCGTGCGACGGCTCCGGGGGTGCAGTCCGCGGCTGCTCCACCGGCTGGGGCTGCGCGCCGCGCACCGGCGCCAGTTCCTTCTCCCGGTCGACGGCGGCCTCGAGTTCGGCGCTCTGCCGCTGACCGGGAACCGGGGCCTGCTCGACCGTGAACTGAATCGGAAGCTCGTCAATGCCCGCGGCCGCAAGGCCAGCCGGGGCCGTCTCAGCCAGGGGGACGCCGTAGCGGGCGAGTCGGAGCGGCATCAGCGACTCCACCGGGGCCTTGCGGCGCCAGGCGCGGCCGAAACGGGAGCGGAGGCCGGCCTGGTAGACGAGTCGTTCCTGTTCGACCTTGATGACCTGGTCGTAGGAGCGGAGCTCCCACAGCTTCATGCGGCGCCAGAGTAGGAACGTGGGGATCGGCGAGAGGAGCCAGCGGGTGAGGCGGACTCCTTCCATGTGCTTGTCGGCGGTGATGTCGGCGATCCGGCCGATCGCGTGGCGGGCGGCCTCGACCGCGACGACGAACAGGACCGGGATCACCGCGTGCATGCCCACGCCCAGCGGGTCAGGCCAGGCGGCCGCCCCGTTGAAGGCGATGGTGGCGGCCGTCAGGAGCCAGGCCGTCTGCCGCAGCAGCGGGAAGGGGATACGGATCCAGGTCAGCAGAAGGTCCAGGGCCAGCAGGACACAGATACCGGCGTCGATGCCGATCGGGAAGACATAGGCGAAGGTGCCGAAGCCCTTCCTCACCGCCAGTTCACGGACCGCCGCGTACGAACCGGCGAAACCAATACCAGCGATGATCACAGCACCGGCCACGACCACACCGATCAGGACCCGGTGTGTTCGGGTCAACTGCAGTGGCGCTGCCACCCGTTACTCCCCTTCAAAAATCAGCTGTGCCACGGCCCACCCTGTCATATAGGCAATAGGCCACGGGAGGGTTTGAGCACATGCCTGGCTGAAACAGGCTGGAAGGACATGCAAGCTCGTCCCCCCGAGTAGTTGGAGTGACGGTTCCCTGCCGCAACCCACTGGCTTCCTGTGGAAGCCGCCCGAATCGCCTCCTTCCTGTGCACCTGGACGCCCTGAGCGCAGGCTCCGTCCGGTGGAGACATTTCTGATCACCGCGGCGGCAAGGTTGCGTCCAGGGAAGTGGTGTTCGGGTTCGACCGTCTGGCCTCACCGGCGCCGCGCTGGAGGAGTACCTGCTGCTCCCCGCACCCGCGGGGACGGTCCAGCCCGGCCAGACATCCGACTGGTCCGCCGTATGCGCCGCTGGCTGGAGCACCTCGCCGGGCACGGCATCACCACTGGGCCCGTGTTCCGGCACCTTCACAAGAACGGGCGGCCCGCGACGGCCGAGACCCGGGCGAAGGCGGCCACGAAGCGCGGCGTTCACCTGCGCGGTCACACGGTCAATGACCGGGTGAAGTACTGGTTCGCGGGGCCGGCCTGGTCGGTGACGGGCGGCCGATCACCTCACACGGCCTGCGCGCGGGCGGCGCCACTGATCTCGCCGAGCATAGTGCGACCGACACCGAGCTTGCGGATGCCGGCCGGTGGGCCAAGGGGTCGTCCATCCCCCGCAAGGTCTACGTGCGCCCGACGCAGGCCGCGAAGAAGGACCCGCTCGACAAGGTACCCGTGCACAACCCCGGGGTCACCGCGGAGCAGTAGGGGCCCCGGATCGTCGTCTTGTCCAGCCACGCGCGCCGAGTAGGCCGTATCGTGGAGAGCGTCGCCTCCGGGGTGCCTCGACAGCTCCCCCGGAGGCGCCCCTCGTTTCAGGCTTTGGCCGCTGCAACCTCTCGCATGCGGCCGGTCAGCTCCCGCACCGCGCCCGTTCGAGCGTACGGGGCCAGGTCGGAGCGCATCGTGGCGAAGTGGTCGTCGCCGCGGACGGACGAGACATGTTCGTACTCGTCGAGGAACCGTGCCCACGACTCGCACGAGGCATCCAGGTGTCCGTGGCGCAACTGCCGTTGTGCGAGCACCGCGTAGGCGTGTGCCCGGCCTTGCCGCTCCTGCGCTGGCTGCACTCGGATCGACTGCTTCATCGCGCGGATGCTGCCCGCCAGGTCGCCCTCCTCCTTCAGCACATGGGAGACGTGAAAGAGGTAGGCGGTCCGGTCGTATCCGCCGATGGCGTCCCGCCGATTGTCTGCGCGCCCGAGTGCCTCCTCGGCCTCGCGCAGCCGGGCGTGGGCCTGGCTGCGGTCGCCCACCATCGACGCCGCGTGCGCCTGTTGCCCGCGCAGGAAGGCCACCAGGCGGGGACCGGCCGACGGTGCGGCTTCGGCTGCGGAGTCCGCCAACTGGAGCGCCATCCGCCCGTGGCCCAGGTTCGATGCCTGCAACGACATGCCGCGCAGCGTCCGGCAGTAGGTGACGTGGTCGCCGGCCTCGTCGGCGAGTTTCAGCGCCTTGACGTAGTACGTCTGCCCCAGGCCGTGGGCTTTCTCGTACATGGCCATCCAGCCCGTGAGGTACGTCAGGTCGGATGCGGCGGCGAGCATGTCCCGGTGCACGGTCTCGGAGGCCTGCGCCCGCAACCAGGGCCCCACCGTGTTCACGAGGAACGCGGCCGCCATCGGCCGGGCGTGACCAGCTCCGAACTCATCCAGGATGTCCGCGATCCGCTCTGTCATGGACCGAACCGAGGCGACTTGTGAGGCCCCGATCCGGGTGGTGGCCTTGCCCGGTGTCACCGGGTCGTCGGCGGCCCGCGCACTGCGTTGAAACACAGGCACGGACATGGCAGCAGAGAAGACGGTTGCGGCTAGGACGCCGCGGCGGGATGGGTCCATGTCCGCCCTTCCTAGGTCGATCAACTCCTCCACAGTGTCGATTGATTGAAGGGTGTCACCGGACCGGCCCGGTTGAAGCCCGGCTTCCGCATGGGTGACCGGTCGCCCTAACCGTGCGGAGAGTGCCTCGAGAATCAGCGGCCTGACCTCGGGTTTCGGCGGCGTACCGGCGATCCAGTGCGCAACGGCCGTGCGGTCGTACGTCAGATGCAATCCCGCCTGGGGGCCGAGCCGATTGACTTGCTGCGCCAACTGCGTGCGAGTCCATCGTGCCTGCTCAAGCAGCCTGTCCAGGGCGGGGTTGGGCGTGCGTTTCCTCGTGGCCATGTCCTCAACTCCCGACAGCTCCATGGCGTTCACGGTGTTCACGGTCCCACCTGCCCACCACGGTACCCGCAGACAGTGACCGAGCGATTACCTCTTACATGGAAAGCGAACGATCTCGGCCCAGGGAGCAGCGGTGACGAGCGCACCACCCTTGAAGACTGGCTTCGCCACACCTTCGGGTGATCTCGGCGGCTGCGAGCGCAAACCCCTCCGCCCACGCCTGGCCGCTGATCTGATGAGCGTCAGCTTCGCGGTGTCCGTCCATTCCGCCGGGGGAAGCGTCGACGAGGCCGACGCGCGCCGCGTGAGGATGGCCCGCCTGGTCACGGCGGCCCGGCTGCGGTACTGCGGCCTGGACGCGCTGATCGACGACGCGGCACTCATCGTGTCCGAGCTGGTCACCAACGCGATCCTGCACAGCGGCGGCACGCAGGTCACGTTCACCATGGCGGTCCGTGATGGCGTGCTGCACCTGGCCGTGCACGACGAGATGCCCGGCGGGCCGGCGGCCTGCGCCGCGGACAGCGAATCCGAGCGCGGCCGCGGCCTGTTCCTCGTCGACGCCCTCGCCCGCGAGCACGGCGGGAAGTGGGGCAGCACCGACGAAGGCGCGACCATCTTCTGCGATCTCGCGCTGACGGGAGCCTCGCAGTGACCGCGGTCGGGGCGTTACCGAGGTACCCCGCCGAACGGTGGACGCCGCCCGACATCGACCTGGGGGTGCTGCTGGAAAAGCTGCAGCAGTGGCAGCCGTTCGCCGGCGACGCCTTCCTCGACGACGCCACAGCCATCCTCGAGGACTCGCCCGGCGAGGAACTGGTGGAGGAACTGGTGGAGCGGATGCGCGGCTACTCGATGCGCCTGGTGGACATCGCGCTCACCCACGCACCGCAGAACGACACCACCACGGAGCTGATCACGCAGGCGCGCGCCGTGCGCTCCGAGGAGCCCCCCGGCGACTACCGGCAGGCCGTGGGATTCCTGCGGCGGATGGCCTCCATCTTCCTCGCGCTGTTCGAGCACCTGGTCACCACCAAGTGCGTACGGGAGGCAGCGTGAAAGCCTCCCCCACCATCAACGCCGCCCACTTCCGCCGCACGTACCAGACCGTGATCGGTGAGACGCGGATCGGCCGTCGAGACCTGAACGAGGAACACGATGAGCATCGCGCCCACCTGGGCGGTCTCCTACAAGGACAACTCCAGCTTCTACTCCTAGACCTCGAGCCACGCGTCTCCGAGATGCGCCAGGATCTCCGCGCGACCGCCATACACGTCATCACCCGCGCCAGTGGGGCCCTGTCGCTGAGTGCGGCCGACGCCCGGGACCCTGCCCACCTGTACGACATGGCGGTCCTGGTGCGCTCGCTCCTCACGCTGTGCCAGTTCCCGGCGTCCCCGCCGCTCACCAGCTCCGCCCGCAGTTGACCCGGCAGTCGGCACGGGCGGAAGTGCGGCGCTGGGGCCACCCCCCGATGGGTTCCAGCGCCGCACGTAGATGACGCGCATGCGCCTTACCCCAAGACTCCCGCACCGGCTCACCTGGGAAAGCCCCCCAGACGGTACGGGCGGCCCGGCCAACACCCGGGCATCACACACATCACTGGAGGACTACATGACCGCAACACTCGTCCCGTTCGGCGCGCAGGCCGCCGCGCCTCCCTGCCTGGTCACGACGTCGATCAAGGGCGTGACCTGGAACGAAGAGCTTCAGCTCAACCTGCAGGCCGACGGCACGCCGTGGCACACGTCCGACCTGGCGGCGTCGACCACCGACACCAACCTCGACGGCCAGGGCGACGACGTCTCCGACCCGTACTTCGCGCCTGCGTCATGACCGCCGCCGCCCGCCCTGTGCTCGTCGTCGCTGAACAACTCGACCCGTCAGCGGACATGGTCGTGGACCAGCTCAACCAGCGCGACGTCCCCGTGATCCGTTTCGACGCCGCCGAGTTCCCCCAACAGCTCACGCTCACCGCCGGCCACGCGCCGACAGAGCCGGGCTGGACGGGAACCCTTGACGATGGGCGCCGGACGGCGCGGCTTGAGGACGTCCGGGCCGTCTACTGGAGGCGGCCCGGACGCCCCGTCATCGCCGACGCCGTTCCCGAGCCCTACGCCACCTGGGCGCAGAACCAGGCCGATTGCGCGCTCCTCAACGTGGTTGCGGCTCTACCCGGCGCCCGGTGGATCAACAACCCGCACCAGGACCGGATCGCCTCCCACAAGCCCCAACAACTCGTTGTGGCCACGCGCTGCGGTCTCCGTGTGCCCCGCAGCATGATCACGAACGATCCGGATGCCGCCCGCGATTTCGCCAAGCAGGTCGCCGGCCCGCTGATCTGCAAACCGGTCCTCGGTGGACGCCTACCGGTGGACCAGGGCCGAGAACTCATGGTGGCCACCCACTACGCCGACCCCGCCACGTTCGACGCCACCATCCGCACCACCGCCCACTACTTCCAGGAGGCCATCGAGAAGGCGTACGAGGTGCGGCTTGTCGCCG
Organism: Streptomyces sp. NPDC007905; assembly: GCF_042959345.1. NCBI lineage: Bacteria > Bacillati > Actinomycetota > Actinomycetes > Kitasatosporales > Streptomycetaceae > Streptomyces > Streptomyces sp. NPDC007905. Next base: position 10,397 of record NZ_JBIBKS010000051.1, on the reverse strand, counting down.
TCGCCGGCCAGGTGTTCGGCGGCACCCTGCACACGTCCTCGGAGAAGGCACGCACCGACTGGCGCACCGACTATGAGCACATCGCCTACGGCACCGTTGACGCGCCCGAGGAGACCGCCACAGGCGTGCGGCGCTTCCTGGCCCACTACGGCATCGTGTTCGGCAGCTTCGACTTCGCCGTGACTCCGGCCGGAGAGTGGGTGTTCTTCGAGAACAACCCTGCGGGAACCTGGGCCTGGGTGGAAAACCGCACCGGGCTCCCGATCGCCGCCGCACACGCCGACTACTTGCGAGGAGCCTGCGCATGACCGGGCTGGACAACGACACCGCAGCCGCGTTGCGAAAGGACTTCGCCAACGCTCTCGCCCCCGCCCACACCAGCGCATGGCGGGACGCATTCGCCTCTGTCCCCCGCCACGTGTTCGTGCCCTCCTTCTACGCCCAGGGCCCGGACGGCGCATGGCAGAACGTGGGCCCGGATGACGCCGGATACCTAGAAGCCGTCTACTCCGACCGGGCGCTGACGACCCAGCTCGATGAGCGAGGCATCCCCACCAGCTCCTCCAGCGAGCCGTCCGTCATGCTCGCGATGCTCGACGCACTCGACGCCACCGAGGGCGACACCGTTTTCGAGCTGGGCACCGGCACCGGCTACAACGCGGCCCTCCTATCCCACCGGCTCGGCGAGCAGAACGTCACCACGATCGACGTCGATCCGGACCTCACCGCAGCAGCCACGCAACGCCTGGCCGACGCCGGCCTTCACCCGTTCGTCGGCACCGGTGACGGCGCCGGCGGATGGCCGGACCGCGCCCCCTACCAGCGGTTCATCGCCACGGCCGCACTTCGTGCGATCCCGGACGCGTTCCTCGAACAGGCCGCGCCCGGCGCGGTCATCGTGGCCCCGGTCGGGTACGGCATCCTGCGGGTCGCGGTGACCGCCCCAGGCCACGGCACCGGATGGTTCCTGCCGACCCCGGCCCACTTCATGCCGCGCCGGACGTCGTCCGCCCCGCCCGCGTTCGCTGCGGCGGAGGCAGCGGAGCCCACCACGACCGCCACGGCGCCGGGCGACGTCCTGGGGCGACTCCGGTTCCCTCTCTCACTCGCGCTGCCCGGGCACACCACGTGTTCGTGGCGCGGCGAGGGGGGCGAGCTGGCAGCCGTCGGTATCTGGACGGAGGATGGGTCGACCGCGACGGCTCACGTGTCCGGCAAGGTACGCCAGGTCGGGCCGCGCCGCCTGTGGGACGTCGTCGACACGCTTGCCGAGACCTTCGCCGATGAACCGGAGCGGCAGGAGTTCCACGTCAGCATCACGCCTGACAGTCAGACCGTGTGGTACCGGACGCAGGATGGGCCCACCTGGGACCTTCCGAAGGCCTGATCTCCGGCCCCGACCGGCCCCGTCCGTCCGCTCCCCCCGTGGCGGATGGGCGGGGCCTTTCCCGTGCGGGAGGACTGCAGAGACGGCCGCGGCCTGGGCGGCCTCACGCCCACACCAACCGCCTCCACCTCAGCATTCGCACGCGTCGGTCATGCCGGGAGCAGTATAAAACTTCGCCGAAATGAATTTATGCCAAGCTAGCTCACTAAACACCAGGCCTACCCCTCGAGCATCACGCACCCCCACAGCAGACCCAGATCGTGCCACCTCTAGGCAACTAGCACCGTCGCCGCACGCGCTACTCTTTCGCCACAAGGCATCATTGAAATAAAAGCGCATCATGAAGCTCTCTCTTAACGGCCATCGCCACTCATGACGGATGACGCATGTCCATGCCATGATAAGTCTGCACCCCGTCGACGCAGGGAGTCGAAGTGGCGAGAAGAATTCGTAGGTTGCGAGGTCGCGGCCACTGGACTACCCGCCTTTATCTCCTCGCGGGTTTAGTGATTATTTCCCTGCCGGCTTTCCTCTTATTGGCTCCATTTGCGCTGCTAGCTATCAGTCACGTCGGTCCGCATAGCTGGCAAAAGTTGAACGATGTGGCGGGTACCTACGGTGGCCTCGCCACGGTCTTCAGCATGCTGGCGCTTGCCGGAGTGGTCGTCTCGCTGGTTTTACAAGCGCATGACACCGCGATCAATCGCGTCATGACTCATCGCTCCATGCACAGCGAGCTGCTCTCTAAAGCATTGGACGATCCTGCATTGCGCGCCTGCTGGGGTCCGCTCACCGGCAATGACGATCAGGATCGGCAACATATCTACACCAATCTCATATTCTCATTCTGGCGCTCTATGTTTGAAATAGGAATGATCCAAGACGAAGAGTTACATGCGTTGTGCGCTCAGGTTTTCATAGCTGAGCCAGCTCGCGGATACTGGGCTCGCGTAAGTGAACATCACAGAGAGCATCACGAGTCCGACCGGGACAAACGATTCACTCGCATCTTGGACGAAGAATATGAAAGGGCCCGAGCATCGTTGGTCTTCCCGGATACGTAGGCATCGGCGCATCGGAAAGGCACCCCCGTGTCGCCGAGTTGCGGCGCGCGGTGGGGCGGGTGGCGCTCGCGGCGGGGACGGTTCCCGAGGCCGAGCGGCGTGCGGTGATCGCGTCCCGGCTGCCGGCCCACTGGTGGCCGGAGCGGGCGCTGAAGGTGGTCGCGGTGGCGCCGTCGCGGCGAGCTGTGCCGTGCCGGGTGTGTGGTCGACGCCCGTAGTGTGATCGACGGCCGGCCAGCAGCCTCAGCGCCCCAGTCTTCGGTGCTCTAGCGACGAATTTCGGGAGGCGGACATCCTGGTCGTTGCAGTCCGGCTTCGTCGCGGGCAGCCCGGCGGACGCGTTGTTCCACCTCGAACCGATTGAGTCGCTTGGCCTGTGCGTACCGGGTGACTGCTGCTTGTGCGCGTGCTGCCGCCTCGAACCACGCCGTGCGCTGATGCCGCCGTTCCTCGTCACAGCTCAGCTGTTCCAGCCTGCGGCGGGTGAGGTCGGCCGCCTGCTGAGCTGCGATCACGGCTTCGAGACCGACAGCGTCTTCTCTCCGCACGCCACCGTGGACATCGGTGCCAGGGACGGGGCTGGCAGGTAGCGGCGCGGCTTCGCTTGCCGGTGGGGCCGCCTGTCTGGGGATGTGGTGCAACGCTGTCGCGATCGGAGCGGGTGCCGGCAGTGGGGAGGGCTCCGCCTCTCGGGTGGGTCTGCAGGTGGGGCGGTTGTAGCTGGCTCTGTCCGCGGAGCCGGACGTGTCGGGGGCGGGTGGCAGCTGCGTGTCGTCGGCCTGGAGGTCTTCCAGGCGGTCGCGGTCGGCGTCGGTGACCCAGAAGCGATGCTGTTTCGTGGCGGTGCGGAACTGGATGGGCACGATCAGACCGGCGGCGGTGCCGCGGACGAGGTCGTCGAAGAGGATGCCGTGGGGTGTGGGGGTGGCGTGTGCCTTGCCGCAGCGTCGCGCCCCGTGGGGGCAGGGGTGGACGGCGTGGATGTCGCAGCGCCAGAAGTCCAGGGTGCGGTAGCCGGACACGACGCGGAGGTCGCCGGTCTTGGCGATGACGTAGGCGGGGAGGTTGTCGCTGCGGGTCCAGTGGCTGTCGTGCCGGTTGGCGTAGTCGGCCCGGTCGGTGTGCCAGGCGGGAGTGATCCCGTTCTTCTCCGCCCTGGAAGCGCGTGCCCGGACGCTGCGGGGGCCTTCGGTGCCGGCGGAGCAGAGCTGGATCTCCCAGCCGAAGCGCCGTCCGTCGGCGCCCTCGATGAGGGTGTCGGTCTGGATCCAGCTGCGTCCCACCCGGGTACGGACCTCGCTGTCCCCCGCGTAACCGCCCTCCCGGGCGGCCTTGAGGATGCGTTCTTGGTAGGCCTTGTGCTCGTCACTGAGGGGAGCGGTGTGGCGTTCCTCGTCTTCCGCACGCTCATGGACGGCTTCGCGCCTACCGTTGCGCACCCGCAGGAACATAGGCGCCTCCACGCCAGTTTCCTGGCACACGCCCCCGCACTGCAGCTCCCGCTCTCGTACCGGCACTCCCCGCGCCGAATACATACGGTCCATGGCGTAGACCGTGCTCCACAGATCCTCGTACTCCTCGTGCCCCAGGTCCGCCCGGGTCAGATCCAGATAGATCCGCAGCTTCCTGTGCCAGACGATGTTGGCCACCCACAACCGCCCTTCCCCACACGAACACCGACACAACCGACGGTAAAGGGGGCCACTGACAAAGCATCAGGTGCAGGGCGGACAGACGTACCTATCAGGCCACGCGACAAGCACGCCTCACGTGACCAGGAGACCTGCTGGCTGAGCGGCAGGTGGGTCCCGGTGGAGTTCCTCTACCGGCACATGCTGGCCGACCTGCCGTGGACGGCCTACCACTGGCAGGACGCGGCCGAGGAATGGGCGCTGGGCGGTGGCAGCCGCGAGGACGAGGTGGCCATCACCCTGGCCGTGAAGGAGCGCCACCGCCGCACCCGCCGCGGGCCGACATCCGGCGCGCCGGCCACGCCGCTGGACCCCGACACCATTCCCGCCGCCCCCTCGCTGCCCGTGCCGGCCCGGGATGTCGACAACGGCCGCTACACCCTGCCCTCATTTGCCCCGGCCCACTCCGAGGACGACCCGCCGCCGGCCGGCCCCGCTGCGCCGGCATGAACCCGCACGCCGCTTCACCCACCGAGGAGAGCTGATGAAGACCACCGTGCCCGCCCCGTCCGATGCCCGGGCCGAGATCGCCCACCTGGTGCGCACCACGCCGCCCCTGCCCGCATGGATCTCCTCCTGGGAGGGCTGGGACCGGTTGTGCGCACCGAGTTCAATCCGCCCGACCTGCTGGACTGCGCACCCGCGGACGTGGATGTCGACGAGGACGACCCGCGGGTGGACTACCACCGCCATCTGCTGATGATCGAGACCGCGTTCCTGGAGGACTGTCTGCTGCGGGCCCGAGGCACCTTCGGTGTCAACGGCAACCGGTACGAGGGCCTGCTGGACATGGTGATCGACGGCCCGGCCGGCACTGGCAAGACGTACCTGCTGCGGCTCATCGGCCGGGAGTTGCAGCGCAGGGTCGAAAAGCACTTCAGCGACCGGATCCCGGTCGTGCACATCACGGTCCCGCACGACCCGGAGAACAAACTTAACTGGATATGGGAGATTGCTTCCTTCCTTGCTCTGGCACCCGAGCCCAAGAGCGAGGCGGAAGCCCGTCAGCTGCGCCGCATCCCCGACCTGTCCCTGCCCGTGCACACTGTCATGGAACGGAAGCAGACCCGCCTGCTGCTGGTCGACGACATCCAGCGGGTCTTGCCCGGCCAACTCGGCCCGATCCTGCACTACTTCGACTGCCTGCGCACCCGGCTCGGCATCACCACCACCTTCTGCGGCACCGGCGCGACCGACATCGTCCATGCCGCCCGCAAAGGCTGCGACCGCCGCGACGAGGCACTGTGGACCGCCCAGCAGGGGATGCAGCCCAAGGCCAGCGCCGCCGAGCTAAGGACGGCAGTGGCCAAGGAGCAGAAGGTGCGCAGCCTGCTGCCGGTCACCTGGGTGGACCCGCTTCCCTGGAGTGATGACGCCGAGGGCCAGGCCCCCTTCCTGGCCGAGGAGTGTCAGCGGTGTTGGAGACCCACTTGTCCTGGTACCGCGAGGGCCGGATGGACCAGTCCGAGTTCCGCTCGGTCACCAACCACTTGGCCCAGTCCGGGCTGACCCTCACGCACCCGATGCTGGGCTGCGGGATACTTTTGGACGTCGTGGGGAAACAGGTGAAGCTGCCTGTCGGGCGCATCCTGGAGCTTGTTGGCCTGTCGGTCGGGCCGCTCTGCATGCAGTTCTGGCTGTCGGCTGACACGGACGTGGTGTGCGATGTCAGGTACGTGGCGCCGGACACCCAGGTCCTCACCTTCATCCTCGGCGGGTTGACGGAGAACGAGCGAGAGCAGGTCAGCGATGCGGTTCAGCGACTGATCCAGCGGGAGTTGGACAGGACTGTCGCGCTGCTCGTCGATCCGGGCGGTGAAACAGCGGACGAGCACGATGACGCGCTGGTCCTGTATGGCCGACTACCGAAGGGCCCGCGCCCGGACCGAGTGCAGTTCCGGACGGACCGGCTCAGCGCCGTCCCGGCTGTTCTTGCTGGAGCAGAGGTGACGGATCTCGGCAACGGACTGAGTACAGTCCGCTGGCCATGATCACCGGGCAGGCTCGCGGAGCCAGAAGACGAGCGCCGCGAGGTGGCATCCGGCCCGGTATCGGGCGGCGAGTTCGTGCAGGGGCCCAGCAGGGCTGGCGGAAGGGGCACGGGTCCTCGTGGTGCGACGGCTCGCCGAGCGCCTCGTGTAGAGGGCAGGCGTCGCGGGGCGGGGCAGGCCCTGGTGGTCGACGACGTGGGCGCTGAGCTTGGAGACGGCTTCGCGTTTTCGCTGCAGGGAGACGGTGTAGTAGCGCTGGGTTGTCCGGACCGATTCTGTCAGCCGAACGGCAGTTCCTGGTCGGTCTGTCCGGCACGGAGGCCGAGCCGCCCGGCGGATCAGGCTACGCAGGCGGCACAGGACTGTCAGCCTCGGACAGTAGGGTCGATCACAGAGTGCGCATAGTCTGGCGAGGGCCCTGCGCACGCGGTCGGGGAGGGCGTCATGGATCCACTTTCACCTGCGGTTCTGGCTAAGGTAGCGGGGCCGGTGGCCGGCCGGTTCGGTATGAGCACCTTCCAGAAGCTCACTCGCGGCCGGCGGGTGGCACGTGCTGCGGCGAAGCGAGCGACGGCGGCAGGGGTGGCCGTCCGCGCGAAGTCGCTGCGTGTCTGGCTGTCACGAACGGATACTGCAGAGCAGTTGCGGCAGTGCACTGAATCTTCCCTCGAACAGGCCGCTCAGCGGCTGGTCTATTTGGTGCCCGGCCGTGATGGGGAGCAGCGCCGACTGGATGCGTTGCGGGTGCTGCGCATCGTGATGGAGGAGTACGTACGCTCGGTCTCGCCGCAGGAGGCAGCACTCTTCACCGGTGAGTGGGGGCGGCAGTCCGCCATCGAGGATGGGAGCAGGACCCGGGAGGCAGTCCTCGCTTCCCGCGACGACGTCCTTGGCCGTCTTGAGGCTCGTAGTGACTTCGATGCTACCCTGCGTACCCTCAGTCCGTGGTCGTCGCAGGAGGCACGACGTCTGCGTGCGGCGTGGCCCGCCGTAGAAACAGCAGTGGGGCTGCTAGCGGAGGTGGAGACCGAACGCGGAGCCGTGCTGCAGGGATGGGCCGTCGAGCATCCGGCCTGGCTGCAGCAGGCGCCGGCGCAGGCACTCGGCTGGCTCGGTCAGGTGGCGTCCGAGTACGGGATGCCGCTCGCTTCACGGGTTTTCTTCGAAGGGTGCCTGCGCGAAGGTGGGTATCCCCGGGACTACCTGGTGGCCCGGGCGGCACTGCATGCCGGCTCTGGCACGGAGCATGAGGTACGGGAGTACCTCGACGCGCACGAGGACGCAGCGTCGCCTTTGCTGGGTGCGCTGCGTGATTATCTCAACGAGGATTGGGCCGGGTGCCTGCGGCAGCTGGCCCGGTGGGAGCCGCACAACGCGTTGGCCGACTCGCTGCGTGTCCAACTCGAGGCCGAGGCGCTGACGCACGCAGGCCGGGGGAACGAGGCGCTGGCTCTGCTGCGGGCGGCCAACCAAGAGACCCAGGCCACGGGCACTGCCGTCCGCCTGGCCGTGGCGCTGTTGCAGCACGCTGTACACCACCGGACTCCCACTCGGCTGGCTGATGCCCAGGAGGCCTTGGCGGTGTCGGTCCGGGCCAGAAACAGCCGTCGTGCGTGGTACGGAGACAGCACCGAAGCGGCCCTCTTGGCCGTGCAGGCGGCTGTGCTGTGCGGGGACTTGTCCGCAGCGTGGAGCCTGACCCAGCCACCACCGGAGGGCGAGGCCCTGCCCCACGAGGCGGCTGACGGCAGGCTGCAGGAGCAGACCGCTCTTGTGGCGGCACTTTCAGGCCGGGAGCAGGAAGCGGAGAGGCTGCTGGAGGGCATGACCAATGCCTTCGCCAAGGCGCACGTCACGGCGTTGATCGCAGAGGTGCGCCGGGGCGGTGACACGGAGAACCCTCAGGTGAGGGGGCTGTGGCTGCAGGTGTGGGAGGCTGCGAGCACTGAGCAGGAGCAGCTGATCGCGGCGATGGGTCTGGCCGAGGCAGGCGCGGACCTCCCGGATCTGACACACCTCACGCCTTCTTTCCCCGAAGCGGTCGGGGAGATCGAGTTGTTGGCTCGGGCTCTCAAGGGCAGCTCCGGTGACGGGTTGGCCGTGCTGCGTGCCAACGTCACTCGGAGCCCCCTGATCGTTCTCAAGCTGGCCCAGCGCTACCACCGTGGTGGCGACCTTCAATCGGCGGCGCAGACGCTGAGGGACGGAGCCGATCACTGGCGCGATGTCCGTCTGATGGCCATGGCCGCAGGCCTCTTCCGCGCGTCTGGCTCCTACGCGTCCGCACGGGAGTGCGCGGATGCAGCGCTGAGGATGGCAGGGGCCGACTGGGCGGGGCAGGGGCGCATGTACGCCCTGCTCGTCGAGGTCGAGTCGGCCGACGGGCGCATGGACCAGGCGACGAACGCCGCGTTGCAGCTCCTCGCTCTCGACCCGATGGATTGTGATGCCCGATGGGCCCTGGCCCGGTGCTACGCGGCCCGAGCCATGCCCGAGCAGGCTTGGCAGACCCTGACCGAGCAGGGCACCCCCATGGAACCCCGCAGCCGGGATGAAGCCTTGTTGTGGATCGGCCTGGGCTCCGGGTTCTCCGTGGATGCGCATTTCACCGGCCGCGCCCTGGCCCTGATGCAGCGCTGGCCGGACGACGAGGACCTCCTTGGCCGGCTCCTGGGCGCGCTTCACTCGCGAGCAGCGGAAGCGGCAAGACCGTTGACGCAGCAGGACGCAGACCAACTCCGCGCCGCCACCGAGAACTACCTGGAGCGTTTCCCTGCCAGCACGGTTTTCCGCGCGGTCTCGGTAGGACCGCCGGAGAACCCCCTAGAGAATCTCACCGAAGAACTGCGCAGCGCCTATGAGCACACCAAGGAGGTACGCGAAAAGGTCGCAGGCGGCGAACTGCCTGTGGGACTGCTCTCATTGGCCGCAGGGCGGACCTACGCTGAGACCTGCATACGCCGCACCGCCGAACGACCGGTCGTGTACGCCGCCGACATCCCAGTCCACCCAGCGGAGACTCGGGCGGTGCAGGCTGCGCTCAGTGGGCGGGTAGTCCTCGACACCAGTGCCGCCTCCACGCTCGCCCTGCTGGAACCGGGCATGTGCGAGCAGTTCGTGGGCCATCTGCGGGCGCTCACGACGACCGACCAGCTTCTGGCGGACGCGCTAAAGGCTAAGGAGTCCATCACCCTGCGGTCCGACATGACCCTGGCTTGGGACGAACACAGCACCAACCCCACTGTGCTGGTCTCCGCGCCTGAAGATCTGGCCGCGCTGCGGTCCGCCGCAGCACGCCTGGTGGACATCATGCAGACCACCCCCCGGGTGTCGCGGCCCGAGCTGCGTAGCCTGCCGCAGCTGACCAGGGCGCACGGCACGGCATGGTTGACGGCTGTGGACTACGCCAAGGAGCACGGCCTCGTCCTATGGTGCGACGATCGGGTCCTGCGCGCTGTCGCGCGGGCGCAGGGTGTGGCCGCGTTCGGAACCCTGAGCCTGTTGGACGCCTGTGTGAGCGGCGGCATGCTGACGCCCGAGGAGGGCCTGGTCGTCAAGGCCGAGTTGCTGCGAAACTACTTCGTGGATATCCCGTTCTCGGCCAGGCTCTACCGCGTCGCAGCGCAGACAGACGGCTGGCAGGCGAAGGCGGTGGCCGTCGCCGTCTCGCGGCCCACCGCCTGGGCGGATCCGCAGGCGGCATCGGCATTCGCTCTCGATGCCGCCTCCCGGAGCATCGGTCCCCTGCCGCACGAGGCCTCGGGCTGGCTCAGCGCCGCCTACGCCGGGCTTCACCGTGCCACGCCCCCCTCACACCGCCGGCGCAACCTCCAGGTTCTCATCTTGCAAGCCCTCACCCAGCCGTGGGTCACGACGTCTTCGCTTCCGTTCGTCCTGGCGGGCCTGCGCACGGGTATAGACGCCGTCACCGACAGCGACGCCTCGCTGCGAGCCGCGCTCGCCCAGTACTACGGCGCTCTCGCCGACAAGATGGGGTACATCACCGCAGCCAGTGTGCTGATGAACCTGTTCGCCCTCACTGACGAGACGGACAAGGCCGTTGCGGCCCGCACAGTGCTGACACATCAGAGCCGGTGAGGCGAGCGGCGAAGCAGCTGGCGTGCCTTACCATGCGGCTGCCGCGTCGAGCCCGACCAGGCGCAAGAGGAGGTGACGTTGGGTGATCCCTGCGGTATGCCGGTGGTATGCGGTACGCGGATGGTGGGGGCCTGACTGCTGAGTGGCGGGCTGCGCGTGAGGAGAT
>NZ_JBIBKS010000050.1:0-20229 GCF_042959345.1 Streptomyces sp. NPDC007905 | reverse complement strand
CCTCTTCGAGTTCGACCCCGAAGCCGTCGCCGCTCAGATCCGCGATCAGGCGGCCACCGTGCCGCTGCCCGCACAGGCGGCCACAGAACGCCCTGCGGGCGAGGCAACCCCCAACGGGCTGCTGCCCGACACCCTCTCGGACCGCGGCAACGCCAAACTGTTCGTCCGGCTCTACTCCAACGACTACCGGCACGTCCCCGGCATCGGCTGGTACCGGTGGGACACCACCCGCTGGCAAATCGACGAGGACGACACCGTCCTGTGGGCGGCCGGCGACCTCGCCGAGAACATTGCCACCCATGACCCCCGCGGCGTCTTCACCACCACCGCACTGCAGCAGCACCGCCGCCGTGCACTGTCCACCACCGGCATCAACGCCATGCTCACCCAGGCCAGGTCCGCCCCCGGCATGGTCCTCAACGCCGCCCGCCTGGACGCCGACCCCTACGCCCTGTGCACCCCGAACGGCATCGTGGATCTGCGTACCGGCCTGTTGAAGACACCGGACCCCAACAAGGACTTCCACTCCCGCTCCACCAGCGTCGGCCCCCAGCCCATGCCCACCCCGCGCTGGGAACGCTTTCTGGCCGACACCTTCGGCGACAACACCGAAGCCCGCGAGATGATCGCCTACCTGCACCTGCTGCTCGGCTACTCGATCACCGGCGACGTCGGCGGCCAGGTCCTGCCCTTCCTCTTCGGCGCCGGCAAGAACGGCAAGTCCGTGCTGATGGACGTGCTGATGAAAGTCCTCGGCGACTACGCCGATGCCGCCCCGCCCGGCTTCCTGATGGCCAAACCCTACGAAGGCCACCCCACCGACCTCGCCGAACTCCACGGCCGGCGCGTCATCGTCTGTTCCGAGGTCAAGCCCGGCGACAAGTTCGACGAGGCCCGCGTCAAACTGCTGACCGGCGGCGAGCGGATCAAGGCCCGCCGCATGCGGCAGGACTTCTTCAGTTTCGAACCCACCCATAAACTGTGGCTCCTGGGCAACCACCGCCCCGAAGTGGGCACCGGCGGCTTCGCGTTCTGGCGACGCATGCGCCTGATCCCTTTCGAGCAGGTTGTCCCGGACCGCCGTAAGATCGACAACCTGGCTGACATCCTCGTGACCGAGGAGGGCCCCGGCATCCTCGGCTGGCTGATCGATGGAGCCAGGCGCTACCTCGCGGGCGAGCGTGACCTGACCGGCCCCGAACGCGTGCGCATCGCCACCACCGCCTACGCCGAAACCGAAGACCACACCGGCCGCTTCTACGAGGAGTGCTGCCGCCTGGCCCCCGGGCTGCGCGCCGAGCAGACCGCGCTCTACGCCGCCTACAAGACGTGGTGTCAGAATGAAGGGGCACCCGCCATGTCCTCTCGAGCGTTCGCCTCCCGCACCCGGGAACTGGTCGGGCTGGCCTCGCCCAAGGAGATGATCCTGTCCAACCAGCGCAAGCACTACCCCGGCATCGGACTGCTCACCGACGACGAAAGGGACATGAGCGCATGAGTTCCCTGATCAGCGCGGACGAGATCAGCCATGAGACCGAACTGGTGTGGCTGGAGGACATCGAACAGCTCGACTACGTACGTCAGAGCCTGGACCGTCTCCCCACCCGCAAGGGCAAGCCGGCCTACCACCGCGACGGCCGCATGATCGGCTACGCCCTCCTCGGCCCCGACGCCAAGCCCTCACGGGCCTCCGGCACCTTCCGCCGCCGCGTCTTCTGGCTTCTGCCCCACGACCGTGACAACGACCCTGACGGCTTGTACGCCAGGAGCGCGCCCGCCGAAGCCGTCGATCCCCGCACCCTTGAAGCACGCGTCAAGGGCTACAAGACCGAGCGTTCCGAAGGCGGCCCACCCTCCACCGCCATGCGGGAACTCGGCATAACGCTGCCCCTCTAGCTCCCTGCCTGCGCCGTCTCAGTGAGATTGCACGACCAGGCTAGACATCGTTGCATCATCACAGCGGGCCTATCGCCTGGCCTTCCTCGGATCCCAGCGTCCCCTCTTCGGTCAAAGAAATCGCTGTCTGGGTGGAGGTGACGCCCATCCACGGCCTGACACCCTGCCCTGGCACTCGGAAAGGTGCGTGCCAGGGCAAGAGACGACTACTGGCGGGCCTCGAAAGTACTCGATCTGTCGGAAGCCTTCTTGAGCCGGTTGAGGACCTCCCGCTCGGAAGGCTCGAGGGGAGGCTCGGACGTTTCGGGTAGTAGCGGCCCGGTCAGGGCCGCCAGTAGGGCCTTTGGCCGCAACACTCGCGTCGGAGGTGCTTTGAGACTGGTGACATCCCACAGCGCTGCTGCTGCATCGAAGGAGCCGGTTGCCGCTCGGGTCAGACGACGTGAATAGGAGGCGACGAGACGGTCGGTGATCTTCGGCTCCCCACCCCGTATCCCTGGATACAGGACGTCCATACCGACGGCGGTGGCCCACGCTGCATCGACGTGACGGGCCGCACCGCGAAGTACCCGTCGAGCCAGGCCCGGGCTGCTGAGGCCGCTCTGCCGCAGCTCTCGGGCCAGAACCTGGGCCCCGAGTGCTGCTACCGACATACCCTGCCCGTAGGCCGGATTGAAGGTTGCCAGCGCGTCGCCGAGCGTGACGAACTGCTCAGGCCACTGCGTGGACCTCTCGAAATATCGGCGAGCGTTGCTGGTGCTGCGGCCTCGGCTGAGAACTACATCAGTGAGGGCCTCGGCGCCGGAAATAAGGTGGCCGACGATCGGGTGCGGCAGACCAAGGGCGTACTCAAGGAAACCCTGCGGATTCTGAGGGGGCTCGCCGCCTCTGGTGCCGCCTGCGCTGACCATCCACCGGTTGCCCTCGATCGGGAGCACCATGGCACTTCGCCCGGGCTCGCCGCTGTAGGGGTTCGCCTGGATCACGGTCAGCGGGAACGACTCGGCGCCCGCCGGGGTGCGGTAGATCCGCGTAGCGTTGGTGAGGCCGGAGTCGATCTTCCTCTCCTCTACGCCGCGGATTCCAATATTCCGGAGCCAGTGCAGGTTGTGCGAACCCCGGCCACTCGCGTCGACGACGATGTCGGCTTTCACCTCGTTATCAAGAGTGCTGCTGCTCGCTGGACTGATACGAACACCCTGCACGCGCTGAGCGTTACCGAGTAGCCCTTCCACCGTGGCCTGATGGATCTCGACGTTGGCTGTGCTGTCGAGCAGGGCCTGACGGATGACCCAGTCCAGCAGTGCCCGCGTGCAAGTGATCATGTGGGGCCCGTTGTACCTCCACCGGTGGAACCAGCCACCGTCTGGCATGAGGGCCAGCATGCCGTTGCCGAGAGAGATCTCGTGCGCACCTGCCTCCAGGAGGCGGTCTCGCACGCTGACTGAGAGCAGCGCCTCCATTGCCGACAGGCCGCCGGCCATGAGCAGATGGGCGTGCTCTCCCTGAGGGACACCGCGCCGGTTCACTGGACCCTCAGGAAGCTCATCCCGGTCCAGGAGAAGGACCTCAGCCTCGGGGGCTGCTCGGGACAAGGCCGCTGCGGCTAGCAGTCCGGCTATACCGGATCCGATGACGACGGCTCTCTGCGGCATTATGCTCTCCTTGCTGCGGTCATGAGACGCGTTCACTGAGTCCTCACCTGCTCCGGTGACGTCTCTCCAGCGCGATTGACAGCGCTCGCCAGGTCGACCAGATCAATGGTGATGCGGAACTTGTCAGGTGGATCGGCTGGTCCGTCGCCCACACCTGATGCACGGCGTATGCCATCGATGATCATCGCCTCCTCCGAGACGGTGCGCGCCGTCTCCTCGCTCTCGCCTCGCTCCACAGCCGCCGCGTATGTGGTCTCACCGACGCGGTAGTTGAAGTGCGCAGTCAGTTGCAGCAGGGCATCGCGGATGTTCGCTTCGAGCCGGTAGAGACGGCTGCTCGGTAGCTGCCACCAAAGGTGCCACCAGGTCGGTTCTGCCTTCGGAGCGGTCGCCACGCTCTTCACCGCGAACCACAACGGCTGCAGTGCACGGTAGTTGGACAGGCTCTGCCTTTCAGCGGCGGTGGCGGACGCGAGGCGTGGGAGTACGAAACCCGAGGAGCAGATCAGGGCGCCGAAGGAGGCGGCGGGCGGTGCCACAGAGGTGGACAGGACGTCCAGGTTGTATCCGAACCAGCGGGCCACGACCGCAGTGACCTTGGTGAGCTCGAACCCGAGGACGTCCAGCAACAGGCCTACGAGGATCAACCAGAGTCCGACGCGGAGAAGACCTGTGACTTCGTCACGTGCCCACTTCAGGCAGACTGCGCTCAACACGATGGTGCTTGCCAGATGACCCATCAGGTAGAGAATGATCATCTCTCGCATGTATGGCGTATTTGCGTAATAGGTGTCCAGGTCGCTGAGTCGCTCTGTCTCCGCATCTGCGAGGGAGAACAGCACGATGATGGCAACGATCAGCGTGCCGTACACCGCAGCAGCCATCCCGACCATTCGCCGGATTTGCGCGTCCGGCCCACCCCTCCAGTGGATCAGCAGGATGATCAGGGAGCAGCTGTAGGCAGATATCACGCTGTAGGTCAGCGGGGCGCCGACGTTGGGTATCCCTGTGACATCGTTGACTTCAGCCAACGTTGCTGGCGCCGAGCAGAAGAAACACAGGGCGCCGAGGAACACAGCTACGCGCGTAGGGACGGTCAGCGGCGTCGGGGGAGTCGTGCGTGGTCGGCGAAGCAGCAAGGCGGCAAGGGCGAAGAGGAAAGCCGCCATATACACGACAAGACTCATGAGTCGGGGACTCCGTTCAGGTCCGCAGGCTGTGGGGGGATTGGTGTAATCGGATCCGCGGTCAAGCCGATTCAACACTCGCGGGGCCAGGTACGGTGGCTCGCACCTCACGCTCGGACCTCTTCACGGCATCGGCGATCAGGACCAAAGCCTGGGGGTCCCGCGGGTGTGAAAGGCGAGCCGATGCGCCGACAGGCTCGAGCACGGGCTGAGTGCTTCGCTTCGCGGCTGCCGCGATGGTCGCGGCCCACGCGGCAGAAGTCGCTCTCTCCCCGTCGCCCGTCCTCTGCAGTTCCGCGTCGTAGGCTTCGTCGTAGAGCCTTTTATCGAAGAGCGTTTCGATCGCGTAGAGGCCGTTGAGGATGGTGCTCTGGCGCCAGATGCCCCACAGGAATGGGGAGCGTGGCCGCTCGACACGCAGAGCACGATCGTTGAGAACCGGATCCAGCACGGCATCAAGGGGCGCCAGGCGAAAGAAGTCACGCCACGCCGAAAGGTGGTGACCTGCCATGGGGAGGAGGACCCCGACCACAGTCAGTAGCGCACCGAGACCGGCGCAAAGGGGCGAGATGGAAGTCCCGAGAGCCGCCCAGTCATGACCGGCCCACCGTGCGACAACAGCGACAAGCTTGGACAGGCTGTACCCGGCGCTGATCACCGTGCCGGCGCCGATCGTCAGCAAGCTGGCCCGCAGCCAGGGGCGCTTTCGAACCTCCGCTTCGAAGCCCCAACGCAGGGACCAGACGGCACTGACCGTCACAGCCGTCAAATGTGCGACCAGATACAGGACGACCATCTCGGCGATCCAGGGCGTCGTCGCATAGTACGTGTCAAAGTCGGTGCGCCGCTCCTCCGGAGCGTTCCCCAGAGCGAACAGGGCTGCAATTCCGCCAAGAATGGCTGCGTACCCGTACATCCAACTCCGCGTCGTCCGGCGCACAGAGGGGCCTCCACGCCAGCAGACGATAAGGATCAACAGTGCGGCGCTGTACGCAGTGATCGAAGCGTAGGTCAGCGGGGCGGCTAAGTTGGGCACGCCGCTGACACGGTTGATCACCCCAACCGAACTAGGTGCCCCGAAGAGAAAGCACAGCGACGCGAACGCCAACACTCCGTTAATGGCACGGAGGGAAGGCTCGCTCCAGTGCCGCATCAGGTCCGGCAGCTTCACCAAGAGCCCGATCCACAGCAGGCCACAGCTTATGTAGTTGATGGACCCACTCATTTCCGGTTCCCCCGATAGTTAAGAGCCTCTGCGATGCGGCGGGCCGTTTCGCCACTGATCACGTCCCGTTCCATCAGTACCCGCATCTCCTGTCCGACCCGAATCCCGAACAGCTCGGCTTCCATCTCAGGATCCTCGTCGAAACGAGAACGCGCAGCGGCTGGCTGGGCGCCGTGCACATGCTCTGATCCCAGGGCGCCACAGCCCACACTCGCCAGCTGCTCAGGAGTGAAGCCATCCTTTTGCCGCATGTGCCACAGCTCGTGACCGAGGATCTGGGCTTGATGCCAGATCTCGGCATCCTGCTCAACGATGATGTCGTCCTGGTCCGCTCGCTCCAACCACATTCCCGTGGCCTTGAACTCCCGTGGAATGTGAACTCGGTGCACCTCGAGCCTTCGATCACCGCGCCACTGTCTGGCTGACTCGACCAAGGCGGCGAAGAGGGCGTCAGGATCTGCCAGGGCCTCTCCGGCTGACACGGCGTCGTCTGCGCCGGCACTGCTCAGCCTTTCTCGAATGGGGCCGATAAGCATCTCAGCAAACTGACGCATCTCCCTGTCGCGCGTCCGTAGCCTCTGCCACTGACGAAGCCGGGCCAGAGGAGTCATCGTCCGTCCTCGAAACTCGACGAAGGTGTGGAGCCGTGGGCCGCGACAAGACCCCGAAGGGCGACGAGCGACCGAGGGGACTTCACAGGGCGCGGTGCCCCGGCGGACTCGGAGATCACGACACGTGCCCCTCTTGGCCTTGGCCGCCATTGCCGGCATCGGGGTTGTCAGGACGGGTGACGGCCTCCGCCCACTGGGCCATCGCCTGCACCCCAGTGGGCGAAAGAAGCCCACGCGCAGCAAGCCGGAGGATCTCGGGCGTGCGGAGCTGCGCAAGGGGGTCCGACCTCGACTCAAGCTCCTGCAAACGCTGTTGAAGCGCCTCGTTGAGCGCCTCCGGCTCGTCTGCGAAGAAGAACCCGGGCGGTAGAGAGAAGAACCGGCGCAGCCGGTCGGCGGACTCCAGGCTCGGCATGCCCTTCCTGTGCCACTCGCTCATCGTCTGACGGGTCACCCCCGCAGCAGCGGCAATCTCCTCGAGGGTGTACCTCTTTCCGTCGTCCCGCCGCCGAGTCTCGCGGAGGAAGTCGAGCCGCTGCCGTACGCGCTCCGCCACCGAGATCTCCTGGGCCCGGCCTCCTGCGAGCAGGGTCCGCACGACGGACTCAGGGATGCCCGTCTCGAATGACAGGTCCTTGGTGTTGAGCACGTTGACCAACTCGGAGCGGCCAGAGGCATGTTGGATACGCTCCAGGGTTCCGGCCAGTCTTGCGTAGGCATCTTCTGCTGCCACCGAGCATTCTCCTGGGCGCGTCGCTTTGATCAGGGGCGGGACTGACGTGAGGGTATCTGTATCGTCCCTCGGTCCGTCGACAATGTCAGGATCTGCTGCCTTGGTTCGCAGGTTCAGTTGACATTTTGTGGCGTCGGATAGCAGGATCACCACGCAGGGTGATCCATCCGATCGTGTGCGCAGTCTGAGGGCCGCCGTCGAGCCCTCCCTGGTACACGTGCGCGGACGGGCGAGGACGGGCGCCGCCAGCGGCTTGGGCGACCGTGTACTACCGAGCTCTCGGATCACCGCCGGCGCGAGTCGAACCCGGGGGAGAGGCCATGCAGCGTCCTAGCAACGGACGTGATGCCGTCTCACGCCAGCACTCGTACCTACTCGCCTCGCGAACCAACCGCACTGAGAGGTAGACGCAATGTCTGAGCCCCTGTTACTCCTTGGCGCCGGGTCGGCAGCAGCTGGGGGAGAGTTCCATCTTGCACAGATTGCCGCCGCGCACCCAGTAGTACTCGTCGACGCGACCGTGCCAGCCTGGGCCAGACCCCATCTGGGGAAGCACATCGCAGCCGACCTCACACAATGTGCGACCACCGTGAACGTAGTCAAGAGCCATGCCTCGCGCCACGAAGTGCGTGGTGTGCTCAGCTACATGCCGGAGCATCTAGTCACAGCGTCCCATATTGCTGGCCAAATGGGCCTTCCGTCGGCATCAGCTGCATCGCTATCGGTATTGGGTGACCTTGCCACGCTTCGCACGCTCCTGGCATACCACAGCGTGCCTCAGCCACGCTGGGCAGAAGCTTTCGACGCAGCAGCGGCTGTCACGGAGGCGGAAACAATCGGGTACCCCGTTCTGGTCAGACCTCGAGCCAGCAAGGAAGCCGGAGCTGTTCTGGCCCATAACCGCGCGGAAGTCTTGGATGCGTGCAAGCGCCTGACCGAGGTATCAACGTCCAGTACATTCAGGCGCGTTGGAGACGTAGTAGTCGAGGAGTGCCTTGACGGCCTCCCCTTCTCCGCAGAGACTGTCGTCCTTGGCGACGGCGAGATCCGGATAGTTGCCATCGCGCGGACTACAATCGGCTCGATGTCCATGAGGCAGGCAATGCGTCACTGCGTTTACGCTCACGACGGCCTGCTGCACAATCCAATTGTCCGCCAGATCGTCACGCGTGCCGTCCGCGCCGTCGGCATCGCGCCTGGCACCCTTCACGTCAGCATGAAGTTGACCCCGCGAGGTCCCCGCATCACCGATATTGAGGGCTGCCTGGCCAACGACTTCATTCCATTGCTGGTCCGACGAGCCACGGGGATCGACTTGCCGCGAATCGCCGCTCAACTGGCAGTTGGCAAGACGCCTGACCTTGCTCCTACCCGCCAACGGGCGGCAGCCATTCATTTCGCCTACCCCTCAGCAAGCGGCCGCATCGAGCACCTCACGGTGTCGCCTAAGATTGCCGACCAACCGCTACTCGATCGAATAGTCCCGCTTCAGCAGACAGGCAACAAGGTGCTTGCGACGCCTGAATCCAGGCTAAGCGACCGACTGGCCTATTGGGTCGCGTTGGGCTCAGATGTTCCACACTGCCACACCATCCTTGACGAGATGACAAAGTACCTGAGTGTTGACATCGCCGGTTCGACCATCGGGAGCCACGCTGCCTGACCGGCGAGGATGAGGTCCTGCACGACGCCAGCATCACCGCGGTTCACCCAAGACTGCATCAGCAGCCTGGTGCGCACGCTCGCCAACATGGACGCGGCCGGCGCCAGCCATGCTGCTCACATGACTGTCGTGGAGGGACTCGATGACACCGCCTGAAGTGATCCGTGCGTTGCCCACTACAGCGCCACCCTCCTCGTCAAAGGCACAAGGCGTCACGCCTACGATCGTGTCATGAGCGCATGAACCGAGGGCCTGAACGCAGCAAGGATTCGCGAGCCGGACCTGCGAAGGGACTACGACGCCCAGCGCGAACTGGTGTCGCGCTTCCGCCGCACCTCATACCTGGCAGCCCAGATGTTGCTGCCACGACCGATGCTGCCCCACGTGGTAGCGGCAACGGCCGTAATGCACCACGGGGACAACCTTCTGGACACCGGTCCGAAGGAGCGGCGAGCTACGCGGTGGGCGTCTTGGGAACAACAGGTGCGACAGGTACTGGAGACAGGGGTGAGTGGCGACCCGCTGCTGCGGACACTGGCTCACACGATTGCCGCGTACCCGCGGGTTCGAAGGACGGTAGAGGAGTATCTGTCGACCGCGACAACAGAGCTGGACTTCACCGGATTCCTCGACGAGGCCGACTACCAAACCTACGTCGATGCTTATTCGCTGCCTGCCTTCATGCTGATTGGCACCCTGCTGGGGCCGGAGGCCGACGACGGCCCGTATCGAGCGGCGTGCCGGGCGTTCATCGACCAGCCAGCGCCTGGACTTCGTCAACGACATCGCCGAGGACATGCGGGAGGGGCGGTTGGGCATCCCGGACAAGACGCTGGAACGCTTTTCAGTCGAACGGGACGACCTCGCGGCAGGACGCGACACTCCGGGTGTACGGGAACTGCTGAGCCACCAAGTGAGCAAGGCTCGTACCGCGTTGCGGACGGCCAAGCAGCTGCCCGCCCTGACCCCTGCGCCCCACCGCCCCCTGATAGGCGCGCTCATCGAGGTCGAGTTGCTGACCGCTAACGCCGCGCTGGCGCGTGGTGCCAAGCTGCTCCGCGGCTCCGCGAAGCCGCCTCTGGTGACGACGCTACGGGTGCTGCTGGGCGCGCGACGCAACGCTCGCAAAGGGAGATGATCAACTGTTATCAGCCCAAGGACACCGCCCCACCCAGCCAGCACTATCGCGGAGACAACGAAACGGCACACCGAGCTCGGCGCCCACCGTGGCCGACCGCCCTGCACGCCACTGCCCCGTGATCCACCAGCCGGTGAGGGCACTCCGAGGTGCTCAATCAGCGGGACGAGCGGTGTCACCCCACGACGTGTCCCAGCCGACACCGCCTCACACAGGGGTTGGCCACTTCCCTTGTGGTGGCGGTCGCCTTACCGTCTCGGCCTGATCGGAGCACACCCTTACTATTGCGCACCCTAGAGGAGAGCCCGCCGGCTCCTGGACGTCTAGAGCTAGAGGGACGCCCAGCAGCTGTACGAGGCCGGCGCGACAACGTCGGCAGGGGCGAGGGGGCGCAGAACAAGCTGTGCGGGCAGGGCGACGGATCCATCAAGACTGCGGTCTGCATAAATTGGCAAGGAGGAACGCATGGTTTCGGCTACTTACCTGCCGGTCAAAGACATCCTCGGGTGCGCACAGCGGGGCGGGGACGAGGGAACCGCCTGCTGGTGCGAAGGACCAGGCGTGGGCCGACCCGGTGCAGCGGGCGATCCCTCCCGCCCGCACGGCACAGTGGACACCGAGATTCTGCGCAGATCAGGCTTCCACCAGTCCCCTTTTCTCCCTGGTGGGCGGAACCGGCTGGCACAGTGCAGGCTCAGGAGGAACTGTCTAGCCGCGCATTCCAGTAGCCGCTGGCGCTCGCGTCGATGCTCTGCTGCTGGTCCACAGCCTTGCCGAACGAGGCGACGCGGGGCGTGGCGTGCCACTGGGCGACGGTGTGGGCCGTGGCGCCGGTCTGGCCCTTGCTGATGTTCCGAGCCTTGACGGTGATCGCGGCGTTGGTGTTGACCGTCCGTGCGTCGCCGCCGGCGACGGAGAGCCTCTTGCCCTTGGTGGCCTGATAGGTCACCCAAACGGTTTCTGCGGTGACGGGGATGTTGAAGATCCGCTCGGTGACGGTGAATGTCACGTTGGTCGTCGGCTTCCTGCCGCCCGTCTTGACCACCTTCACGTCGTGGGCGAAGGACACGAACTTGTTGTACGGGACCACGGTGTGCAGCCCTCGGGGGCCGCCCTTGAGCTGGGTCTGGAGGGCCTGGTAGACGGACCGCTTCTGCAGGTGCTGCACGAACAGGTACTTCTTCAGATTCGGCAGCGCGGTAAACGCCTTGAGTGTCTTTGCGGCCTCGGGGGCATGGGCGTTCTTCAGCCACGCCTGGTAGCTGGCCACGGTCAGTTGCGTCGGCAGTTGTGCGCTGTCCGCGGCGTGCAAAGGCTGCCGTACGGACGGGGCGAAGGCTGCTGCCGAGGCGCCCGGCGCGAGGACTGCGACCGCCGCCGCACCTGCAACTGCTGCCGTACCGAAACGCGACCGCCAGGTGGAACCGTTGCGCACTGCTGCTCCTCTTCGCGGGAATCACACCTATACCGGGAACGACGCTACTTACTGGCCAGTCCGGCCGGTATTGCCCCTTGGAGCATAAGACCTTTGGGCAATTGCCCTTTCGGGCAATCAACATCATGTTGATGCAGTCATTTAGCGGTCGTTTATCTCTCTTCGTTAATTGTGTGCGAGCCTGCGGATCTGGGTTTTTCCGATCGGCCGTGCTACAGAGCTGGGCTACGCGCAGGGATACCGGACGAAGCAGCGTGTAAGGTGCACCGGCGTAGCGGACCGCCAGCTCATCGGACGCAGACCTTCCTACCCGCTTGGGCATGACGTACCTGCGGGCACGGGCAGCGCCGAAGTTCGCACACACAGAGAGGAGTAAAACGGGAGAACTGACCAAAGCAGTCCAGCCGTGTGCACAACGGGGAAAGGTAAAGCTGCTTTGCCGAAAAGATCCACCATCACTGAGAAATCTGAGCAGGCAGATGAACAGCGGGGTGCCAAACCGAACGGACAACCATCGGCGCCGGGGGATCCCGATGCCATCACTGGCCTCACGCCACGGGAACGTGAGGTACTCCTGCTGCTGTCCCGGGCCGCTTCAAACCGCGATATAGGCCGCACCCTCGGTATAGCGGAACGCACCGTCAAGGCGCACCTGACCAACATCATGACCAAGATCAGTGTCAGCTCCCGGACGGAAGCCGCCTTGTTTGCCTTCGCGCATCATTGCAGCATTCACCGTGGCGAGCCCCGCCCCACAGACTGAAACGCCATGGTGTCCCCCGGGGAAGCGAATTCCCTCCCCGGGGGACACCACCAAGTCCGCACTCGCGCGCGGTCAGCCGGCACGGCGGAGATACACCGCATGCACAGCGGCAGCCACTACCAGGGTGAACGCTACAAACAACAGAGCCTGCCCCACGCTGCCAAGCTCCAGCATCTGGGAGCCGGCAGCGAACGGAAGCCATCGACCCGCCACTCACGGCGGCCCCTATGGCCTGTGCTGGGGTCGGTCAGCCTGTGCGGCGGCGGTAGACGGCGAAGCCGCTGAACGCTGCGGTTGCAGTCCAGGCGAGGAACGCCGCGGTTGCGGCCGGTACGGACAGGTCGCTGCCAACAAGGGCGGAGGTGAACAGCTTCTGATCCTCCGGCAGGGAGGCGACGTCCACGAGCATCGCGCGGCCGGCTGCGAACGGCAGCCACGCGCCGATACCCTCCAGGTGGATGCCGGGGATCTGGGAGATAAGGAGGGCGATGACGCGCTCGGCGAGCAGCGGGCCAAGACACAGAACCAGGATCGGCACGACGCGGTTGCGGACCAGAGAGGCGACGGCGGTGCACAGGACCATCCAGCAGGCCGTCCACAGCATGAGCCGGCCGGAGGGAACGAGGAGCCCGGTGAAGCCGGTAAAGCGGGCCTGACGCACGAGGGAGGCCGCGCCGACGCTGATCAGTTCGACGGCGGAAGAAGCTAACGCGACGAAGGCGCCGATCGCCGCACTGGTGGCGCACTTGGCCCAGTAGGCGGTCGTCCGGCCGCCGACGGCCAGCCACGTGGTGCGGGCCGTACCGCGCACGAGTTCGGTGGAGACCGGCCCCGTGGCTAAGACCATGAGGTAGAAGCCGAGGGCAGAGACCTGTGCGATCTGGGGTGACCACAGGATGGTCGAGATCAGATCGTTGGTAGTGACCTTCTCGCCATGGTGCAGGACGAACAGGGCGACCACGCCGGGATACAGGGACAGGGCTGCGATCAGGGTGAGGACGATCCAGGTGGAGCGCAGGCCAGTCAGGTGGCGCAGCTCGAACAGGCAGGCCCGGCGGAAGGCTTCGGCGCGGGTGACGTCGTCCGCCCGCACGGTGGGGGTGACGGTCGGTGTCATGAGATCTTGTGCTCCTCTTCGGCGATGGTGAGGTAGAAGTCCTCCAGGCTGATGGTGGCCTCGGCCAGCTGGTACAGGACGATGGAGTGGTCGGCGGCCAGGTGGCCGACCTTGCGGCGGTTCATGCCGGTGATGCGGCCGGTGCCGTCCTCGTTGGCCTGGAGGTGGCCGCCGTGGGAATTGACGATCGCAGTGAATTCGGCCAGCTGAGGGCTTTCGACGGTGATGACGGAACGGGAGTCGGCGTAGGCGAGGAGGTCACGCATGGAACCCTCGGAGACGATGCGCCCCTTGGACAGGACGGCCACGCGGTCGGCGAACTGCTGCATCTCCGCCAGAAGGTGGCTGGAGACGAGAACAGCGGCCCCTTCGTCAGCCTGGGCGCGCAGGAATTCGCGCAGCCAGTGAATGGAGTGCGGATCGAGGCCGTTGGCCGGCTCGTCGAGGATGAGCACCTTCGGGCGGCCGATGACGGCCTGGGCGATGCCGACGCGCTGGGCCATCCCCAGGGACAATTTAGCCAGGGGGGTGCGGGCCGCGTCGCGCATGCCGATGAGGTCGATCATCTCCTCTACTCGCCGGTCGCCCTCCCCGACGCCGGCGGCCACCATCTGAAGGTGCGCGCGGACGCTGTGTCGTCGGTGGCCTGCGACGCCCCCGAAGACCGCGCCGACAACGGACGCGGGCGCGCGCCACTGGGCGAGGGGTCGGCCAAGGAAGAGGGTCTGGCCATGACCGGGGATAAGACCGAGCATCAGGCACAGGGCGGTGGTCTTGCCTGCCCCATTGGCGCCGACGAAACCAGTGATGGATCCGGCGTGCAGAGTGAGGTTGACCTGGTTGAGGACGGTCTTCTTACCGAAGGTGCGAGACAACTGCTGTGCCTCGACGAGCACTTGGGACACGACTGGCATGACTCCTCTGCGTAAAAGCTCGGTTGATGCGCCCCAGCACACTAGACGGTGGATGTGCGCGAGAAGTTGACCGTTCCTTTAGACGGGGCAACCCGGATCCGCTCTGGGGCGTCTTGGTCGACGGGCAACCCAAGCTGTTCTACGACTTCTGGGCGTCGCCCGTGCGTCTGTCGCCCCAAGGTCCCATGGCGGCACAGCTGTTCGGGCAGCGACGATCGTTGGCGCGTGGCCGGTCTGGTCGCGTCGCCCCTCTCTCTCGCTGCTCATGGGCGGGGTGCGTGCATTCTTCCCTGGGAGATAAGTCGTGAACAACAAACTCCGTGTGACGGCGGCATCCGTTGTTGCTGCCGTGGCGCTCGGTGCAGCCGGTCCCGTGGCGCACGCGGCCACGGAGGCGCCGCAGGCCCGTGTCGCCGCCACGCAGACGGTCTCCGCCGGCGACACCGCGCAGGCCCGCACCCTGGTCGCCGACTTCAACCGTGCGGGTGTGTCGGCGAAGCTGGTCGGCCAGGGCTCTTCGGCTGCAGTCGAGGTCGGTGGCATCACCGCCAAGGGCGGCAAGCTCAGCGTGCTGATCGCCGCGCTGAAGCGGCTCGGCCCGGCGGCATGGAAGAGTGTCATCAACGCGGCGAAGTGGGCGGCCCGTCACGGCCGTACGGTCGCGGAGAAGGTCAAGCAGTTCAAGAAGTGGGTGAACGGGCTGGCCTGGTACAACCCGATCAAGTGGGTGCTGAAGGGCACTCCTGACCAGTTGCTGTGGGAGCTGATCAGCTACATCATCCACCACTTCTGATCGACTGCTGATCGGACGTTAGGGTGAATGTCCCCACCAGTTCCTCCCGGTGGGGACATTCGCATGAAAGGACGCTTACCGTGGAACACGAGACTGAGTCATCGGCATCCGTACCGGCCAAGTCCAGTGAGCTGTACGAGAGCCTGTGGGCCTCCCCGTCGCTGTTCACGTTCGCTTCCGTGGTCTTAGGCGTGCTGGCGGACAGCGACCGCGGCCATGAGATGGCGTGGTGGATTTACCTCGCCGGGTGGGTCCCGCTGCTGCTCATGGGGGTGTTCTCGCTGGTCTCCGGCAGGAAGCCGGCGAAGCCCGCGGCGCAGATCGGGGTGTGCGTACTGGTGCTGTTCGGGGTGGTGCAGGGCGTGTTCAACTCCGGCGGCTGGCCGCTTTGAAGCGGAACCCGTACGAAGGGGTCATGCCCAAAGATCCGATAGCGCGAGCCCGGGGCGGAGCGGAAGACTTTTGAGTGCTCGATCGGACCATCCCGGTCACTCCCCCCGCCTCCCCGTGTGCGGTTCTTTCCCGCGGTGAGGCGGCGGGGGTAAACCCTGCCTGAGGAGTTCTTTTCGTGAACACCAAGCTGCGTCTTGCCGCTGCTACCGCGACCGCTGCCATCGCTCTGGGCGTGGCCGCTCCGCTCGCCAACGCCTCCGAGGCCGCCCGTCAGCCGGCCGTCGCCTCGGTGCAGACCCAGGCCGTCACCGACGCTGGCGCCGTGAACACCTTCACCACCTCGGCTCACACCGTCGCCGCACGTGACGCCGTCCTGAAGGGCACGGCTTCCGACCAGGACCTGCGGGACGTCGCGAAGTACATCGTCCAGTTCCTCAAGACGAAGGCGAAGGGCGACTACCTGAAGGCCAAGGCGGCGGCGAAGAAGGGCTACGCCGCGTTCGTGAAGTGGGTGAAGTCCCTCAAGCCGTCCAACCCGGTCCGGATCGTGCTGGAGTTCGGCGGCAAGAAGCTCATCTCGATCGTCATCAGCCTCCTGAAGTAGGCTGACACGAACGCCCATTGAGGAATTGGGTGCCAGTGGATCCGCAGGTATGGCGTGTGGTGTGCGTGCTCGTAGCCGCCATGGCCGGTCTGGTGGTGGCCCTCGTACGGTCTCCCGACCGCAGGGACTCCCGGGCGCTTGAGCGCCGCAGGGACGGCTCTGCGTCTTCAGGCTGAGCGGTGCCCGGGGAAAAACCCCTCCGGCCCTGGTCAGGCTCCTTTGGCCCCTTGCGCACATGAGGGACCAGGTCGGGCACCGCTCCCCTTGAGTGGCCCTCTGTCATGTCCCCCGTGCATGACAGAGGGCCACCGTCGTATGAATTCGGTGGTGCGGGGAGGACGGCCACCCTGCCCGACATAGGCCCGGCAGACTGCGACCCCGCTGAACCACTTCTGCCGGTCGGCCTGTCTGTGATGCCTGTTGCCCTCGCTCGTCCGATCGTCCTGGCCAACGCCGAACCTGAGTGGTGGAACGAGGCGGCCTACGGTCACAAAACCGGGGACCAGGCCCGGCGGCGGGCCGCGATCGTGCTGGACGCGCGCATCCTCCGCGAGACGGGCCTGCACCTGGACACCGTGCGGACTCTAGGCTGCGCTTTCGCTGGCGGACGGATACCGTCGATCACGCTCTGCCGGGACAGGTCGGCGGGGCTGGGGGCGGCCCTTTCGCTTTGCGCCCTGGTACGGGCCACCCCGTAGCGGGCCAGTGTGGGCGTCGGGGGCTCAGGAGTCACATCCGCGACGCCCCGCACCCCCTCCCCGTGCGGTCGAGCCCTCCGGCCGCCGGGCCGCCCCCACCCCCTCGGGGCGGCCCGGCACCCGTTCCGCGCACCGCGCCGTACGCGACCGCACGGCCGCACCGTCCGCGTGACCACTCCCCGCCGCCGCCCGCCACCTGCCCGCTACTCGGAGGAACCATGACGCATAGCCCACCCCCCTGCCCGACCTGCTCGGCCGACACCGAGCGGACCGACGTCGACCTATGAGCCGCACGCCATCTCGGCGTTCTTCCACGACGGTTGCGAACGCCCGCCCAAGGAGTTCGTCGACCAGTGCAAGGAGACTGTCCGGAAGATAGGGGAGGGCACCAAGTTCACGGTGGACCGGGCTAGCGTCTGGTCGAGCAGCGCGTTCAGTCGCCAACTGCCCTACAGCCGGCGGACCGGCGAATGGCTCGGAGAGTTCGTCGACAGCGAGTGGCCGCTCCACCTGCGTCAGGAACAGCTGCAGGCTATGGCTGAACGCCACGGCATCACGGTGAACGACATCGAGCTACGTGACTACGTCACCCCACCTGGCGACTGAGCGGTAGGCGCACGCTCGAGCGGCGGCCCCCGCCCGGACGCCCTTCCGGACGGGGCCGCATCACGTCCGCCCTATGACGCCTCGACGTCAGTGATCTCCACCGACACCTTCGTACTCGACGAAGACGTAGAGATCACAGACGGCGTGTAGTTCAGACTCGTCTGGTCCGACAACTCCGCCGTCTCGATGACAGGCCCGGACTCGTCACCGTGAATCTCGTAGGTGATCTCATAAGTCGCGTCCGGATCGATCTCCCCGCTGTCGACCAACAGCGCCAGGTCTGGCTCGACCGTGAGATTGCAGCCTGCCGACCCGAAGCACTGCTTCTTCTTGGTCTTCAGCTTGATCGTGAAGCTGTCGGCATCGAGCTCTGCGTACGTCGGCGCAGGGTTCGACTCCACAGCGGCCGTCGCCGCGTCCTTGCTCGGGGCGCTCGACTTGACGGCCGCGGCTGGCTTGCTGTCGCCGCCTCTGGACTGCACAACCGCGACGCCTGTGGCCACGACGGCGGCGATGACGGCGGCGGCCGAGCCGATGATGACGAGGTTGGTGCGGGACATTTTCGCTGCCGGCTCCGGTGGTGGAGGCGGAAAGCTCGGCGGCGGCGGCGTGGTGTTGCTCATGGTCCCCCCATGATTTGTGGCTGGTGCACGCATCATGCGTTGTGTGTGGGTGGAGTGAAGGCTTCGTAGCCGGACCGTGACTTCAAATCCGCCGAACCAGCGATAAGGCACCTCGAGATTTCTGTCACATTGAGTCAACTGCGTCGCCACACTGGACCCATGACCATCCGGCTCTCCGCGCAGGCAGACACCCGGGAAGAGGGCCTGGAGCAACTCGTCCGCCTCGACCTCGTGCCCGTCATGCTGCCCGCCCAGATCAGCGGCGACCGGTGGATGGCCCGCGCCGTATCCCGGCCGGCAGCTCGACCACAGGGGCCTCGCGAGGTGCAGTCGGCTGGTTAGCGTTCCCCCGCGTTGTCCGCCACGATCGGACCAGGGGCGAGTAGGGACGGGGGCCATGGATCCGCAGATTCAGGGAGCGCTGTGGGGCGCGGGAGCAACTGCCCTTGGCAGTGCGATTGGCTGGCTGGGTGCCAGGTCGCAGGCCCGGGCTTCGCTGGAGGCGGTCCGGATGCAGGTCCGAGGTCAGAGGTTCGACGCTCGGCAGCAGAGCCGACGCGAAGCGCATGCCGCGTACTTCGGAACGGTGGAAGAGGTCAGGATGGCGGTGGCCCACGCGCGAGGGGTGAGGTTGCTCACATCCAGCACCCGGAGGCCGCGGCCGCTGAGACGCCTGCGGAGGCACGCTATGCCGTGAACGAGGCTCTCAAGCGGATGTGGTTCCAGCAGTCTCTCCTGCGTCTGTCGGTGTCGTCGCTGGAGAGGATGAGCGCCGAGAGTCTCGCAGAGCAGATGACCGGTCTGGTAAGGGTATTGGACGAGTGGTGGGCGGCCGCCCTTCGGCGGGATGCTGCGGTTTACGAGGTAGATGAAAGGCTCCGAGACCAGTCGGACCACCTTGTCGATGTCATCGACCATGTAATGGATCAAGCGCGTTCTTGGCTCGATGCTGACCCAGTAGTCGACCATCACCGGCAACGCCTCTGGGAGAGGGTGCGGTCCGGATATCACGACTGGCGACTGCAAAACGTGATGAGCGATTGACGAGCGGCCTCCCCGTCGACGGGGGGCGACGGCGGGGCCTGCGGGCAGTGTGCCCTAGAACAGTCGTCGCGGTCCCAGTTCTCTGGGACCTGCTGGCAGTACGGGCAGCGCGGGGATTTGCAGTGGGTCAGATGAGGCCGAGCCAGCGGGCGACATCGTCCGGCGCGATCCCGGTCACCTGCTTGATCAACATGAGGGCCGCGAATACGGAGATCCAGATCACCAGGCCCCT
This sequence comes from Streptomyces sp. NPDC007905, assembly GCF_042959345.1. Taxonomy (NCBI): domain Bacteria; kingdom Bacillati; phylum Actinomycetota; class Actinomycetes; order Kitasatosporales; family Streptomycetaceae; genus Streptomyces; species Streptomyces sp. NPDC007905. Next base: position 899 of record NZ_JBIBKS010000050.1, on the reverse strand, counting down.
GCTGGACGGTGGGGCATAACCCACGCCGTCACCGGCCGGCGGGGACGTGCCGCCGTGGACGGTGCGCCGGTGGCTGTCCTGGTCCTTATACAGTAAGCCGGTGACCGTTCCGCTGTCCCACTCTCTGGCGATCGGTGTCACCGGCTAGACCCCGAGCTCCAAGTCTGCGGCCCAAAGCGCACCGGTGGAACACCCCGGCTTCGGCGAGGAGCGCGATCCGGCGGTCACGCTGCGGACCTACGTCCACGGGACACCCCCGCGTTGGCGGGGAGGACAGCGCGGCCACGGTGACGGAGTTCTTCGTCAGCGGAACACCCTTGTGTCGGCGGGGAGGACGAGCGGGACACCATCGGCGACGTCCAGGCCTGCGGAACACCCCCGCGTCGGCGGGGAACCCGGAACGGTTCAGCCGCACCGCCGAGTCAGGCCTCTCATGGAGGTGAGCGGTACTCGCGTTGCCCGGTGGCTGTGGTCCGTCTGGAGTAGGACAAGTTGCTGATGCTTGTCCTGCGGGATGCGCTGAGTAGGTGGTCGGGAATGTGAGGGCTGACAGGCTGCGCCGGACCGCTCGTCGCCATGGTGTCCGCTGGCGCAGGCATCACGGCCGGTCAGTGCGGCCCAGGTCCGAGAACCGGGACCGGGTGCAGTGGGTCGGCCTAATCGCGGCCAGCCTCCCAGGGCTCGCCGCCCTGGGGGCGCTGCTGTTTACCTGGATGCAGGTTGGACAGGCCAGCAAGGAACTGCGGATCTCGGAACAGGGCCAGATCACCACTCGGTTCAACACCGCAATCGGCAACCTGGGGTCACTGAACCGCCCCGGGTTCGGTAGAGATCTCAGACTGTGGTTGTGACCTGGGGTTTCGTGAGTTCGGTGTAGTAGTTGGCTTCGTATTCGACGG
>NZ_JBIBKS010000049.1:0-21389 GCF_042959345.1 Streptomyces sp. NPDC007905 | reverse complement strand
ACTCTATCAGATCTTTTCTCGACCCGATTTCCTCGGCGCTTTCCAGGTTTCCGCTCTCGCGTTTCCCTTTCCGGCGGTTCCGACTTTATCAGAAGATTTTGGCCGGACTAACCGGCCACTCATTTCTGAGTAGTAATCGGGAGGTGCTCCTCCGAAGTGCAGTCGCAACTTCTCGGGCAGCGGTAGATGTTAACGATCAGCCCCGAACCTGTCCAGTTCTAGGCAACTCATTGAATCTACCTCCCCCCTCCAGCCGTGTCAACGGCTCTCGCGGGGCGAAGAGGAGAGTAGCAGCTCACAGGGCCTGCACGCACATCAGGCGGCCGTGGGGACCGTGCTACTGCGTTCGGCCGCTTCGAGATCACCCGTCTGGCCGGTACGTGCCGCGCGGCCGCCGAGGACGAAGACGTACGCCAGGAATGCCAGCTCGGCCCCGACCCCGATGCCGATGCGGGCCCAGGTGGGGAGCCCGGACGGGGTGACGAAGCCTTCGATGGCACCGGAGACGAACAGGACCAGCGCGAGGCCTATGGCCATGCCCACCGCCGCCCGGCCCTCCTCGGCGAGTGCGGTACGACGGCTGCGGGGACCGGGGTCGATGAGGGTCCAGCCGAGGCGAAGGCCGGTGCCGGCGGCGACGAAGACGGCGGTCAGTTCGAGCAGGCCGTGCGGGAGGATCAGGCCGAGGAAGGTGTCGAGGCGGCCGGCGGAGGACATCAGGCCGAGGCCGACCCCCAGGTTGAGCATGTTCTCCAAGAGGATCCAGAGCACGGGCAGGCCCAGGAAGATCCCCAGGACGAGGCACATCGCGGCGGCTCGGGCGTTGTTCGTCCACACCTGGGCGGCGAAGGAGGCCGCGGGGTGGCTCGAGTAGTAGGTCTCGTACTCGCCCCCGGGGCGGGTCAGCTCACGCAGCTGGCTGGGCGCCGCGATGCTCGACTGCACTTCCGGGTGGGTGCCTATCCACCAGCCCAGGAGGATCGCGATGGCGGTGGAGACGAGCGCGGTGGGCACCCACCAGTGGCGGGCGCGGTAGACCGCGGCGGGGAAACCCTGGCCGAGGAAACGCGTGACGTCGCGCCACGAGGCGCGGCGGGTCCCGGTGACTGCGCTGCGCGCGCGTGCCACGAGCCGGCTGAGCCGGCCGGTCAGTTGCGGGTCGGGCGCGCTGGACTGGATGAGGGAGAGGTGGGTGGCGGTGCGCTGGTAGAGGGCGACGAGCTCGTCGGCCTCGGCGCCGTTGAGGCTGCGCTGGCGGCGGAGCAGAGCGTCGAGGCGGTCCCATTCGGCTCGGTGTGCGGAGACGAAGACGTCCAGGTCCATGGGGTCTGCCTGCTCCTCGGCTGGTCGTCCACTGCTCGTCGTGAGTGCTCGTGATGCTGTCAGCTTGTCGTACTGCGGCGCGATGCGCCCTCAGCTTGGCAGACTTGCGGTTCACGGGGCAGATCAGGGGAAGGGCGGCGGGCGTGAGTGAGCTGGTGACCGGCGAGGCGGTGGCGCTCGAACTGCGCCCCGCGAAGCTGCCGAGCAGGGCGTTGGCGGTGCTGCTCGACCTGGTCGTGGCCGTGCTGGTGTACATCGGCGTGACGATCGCGCTGGTGGCGTCGACCTCGTCCTTGGACGACGCCGCTCAGGTCGCGCTGTCGATCGCGACGTTCCTGTTGATGCTGGTCGGCGGTCCGATCGCGGTGGAGACGCTCAGTCATGGGCGCTCTTTGGGGAAGCTGGCCTTCGGGCTGCGTGTGGTGCGGGACGACGGCGGGCCGATCCGGTTCCGGCACGCGCTGGTGCGGGGCGCGATCGGGGTGGTCGAGATCCTGCTGACTTTCGGGGTCGTGGCCTGCATCGCCTCACTGGTGTCGGCGCGGGGACGGCGGCTCGGGGACGTCTTCTCGGGCACGCTGGTCGTGCGCGAGCGGATACCCGTCGGGCGGGCCGGTGTCGTGCCTCCTCCTCCGCCATGGCTGGCGGGGCGATTCGCCGAGCTGGATCTGTCGGCCGTACCGGACGGGCTGTGGCTGGCCGTGCGGCAGTACCTGACGCGGATGCAGCAGCTCGATCCGCAGGTGTCCCATGACATGGCGCAGCGGCTGGCGGCCGACCTCACGGCTCGTGCCGGAACTCCGGTACCGCAGGGGGTGCACCCGGCCGCGTTCCTCGCGGCCGTGGTCCATGAGCGGCAGGCTCGCGAGGCACGGCAGGCGTTCGCGGGCTCGGGACCGCTCGCGCCGGGAAGCGCGGCCACCGGCTTCGTACCCGGCGTGCCCGGCGGCGGTATGCCCGGCGGTTATCCGCCGGTGCCGCAGCCGCCCGGGGCGAGCGCGTATCAGCCGCAGGCGCCGTTCTGGCCCCAGAGTCCTGCTCAGACTGCTCAGCCTGCCCCGGCCCAGGTTCCGGGCCGGCCGCAGTCGCAGGCTCCGGGCGCGCCCCCGGCGTCGCCTCAGCGGGATGAGCCGCCGTCCGGCCGGCCGGCCGGGGGTGCGGGTTCCACCGGATTCGCGCCGCCGGCGTAGCGGGCCGCGGGGCGCCGAGGTTTTCTGTCGAGCCGGGTCGGTCAGTCGAACCTCGACGGCGGTGACTGGAGGTCCTCCAGCTCGATCCCGGGCGCGGCCAGGACCACGTCGCCGGCGATGTGCACGGTGTGCTGTTCGCCGGTGTCCAGGGCTGTGACCTGGTATTCGTCCACGGTCAGGGGGCCGTTGTCAGTGGCGTGTGCTTCGCTGTTCACCAAGGCCCAGGACTGGTCCACGGTCAGCGGGGCGAGGACCGGGTCCGTGAAGGCCACGAGGCGTACGCGGGTGGCGGTGGACGAGGGGGTGAGGCGCAGGAGGCGGGCGGTGGCCACGAGGAATGCGGGGGACGTGCCGGTGAAGGCGTGGGCGCGCACATTGCCTTCGGTGGCGTGAGTGCCGGTGGGGTCGGTGCGGACCCAGGTGACGCCGTCGAGGGCGGCGCCGCGCACCTGCCAGCCTCCCGCGTGGAGTTCGAGGCGGATGGGGCGGCCGCGGTCGTCCAGGGCCAGGTCGACCGAGCCCAGGTGATCGCCCGTGGGGGTGGTCAGCTGGGAGACGTAGCGCCAGCCGGACGGGCCGGGGGCGCACTGGAAGTGTTCTTCCGCGAGGGGGGTGTGATCGTGCGGATCGTGGAGCGAATAACGGCCGCGGGGCATGGGGGTCCTGGGTCTTGACGGGCTGGTCCGGCCACAGGCCAAAGGGGCAGGCCCCCGGCACGGGGGTGCGGGGGCCTGCCTCGGAGGATCTGCGGACCTTCGGACTCAGTAGCGGTAGTGGTCCGACTTGAACGGGCCCTCGACGTCCACGCCGATGTAGGCGGCCTGCTCCGGGCGCAGCTTGGTGAGCTTCACGCCGAGAGCGTCCAGGTGCAGGCGGGCGACCTTCTCGTCGAGGTGCTTGGGCAGCACGTAGACGCCGGTCGGGTACTCGTCGGGCTTGGTGAACAGCTCGATCTGGGCCAGCGTCTGGTCCGCGAAGGAGTTGGACATCACGAACGACGGGTGGCCCGTGGCGTTGCCCAGGTTCAGCAGGCGGCCCTCGGACAGCACGATGATGACCTTGCCGTCGGGGAACTTCCAGGTGTGGACCTGCGGCTTGACCTCGTCCTTGACGATGCCCGGGATCTTGGCGAGGCCGGCCATGTCGATCTCGTTGTCGAAGTGGCCGATGTTGCCGACGATCGCCTGGTGCTTCATCTTCGCCATGTCGGACGCAAGGATGATGTCCTTGTTGCCGGTGGTGGTGATGAAGATGTCGGCGGTCTCGACGACCTCGTCCAAGGTCGTGACCTGGTAGCCGTCCATCGCCGCCTGCAGGGCGCAGATCGGGTCGATCTCGGTGATGATCACTCGGGCGCCCTGACCGCGCAGGGACTCCGCGCAGCCCTTGCCCACGTCGCCGTAGCCGCAGACGACGGCGGTCTTGCCGCCGATCAGGACGTCGGTGGCGCGGTTGATGCCGTCGACCAGGGAGTGGCGGCAGCCGTACTTGTTGTCGAACTTCGACTTGGTGACGGAGTCGTTGACGTTGATCGCCGGGAAGAGCAGGACGCCGTCGCGCTGCATCTCGTACAGGCGGTGGACGCCGGTGGTGGTCTCCTCGGTGACGCCACGGATCTCGGAGGCCAGCTGGGTCCACTTCTGGGGGTTCTCACCCAGGGTGCGGTGCAGCAGCTGGAGGATGACGCGGTGCTCGTCGGACTCGGCGGTCTCCAGGCCGGGGACCTTGCCGTCCTTCTCGTACTCGACGCCCTTGTGGACGAGGAGGGTGGCGTCGCCGCCGTCGTCCAGGATCATGTTGGGGCCGCCGGTGGGGCTGTCCGGCCAGGTCAGCGCCTGCTCGGTGCACCACCAGTACTCCTCCAGGGTCTCGCCCTTCCAGGCGAAGACCGGGATGCCCTGCGGGTTGTCGGGAGTGCCGTTCGGGCCGACGGCGATGGCGGCGGCCGCGTGGTCCTGGGTGGAGAAGATGTTACAGGAGGCCCAGCGGACACGCGCGCCGAGGGCGACCAGGGTCTCGATGAGGACGGCGGTCTGCACGGTCATGTGCAGGGAGCCGGTGACGCGGGCGCCGGCGAGGGGCTGAGCCTCGGCGTACTCCTTGCGGATCGCCATGAGGCCCGGCATCTCGTGCTCGGCGAGGGTGATCTCCTTGCGGCCGAACTCGGCCAGGGAGAGGTCGGCGACCTTGAAGTCCTGTCGGTTGTCGACAGTCGTCATTGCGAGCTGCTCCTCGGGATGGGGTCGAGGGTGGGTAGGGCTGGTCTGCGCGGCGGCGGACACAGGGGTGCCCGACAAGAGGACACAGGCATGCCCGCGTACGCGCAGCGCAGTCCGTCGGAGGCCCTCTCTCCCTCGGCCGGTCCGCTGGGACCGCCCGACCGCCATCAGCAGCGACGTCTGGCTCCGTCCCAAGCTACACCGGAGGGCCGGGCCGTCCCCAGTCCGCCTCCGAACGGTTCACGCCGTTCACGGCCTGTGGCCGGTCGTGGGTGCGGGGTGCAGGGTGCAGGGTGCGGAAGCGTGTACGTCGGTGACGCCGATGGCGTGTACAGGCCGTATGACCTGAAGATCCCGGAGAAGCGGCTGTTCCTGCTGGGCGATTGCCGCGCGAATTCCCAGGACTCGGGTTTTCACCTCGCCGAGCAGGGCGGCACGGTGTCCGTGAACGCCGTGCGGGGCCGGGTGACGGACGACCGTACGGTCCCGGCGCTGCTGGGCGCGGCCCTGCTCTTCGGCGGGGTGGTCGTGCTCAGCGGCATCGGGCTGGGGGTCGGCGCCCTGGCGGCACGGCGGCGAAAGGCGCCGACGGTGCAGCCGGCGTCCTGGCCCGTGCAGCCGGGCTGAGCCGGCCGGCCGCCTCAGTGGCCGGCCGCGTGGGGGGTCGGGCCGCCCGGGGTCGCCTCCGGGTCGGGGCCCTTGGCGGCCTCGGCCGCGCTGTAGATGTCCGGTTCGAGGTAGATGACACGGGCGATGGGGACGGCGGCGCGGATGCGGGCCTCGGCCGCGTTGATGGCGTTCGCGACCTCGGTGGCCGTGTCGTCGTGCCGGACAGCGATCTTCGCGGCGATCAGCAGTTCCTCGGGGCCGAGGTGGAGCGTGCGCATGTGGATGACACCGGTGACCGTGTCGCCGTCGACGATCGCGGCCTCGATCTTCTTGACCTGTTCGATGCCCGCGGCCTCGCCGAGCAGCAGCGACTTGGTCTCCGCGGCCAGGACGAGGGCGATCAGGACGAGCAGGACACCGATGCAGACGGTGCCGATGCCGTCCCAGACGCCGTTCCCGGTGAGCAGGGCGAGGCCGACGCCGCCGAGGGCGAGGACCAGACCGATGAGGGCGCCGAAGTCCTCCAGGAGCACGACGGGCAGCTCGGGGGCCTTGGCCCGGCGGATGAACTGCGACCAGGACAGCTTGCCGCGCAGCTCGTTGGACTCCTTGATGGCCGTGCGGAAGGAGAACCCCTCGGCGATGAGCGCGAAGACGAGGACGCCCACCGGCCAGTACCAGTGCTCGATCTCGTGCGGGTGGCGGATCTTCTCGCTGCCCTCGTAGATGGCGAACATGCCGCCGACCGAGAAGAGGACGATCGAGACGAGGAAGGCGTAGATGTACCGCTCGCGGCCGTAGCCGAAGGGGTGTTGCGGGGTCGCCTCGCGCTGGGCCTTCTTCCCGCCGATCAGCAGCAGGAACTGGTTTCCGGAGTCGGCGAGCGAGTGGACGCCCTCGGCGAGCATCGACGAGGAGCCGCTGAACGCGAACGCCACGAACTTCGATGCCGCGATCGCGAGGTTGGCGCCGAGTGCCGCCACGATCGCCCTGGTACCGCCTGACGCGCTCATGTGTCCGCGTTGTCCCTTCGCCCTCGTACGTCTACGCCGTCCAGGCGTGTACCCGTCTTTGCCCGTGCTTTGCCGGTGGGTCATTCTTGCAGCCCGGCGGGGCGGCGGCGCCTCGGGTATCCACAGCTCCGGTCATACGATCACAGTGGCGCGGAAGACCGTGCCGGCGCCGGACACCTGGGCCTTCTCGGCCGCCGGGACGAAGACGGACTGGCCGGGTGCGAGTTCGTGTTCGCCCGCCCGGACGGAACCGGCCGTGCAGAGCAGGATCTGCGGGGTGTCCAGGGTGAGGTCGTGCGGGGTGCCGCCCTCGGGCAGGACGTACCGGGAGAGCCGGAACTCGTCGATCGGCGTCTCGTAGACCTCCTCGTCGTCCGGGGAGGCCTCGGGCCGCAGCACGCCCGGGTCACCGGCCTCGAAGCGGACGACGCGCAGCAGTTCGGGGACGTCGACGTGCTTGGGGGTCAGCCCGCAGCGCAGGACGTTGTCGGAGTTGGCCATGATCTCGACGCCGAGGCCGCTGAGGTAGGCGTGCGGGATGCCGGCGCCGAGGAACAGCGCCTCGCCGGGCTGCAGTCGGACCCGGTTGAGCAGCATGGCCGCGATGACGCCGGGGTCGCCCGGGAAGTGGTGGGCGACGTAGGCATAGGGGGCGTAGTCGCCGCCGAGGCGGGTGCAGGCGGCAGCGGCCTCGGCGACCGTGTGGGCCATCTGCTCGGGGTCCGTGGTGAGGATCGCGGTGAGGACCTCGCGCAGGGCCGCGTCCTCGGGGTGGGCGTGCAGCAGGTCGACGTACGGCTTCAGGGAGTCGACGCCGAGGCCGTCGAGCAGGTCGGCCGCCTGGGCCGGGTCGCGGAAGCCGCACAGGCCGTCGAACTCGGTGAGGGCGCAGATGAGTTCGGGCTTGTGATTGGCGTCCTTGTAGTTGCGGTGCGGCGCGTCGACGGGGACGCCGCGCCGCTCCTCCTCGGCGTAACCCTCCTTGGCCTGCTCCAGGTCGGGGTGCACCTGGAGGGACAGGGGGGCGCCTGCGGCGAGGATCTTGAGCAGGAACGGCAGTCGCGGGCCGAACTTCGCGATCGCGCCGGCGCCGAGTTCGCGCTCCGGGTCGGCGTCGATGACCTCGGCGAGCGTCCCGCGCGTTGTGCCCGAGGGAGCGCCGGGGTGGGCTCCCATCCACATCTCCGCCTGCGGTTCGCCGGTCGGCTCGGCACCCAGGAGGTGCGGGATGGCGGTGGGCGAACCCCAGGCGTAGGGGCGGATGGTGTTGTCGAGGCGGTCCATGTGGTTTCTCTGTCTCCGTACGTACGCTGCTCGGCCGGCGCCGTGCCGGTTCCCGTTCCGGGGGCGGGCGCGGGTCGGACGCCCCGGAGCGGGCCCGGGTGCGGCGACCTGGAGCAAGATCAGGCCCCGGAAGCGAGCGCCAGGTAAACGGCGGCGAAATCTGTGACGGCGATCAGTTCCGCGAGGGTCTCCAGTTCGCCGCCCTCCTCCGGTTCGAGTTCGCTGATCGGGGTGTCGTGGCTGAGAGCCAGGTCACGGGCGGCGGGGGCGGCGGTGAGGCCGCCGATCGGACGGTCACGGAGCAGCACCACGCGCGCGTGCAGGGCGGGGGGCTCCGTCACGCGGTCGCGGAAGAAGTCCTCGGGGTCGGCGCTGGCCGCGAGGGGGCCGGCCAGCAGGGCGCTGTGCGCGGCGAGTGCCTCGGGGAGTTCGGCGACCACGGCGGGGCGCCCGGCCAGTTCGGCGAGGGCGGCGGCGAAACGGCGGCCCGCCGGCCCGGCCGAGGCGCCCTCCGTCCATACGACGGGCAGGGCGTCGGCCAGTTCGACGGCGAGGGTCTTGGCCGGGTTGCTGTCGGTCGCGATGGCGGGGCCGCAGCGTTCGGCGATGTGGTCCAGGCGGTCGGCGACCTTCTCCAGGGCGTCCGGCGCGGCGCCGAGCAGACCGATGCGGTCGAGGAGCGCCAGCAGCGGGGTGAGCAGGGCCCAGAAGACGCCCGGGGAGGACGCGGCGAGCGGTTCTTCCTGGTCGTACGGCGCCGTCGCCATCGGTACGAACATGCCGTGCACGCCGGACACGGCCTCGGCGAGCGGGGTGCGGGCCGGCGCCACGGCCGCGACCGAGCAGCCGCGGCGGTAGGCCTGCTCGACGAGCAGGGAGAGGCTGGGTTCGGTGCCGTCCGGGGTGGCGATCAGCAGCAGGTCGACGGAGCCGGCCCAGCCCGGGAGTTCCCAGCGCAGGGCGCCCGCGGCCGGGGCGACACCGGTGGGGGCCACCCGGATGACGGGGCTGCCGGGACCGGCGAGGGTGCCGAGCAGGTCGGCGGTGTGGGTGGCGGCCGCGCCCGGGCCTGCGATGAGGACGGCGCGGGGGCGGCCGTCGGGCTTGAGGTCGCCGACTCCGGCCTCGGCGGCGTGCCGGGCTGCGGTGCGGACGCGGGCGCCGGCCTCGGCCGCGCCGCGCAGGAGGCCCCTGTGGTCGGCCTCGGTGAGGCCCTCCGGGCTGTCGAGCAGCGATTCGTCGAGCATGGGCAGCAGCCTCCGATCGCCGGGTTCCTGTTTCGGGGTGTCCGACGCGGGGCCCGGGACGCGCGGTGCGCCCCGTCGTCGCGCCGGTGGCGGGGCTCTTACGCGGGGTGCCGGGCCTCGTCGACGAGCAGGACCGGGATGCCGTCGCGGACGGGGTACGCCAGGCCGCAGTCCTGGCCGGTGCAGATCAGCTCGGTGTCCTGCTCCTTGAGGGGGGCGTGGCAGGCCGGGCAGGCGAGGATCTCCAGGAGGCCGGCTTCGAGCGGCATGGGGTGTCCCTTCGGGGGCGGGGTACGGCTTTGCCGATGTGCTGGTCAGAGTACCGCTGGTGGCCGCGTTGTGAGGCGCGGTGGGTGCAGGTGCCGCCCAGGGCTCCGCCCCCTGAGCGGCCGGTTTTACGCCCACCCGCCGGCGAGGTCCCGGGGTCAGGCCCGGATGATCGCCAACGCCTCGTCGCGGATCTTGGTCATCGTTGCCTCGTCCTTCGCCTCCGCGTTCAGGCGCAGGAGGGGTTCCGTGTTGGACGGGCGGACGTTGAACCACCAGTCGGCGGCGGAGACCGTGAGGCCGTCGAGGTCGTCCAGGGTGATGCCCGGGCGGCCCTCGTAGGCGGTGCGGATCGCGGCGAGGCGGGCTGCCTGGTCGGCGACCGTGGAGTTGATCTCGCCGGAGCCGGCGTAGCGGTCGTACTGGGCGACGAGGGCGGACAGGGGGCCGTCCTGGCCGCCGAGGGCCGCGAGGACGTGCAGGGCGGCCAGCATGCCCGTGTCGGCGTTCCAGAAGTCCTTGAAGTAGTAGTGGGCGGAGTGCTCGCCGCCGAAGATCGCGCCGGACCGGGCCATCTCGGCCTTGATGAAGGAGTGGCCGACGCGGGTGCGGGCCGGGATGCCGCCGTTCTCCTTCACCACCTCCGGGACCGTACGGGACGTGATCAGGTTGTGGATGACCGTGCCCTTGCCGCCGTTGCGGGCCAGCTCGCGCGCGGCGACCAGCGCGGTGATCGCCGAGGGGGAGACCGGGTCGCCGTTCTCGTCCACGACGAAGCAGCGGTCGGCGTCGCCGTCGAAGGCGATGCCCAGGTCGGCGCCCTCCGACGGGACCCGCTTCTGCAGGTCCACGAGGTTGGCCGGGTCGAGCGGGTTGGCCTCGTGGTTCGGGAAGGTGCCGTCCAGTTCGAAGTACATCGGGACGAGGGTCAGCGGCAGGCCGGCGAAGACCGTGGGGACCGTGTGGCCGCCCATGCCGTTGCCGGCGTCGACGACGACCTTCAGGGGGCGGACGGAGGTCAGGTCGACCAGGGAGCGCAGGTGCTCCGCGTAGTCCTCCAACGTGTCGCGCGTGGTGAGGGTTCCCGGTTCGGCGGCAGGTTCCGGAGCGCCCGACTCCAGCCACCGCTCGACCAGTTCGCGAATCTGCGCGAGGCCCGTGTCCTGGCCGACGGGGGCGGCACCCGCGCGGCACATCTTGATGCCGTTGTACTGCGCCGGGTTGTGGGAGGCCGTGAACATCGCGCCCGGCAGGTTCAGCGCGCCCGAGGCGTAGTACAGCTGGTCCGTCGAGCACAGGCCGATCTCGGTGACGTCCACCCCGCGGTCCGCCGCGCCGCGCGCGAACGCTCGGGTCAGGCCGGGGGACGAGGGGCGCATGTCGTGGCCCACGACGATCGCCGCCGCACCCGTCACCTCGGCGAAAGCGGCACCGAAGAGGCCGGCCAACGATTCGTCCCACTGGTCCGGGACCACTCCGCGTACGTCGTACGCCTTCACGATCTGCGACAGATCAGCAGCCACGGCCAACCTTCCTGAAAAAGTCCTATGGGTGCCCACAAACTACCTGGTAGGGGTAAGGGCCGGGTGTGCGGACACCAGGTGGACTCCCGGTCGCCTCCGAGTCGTAACGCGAGGCGGAGGGCGGCGTGGGGTGGTGGCAGGGGGTCGAGCGCCGGTGAGCGGGGCTCAGTTGTCCGGTGAGCGGGGCTCAGTTGTCCGGGGAACGCAGGACGCGAAGGTGGCCGCGGCGGGCGACCTCCATGGGGTCCACGGTGCGCGCTCCGCCGCCGCCCGCCTCGGCCGCCCGCTGCTGGGGGCGGGCCGCCTCGCGCACGGCGTTGGCAAGCGCTTCCAGATCGTCTCCGCTGGGTCGCGCGGGAGCGGAGTGGTCGAGGAGGCGGACGACCTCCCAGCCGCGGGGGGCGGTGAGGCGCTCGGAGTGCTCGGCGCACAGGTCGTAGCAGTGGGGTTCGGCGTAGGTGGCGAGCGGGCCGAGGACCGCGGTCGAGTCGGCGTAGACGTACGTCAGCGTCGCGACGGCGGGTCGGCCGCAGGCGGTGCGCGAACAGCGACGTACAGGGCTCACGACGTTGGACGGTACCGCACTCTTGAGCGGGCCGCGACGACTCTTCCCCAGGTCACTCCACCGTGTCGTGTTGTGAAGCGCCCCACACACCTTTCCGAACTCACCCAGCTGACCTGCGTGGACGGGACTGAGCGGGTTCTTCGGCGGGTCCGCGTCCGGTCATGAGTCGGTACAAACAACGTCAATTGCCTTGAGTTTGCCGGTCTTGGAGCGTTACGGAAACGAGCCAGACCTTGGCTGGAATGGTCATCCTGCGACATGAGAGGGCACGTGGCCGGTTGCCGCGTGGAGCCGGGCGAGCGGGGCGTGCGGGGAATAGGCTTCACCAGTGATGGAGAACCGTGTACCGCCCCGTGCCACCGGCCCCGGGCCCCGTCGCCGTGATCGTCACGGGCGGGGCATGCGAGGGCCGATCGCGCCGCCGCAGGTGCCGCTGGCGGCCAGCCGCGCCGAGGTGTTCGCGGACCTGGTGCAGGACTCCGTGGATCGTCTCGAACGGCGCTGGCCGCAGCTGGCCGACATCGATTTCCTGGTGCTCGAGGTGCCTCGGCTCGAGAGGCGCGGTACGGAGGCGTGGAGCGACGAGGCCGTGCCGCTGGGCGGGATCATCCCCGCGCGTGACGGGCGGCGGGCCCGGGTCGTGGTGTACCGGCGGCCGGTGGAGATCCGGACCAAGGGGCGGGACGAGCGGGCCGCGCTGGTGCACGAGGTGGTCGTGGAGCAGGTGGCCGAGTTGCTGGGGCTGACCCCGGAGACCGTGGATCCCCGGTACGGGGAGGACTGAGGCCCTGTCCGGCGGATCATGCCGGAATCGCGGGGGATGGCGCGTCCATCTGGACCGGCACGGCACCGTCGCCGGGAGTTGGCCTGACCCGTCGGGACCGCCCCAGGGCTGAGCCGGGGATGCGCTTGCACCCTCGGCCCAGCCCCGCCCCCGCCTACTTCTGCACCACCGACAAGTCCTCGTCCGCCTTCGGTACCGATACCAGGCCCCGGTCGCTCGGGAGGGTCTGGACGGTGAAGCCCGGGATGCCGGACTCCGTGGCCGACAGGGTGCGGGCGGCGTAGACAGGACCGCCGGAGACGGGCTCCAGCGTGAGGGCATACGTGCCCTTCAGGCCTGACGGGACGGGGGCCGCGATGTCCTGGGTGGTACCGGACTTGATCGTGTAGGTCTTCGTCACCGGGGCACCGCCCTCGCTGCCCGCCGACGCGGTGACCTTGACCGTGGCGGTGGTGGTGGGGGCGGTCACGGAGAGGGTCGTGGTCCTGCCGCTGTTGTCGGCCGAGGTCGCGCGGGTGCCGACGGGGGCCGTGGCGGGGATGAACGCCGTCTCCTGCTTGGCGCCCTTGCCGCGGACCACCCGTAGTGCCGCCACGACCGGAACCGACTGGTCGGTGGGGGTCAGGACCAGGGAGCCCGCCTCGCCGCGGGTGACGTCGCGGAGGTCGGCCGCGGTCGTCATACCGGACTTGACGTGCAGAGTCTCGTTCCCGGCCGGGGTGATCAGGCCGCCGGGCGAGGCCAGGCGGAGCTTCAGGTCCGCGTCGGCGTCGCCGGGCGTGAACGCGATCAGACGGACGTCGCTGGCGTCCTTCGGGATGCCGGGCAGGACCAGGCTGCCGGCCGGGTCGGCGGACGCGGCCAGCCAGTCGCCGCCCACCTTGTCGTCCAAGGCCTGCACCGCCGCGCCGACCCGCCCGCTGCGCACGCTGACGTGCACGGTCAGGTCGGTCTGCCGCTCGCCGGTGAGGGTCGAGAGCAGGACCGGCTTGCTGCCGTGCGGCGGGATGGTGAAGCCGTCCCCCACCGTGGACTTGATCGCCCCGTTCTTGCCGTACAGCTCGATGTCGACGACGGCGGCGGAGTCGTCCGGGTTGGTGAGGTGCACGTAGTCGGTGCGGTCGGCGGACGTGCTGGCGCCCGGGAACCAGAACTCGGTGTCCGGGGCGGTGCAGTTGACGCCCTGGAGGCCACGGCCGGTGCCCGCGGCGACCTCGGTGGTCTCCTGGACGGTCCAGCCCGGCGCGAACTTCCCGTCGGCGGTGCCGACCAGGGCGGGCGCGTCGGCACCTGAGGTGTCCCCGGTGGCCGGCGTGCCGGGTTCCTTCGGCGTGAGGACCGGCTTGCCGGCCTTCTTCTTGGTGCCCTTGCCCGTCCTGGTGCCGCTCGTGCCGTCGGCCGACTGCTCGGCGGCCGCCTGGAGTTCGGCCTTGCCACCGCTCGCCGCGCCCTTGGTGACGGGCGTGAACGACGTGTACGACGTGTCGGCGATGTCGGAGATGCTCGGCGCCGGGCACAGCAGGCTGGTGCGCTCCACGGGCAGCTCGGCGGCCGCCCTGGCGGGGCCCGCGCCGGACGCGGAGGGCGTGTCGAGCGCGGCGAAGGCGGTGACGGCGGCCAGCGCTGCCGTACCGGCGATCAGGGACAGGGTGGTGCGGTTCACTGCTCGCTCCCGTCGGGGCGCTCACTGCCGGTGCCGTAGGGGTACTGGGCCGGGTCGTAGCCCTGCTGGTAGGCCGTGGGGTCGTAGGGCATCTGCTCGGCCGCACCGCCGGAGGCGTAGGGGTCGTACTGGCCGGTCTGGTAGGAGTCGGGCTGGTACGCCTGCTGGTCGTAGCCGCCGGACGGGTACTGCCCGGCGCCCTGGTACTGGTCGGCGCCGTAGCCGCCGTACTCGGCACCCGTGTAGTCCCAGTCGCCGTAGGACTGCTGCTGGGGAACGGCTGCCGGCGCCTCCTCCGGAGGAGGAGGCATGGCGCCGGGGGCGGGCTGGTCCTCGGCGGCGGGCTCCTCGGCCTGGGCGCGCAGACGGCGGGCGCGGCGGCCCTCGCCCGCGGTGGCCTGGGCCGGCCGCGGCTGCTCCTCGGGCAGGTCGTCGTCGATGTCGCGGCGGCGGCCGGGCAGGGCGAGGACGACGAGGACGACGGCGAGCGCGCCCTGTGCCCACAGCCAGGCCGTGTGGGCGACCGGGGCGTCGTAGACGACGTCCAGCGTGCCGCCGGTGGAGGGCAGCTGGAACCCCTGGGCCCAGCCGTCGACCGTGGTGCGGGTGAGCGGCTTGCCGTCCAGGGTGGCCGTCCAGCCGTCGGAGGCGGCGTCGGCCAGGCGCAGGACGCGGCTGCCCGAGCCGGAGGGGACGGTGGTGTGGATCTCCACCGGCCCGGCGGCGACGGACTGGGCGGTGCCCGAGCCGCCGGCGGCCACGATGGTGGCGCGGGAGACCTGCTGGTCGACGCGCCACAGGGCGCCGCCGTTCTGCTGGCTGAGCCGGCTCAGCCCGGGCGTGGCGTCCAGGACGCGGGTGACCTCGCGGGGTGCGCCCTTGTGGACGAGGACGTAGCGGACGGCGAAGCCGCCCAGCTGACCGGCCTGGTCGGCGCCGGAGCCGGCGACGAGGTTGGCGACGACCTTGTCGAGCTTGGCGTTCCCTCCGTCGGCGGCGGCGAGTTCGGCGTCTCCCATGCGGGCGCCGGAGCCGCGGACCAACGTGTAGCGCACGCGTGCGGTGGAGTCGCTGTCGAGGATCAGGGTGCGGGCCTGGTCGCGGGTGGTGGCGTCCTCTGCGACGAACGCGGGCACCTGCACCGGGTCGCGGCGCTCCAGCGGGCCGTCGGCGCCGCCGATCATCCAGCCGGCGGCGACGAGCAGGGGGCCCGCCGCCGAGGCGAAGGCGATGAGGGCGGCGACCGGCTGGCGCCAGCCGAAGCTCTGCTCGGCCACGCGCGCGCGTGCCCCGTCGGCGCCGAGCGCGGCGGCGGCCAGCAGGGCGATGCCGTAGACGAGGGTGGCCGGTCCGGCCCAGGTGGAGTGGTTGGACAGGACGGCGAAGACCAGCCCCACCAGGGCGACCGCCCAGGCGATCCGCACGCCCAACCGGCGTTCGGAGCGCAGCAGTGCGGCCAGGGCTGCCAGGACGATGCCGATGAGCATCAGGCCGTCCACGGTCCCGGGGCCGCCGGGGCTCGCGCCGAGCAGGTCCAGCGCGGAGGCGGTGGAGGCGCCGTAGTCCAGGCCCGCCTGGGTGAAGAAGCCGGTCGGCAGCAGCGTGAGCGACCACGGGGCGAGGATCAGCAGCGGGGTGCCGAGCTGGGCGAGGAAGCGCAGGCCGTGGGCGACGAGGTCGCCGCGGCGCAGGACCTGCACGCCGATGCCGAGGATCAGGGCGATGGGCCAGACGATCGGCGTGAACGCGGTGGTGATGGTCAGCAGCAGCGCGTACGCCCAGGTCGCGCGCCAACTGCCGCGCGTGCCGGAGGCCCTGGTGAGGCCGCTCGCGGCGATGCCCGCGCGCGCGATGAGCGGAAGCAGCACGGCGAGGACGGCGGTGCCGATGCGGCCGCCGGCCAGGGCGCCGGTGGCGGCCGGCAGGAAGGCGTAGGCGATGGCCGCCCAGGCGCGCAGCAGGCGGGAGGTGACGAGGGGCCGGGAGGCGAAGTAGGCGGTGAAACCGGCCAGCGGCACCGAGCCGACCAGCAGGACGGTGACCGCGAGTCCCGAGGAGCCGAAGAGGATCGAGGCGAGGGTCGCGACGACGGCGAGGTAGGGCGGTGCGGGCGGGGTGCCGCCGGCGCCCACCGGGTGCCAGGCGTCCGTGTAGCGGGACCAGAGGTCGCCGGCGCCGGCCGGGGCGGGCAGCAGGGCGCCGCCCGCGAGCGCGCCGCCGCCGAGCAGCGCGCGGCAGGCGACGAGCGAGACCAGGAGGAGGGCCAGGAAGAGCACCGGGCCGGGCTTGCGGGCGATCCGCTTGAACCGGGCGAACTGCTCGATCTCCAGGAAGTCGGCGTCGTCGCCGCCCGGCCCGGACTCGACGGCGCCCCCGTGCCGGCCGGCCGAGGAGGTGTCGCTGTCGGAGCCGCCGGAGAAGTTGCCCGCGAACTGTTCCACGGTGGCGCGGACGGTCGCGCCGGGCGGCGGGAAGAGCTGGCGCAGTTCGCCCTTGTCGATCCGCGAGGGCCCGCGGCGGCGCCGTCCGGCGAGAATCCGCTCGGGCCGCAGCAGGGTGCCCAGCAGGCCGCGGATCTCGTCGACGGCCTGCCCCGGGACCTTGCCGACGAGATTGGCGACGGTTCTGATGAGGGTGCCGAGGACGAGCCGCAGCAGCACCCAGGGCAGGGCGGCGGCGCGGGTGTTGACGAGGAGGGTGTAGACGGCGCCGGCCTTGTCGACCTTGTGCGGGGAGGCGGCGGTGCGGCCCACGCAGTCGACGGTACGGCGCTCGCGGGAGGCCGCCTCGGCGTGCCGGACGACCGCCTCGGGGGCGACGAGGACGCGGTGGCCGGCCGCGGTGGCGCGCCAGCACAGGTCGACGTCGTCACGCATCAGGGGCAGCCTGCGGTCGAACCCGCCGAGCTGCTCGAAGACGTCGCGGCGGATGAGCATGCCGGCGGTGGAGACGGACAGCACGGTGCGCACGTGGTCGTGCTGTCCCTGGTCCTGTTCGCGGCGGTCGAGGCCGGTCCAGCGGCGGCCGGAGTTGGCGATGGAGACGCCGACTTCCAGCAGCTGCCTGCGGTCGTACCAGCCGCGCAGCTTCGGGCCGACGACCGCGACGTCGTCGCGGCCCAGTTCCAGTTCGTTGTCCACGACCCGGAGCAGCTGGGCGAGGGCGTCGGGTTCGGGTGCGCAGTCGTCGTGCAGCAGCCACAGCCACTGGACGGGCTCGCCGTGCGGCAGTTCCGGCAGGTCGTAGGCGTCGTCGCGCCAGCTGCGCGTGACCGGGTCCCAGCCGCTGGGGCGCTTGAGGTACGGCAGCTCGTCCGGGGTGAGGACGGGGGCGATCCGGGTCGCCTCCTCGACGGCCTGGCCGAAGCCGGTGCGCCGGGCGAGGTGCAGCACCCGGTCGTCACCGAGGGTCTCGGCGACCAGCTGGGCGGAGTCGTCCGCGCTGCCGGTGTCGGCCGCCACCGCGTACTGGACGGGGCGCTCCTGGCCGAGCAGCCCGGCGAGCGCGTCGGGCAGCCAGCGGGCGCCGTCGTGGGAGACGAGGACCGCGGTCACCACATGACGCGGGAACTCAGGGGTGGCAGCGCCGTCTTGGGCTGCCGCATGGCTGTGGCTGTGCACGGACATCGAGGTACGGGCCCCGGTTCGATGGACTGCGGTGGACGCCTGTGCCCCGAGGGGACAGCGGGGCGTCTCGGACGAGCGACCACACTATCGGCTGCCCATGACGACGGCCCGCCCCCTGTGGATAACCCACCGGCGACGGGCCGTTCGCGAAGTATGTCCGTGTTCGTGCGGTCACACGGCGGCCTTCTTCAGCCTGCGGCGCTCACGCTCGGACAGACCGCCCCAGATGCCGAAGCGCTCGTCGTTGGCCAGGGCGTACTCGAGGCACTCGGAGCGCACCTCACAGGCGAGGCAGACCTTCTTCGCCTCTCTTGTGGAGCCGCCCTTCTCGGGGAAGAAGGACTCGGGGTCGGTCTGGGCGCACAGCGCGCGCTCCTGCCAGCCGAGTTCCTCGTCCGCGTCGTCGACCAGCAGTTGCTGCACCAGCTCGGTCATGTGCGCCCCTCGTCTGTCTTTCGCGTCCCCGTGCGTAGCCGTTACCGATTTCGGCTGAACGACACGAGTGAAATTACAAGTGTGCTGCTCCGGGCGAGTCAAGCCGAGATCTGCTATTGAGCCCGTTATTCACTCTGCGGAACCAAGGCCGTGCGGAAAGTGTTCAAATCGACTTAAACCTTGACACGCAGACGAGGCCCAGAAGGGCGACGGACCCCGTACGGACCTCTGTACGAAGGAGGACGCCCTTGTGTTCGATCGCGTTCCTCGAGGCTCGAGCGCTCGGTAGTGCGCCATGTGTCCCGGGTTCCGGGTGAACAAACCTTTCACCTGACAGATGAACCGGATGAGATGAAGCATGTCCCACATTCCGGGCGTCGAGTTGACAGTGCGGGTGTGAACCGGTGTCCTAGTGGGCATGCTCGCGAACTTGGCACTCACCTCGACCCGCACCGCCGGGTCCCACGGTGCTGCCCGGGTTCGCTGTAGCTGTTGTTGCTGTTCCAGCTGTTGAGCCGGCGCTCCGGCTGTCGTCGAGTCCCAAGGCTCGACCGCTTCCTCCTTCGCAGGACCCCCAGTCCCGGGCATCCCACTCTTCCGCGAGGAATCACCGCACCCGATGAACAGCGACAACGACCTCCAGATCGCCGGCGACATCCTCGAAGTCCCGCACCTGCTCCAGCCGCCGCGCGAGCACCCGGCCACCGTCGCCGAGTTCGCGGGCCTCGCCCGCGCCATCGCCGCCGACCGCTCCCAGTGGGCGCACCTCGTCCGCTACGACGCCACGGCCCGCTGGTACCACCGGCTGCGCACCGTTCCCCAAGCTCTCGGCTCCGCTCGAGCAGGGGAGACCCCGATCGGCTACGAGGTGTGGCTGCTGTCCTGGGTGCCCGGGCAGGGCAGCGGGCTGCACGACCACGGCCGCTCCTCCGGTGTCCTCACCGTCCTCGAGGGGACGCTGACCGAGCACACCGAGCGGCGCACGCACACGCTCACGGCCGGCGCACAGCGGGTCTTCGCGCCGGGGTATGTGCACGAGGTGGTGAACGACGCGCTGGAACCGGCGGTGAGCCTGCACGTCTACTACCCGGGCCTGACCGAGATGCCGATGCACACCTCCCCGCACTGCGAGGCGCGTACCGAGCCGCGTGCGGTGACTGCCTGACGCATTGTCGTACCCGCCTGCCAGACGTGGCCGCCCGTCACCCGGCCACCACCCCTCAACGGGTCGGCCTGGCGGCTGACACACTGTTTCCATGCGCATTGTGGTTCTGGCAGGCGGCATCGGCGGTGCCCGTTTCCTGCGCGGTCTGAAGCGGGCCGTGCCGGACGCGGACGTCACGGTCATCGGCAACACCGGCGACGACATCCACCTCTTCGGGCTGAAGGTCTGCCCGGACCTCGACACGGTGATGTACACGCTGGGCGGCGGCATCAACGAGGAGCAGGGCTGGGGGCGTGCCGACGAGACCTTCCACCTCAAGGAGGAGCTGGCGGCGTACGGCGTCGGCCCGGAGTGGTTCGGGCTCGGCGACCGGGACTTCGCCACGCACATCGTGCGGACGCAGATGCTCGGCGCCGGTTATCCGCTGAGCGCGGTCACCGAGGCGCTGTGCGACCGCTGGAAGCCCGGCGTGAACCTGATCCCGATGACCGACGACCGCGTGGAGACCCACGTGGCCGTCCAGCTGGACGGCGAGCGCAAGGCGATCCACTTCCAGGAGTACTGGGTGCGGCTGCGCGCCTCGGTCCCGGCCGAGGCCGTCGTGCCGGTCGGCGCCGAGCGGGCGAAGCCCGCGCCGGGTGTCCTGGAGGCCATCGCCGAGGCGGACGTCATCCTCTTCCCGCCGTCCAACCCGGTCGTGTCCATCGGCACGATCCTCGCCGTGCCCGGCATCCGCGAGGCGATCGCGGACGCGGGCGTACCAGTGGTGGGCCTGTCCCCCATCGTCGGGGACGCGCCCGTGCGCGGGATGGCCGACAAGGTGCTCGCCGCGGTCGGCGTGGAGTCCACGGCAGCGGCGGTGGCCGAGCACTACGGCTCCGGCCTGCTGGACGGCTGGCTGGTCGACACCGTCGACGCGGGCGCGGTCGGGCAGGTCGAGGCGGACGGGATCCGCTGCCGGGCCGTACCCCTGATGATGACCGACCTGGACGCGGTCGCGCAGATGGCGCGGGAGGCGCTGGCGCTGGCCGAGGAGGTGCGGGGGGCATGAGCGAGGAGCGCCCGGAGTACAGGGTCTGGGCCCCGTCCGGGATCCCCGAGGTGCAGCCGGGCGACGACCTGGCCAAGCTGATCGCCGCGGCCGAGCCCGGCCTGGCCGACGGGGACGTGCTGCTCGTCACCTCCAAGATCGTGTCCAAGGCCGAGGGCCGGCTCGTCCAGGCGGCCGACCGGGAGGCCGCGATCGACGCCGAGACCGTACGGGTGGTGGCCCGGCGCGGCGTGCTGCGCATCGTCGAGAACCGGCAGGGCCTGGTCATGGCCGCCGCCGGGGTCGACGCCTCCAACACCCCTGCCGGAACCGTGCTGTTGCTGCCCGAGGATCCGGACGCCTCCGCCCGCGCGATCCGCGACGGGCTGCGCGACGCGCTCGGCGTCACCATCGGTGTCGTCGTCACGGACACCTTCGGGCGCCCCTGGCGCTCGGGGCTCACGGACGTGGCGATCGGCGCAGCCGGGGTGCGCGTGCTGGACGATCTGCGCGGGGGGACGGACGCGTACGGCAATCCGCTCGGCGCCACCGTCGTCGCCACCGCCGACGAGCTGGCCGCCGCCGGTGACCTGGTCAAGGGCAAGGCGGCGGGACGGCCGGTCGCCGTGGTGCGCGGGCTGGCCCATGCCGTGTCCGACGAGCACGGCGAGGGAGCGCGGGCGCTGGTGCGTACCGCGCGGGACGACATGTTCCGGCTGGGCACGTCCGAGGCCGTGCGGGAGGCCGTGACGCAGCGCCGCACCGTACGGGCCTTCACCGACGAACCCGTGGACCCCGGCGCCGTCCGGCGTGCGGTGGCCGCCGCGGTGACCGCGCCCGCACCGCACCACACCACGCCCTGGCGGTTCGTACTGCTGGAGTCGGAGGAGTCGCGGGTACGGCTGCTCGACGCGATGCGGGACGCCTGGATCGCGGACCTGCGCCGGGACGGCAAGAGCGAGGAGTCCATCGCCCGGCGGGTCCGGCGCGGGGACGTGCTGCGGAACGCCCCGTATCTGGTCGTGCCGTGCCTGGTCATGGACGGCTCGCACACCTACGGGGACGCGCGGCGCGACGGCGCCGAGCGGGAGATGTTCGTGGTGGCGACGGGCGCGGGGGTGCAGAACCTGCTCGTCGCGCTGGCCGGGGAGCGGCTGGGGTCGGCCTGGGTGTCGTCGACGATGTTCTGCCGGGACGTGGTGCGCGAGGTGCTGGGGCTTCCCGCCGACTGGGACCCGATGGGTGCGGTGGCGGTCGGGCATCCGGCGCAGGAGCCACGGCCGCGGGCGGACCGGGACGCGGGGGTCTTCATCGAGGTGCGGTGAGTGTCCCGTACGACCGACTGGACTCACCTAGTAGACTGTCGCGACTAAGTGTCGTTCTGGTTGGTGGAGTTGGGGTCGGGGAGGCTTCGCTTGATGCTTCCGTTCGGCCGGGCAGGGGTGC